>JAZNTS010000035.1:0-4785 GCA_045591905.1 Oscillospiraceae bacterium | reverse complement strand
GGAAGATGAGGTCAGCGCCGCCGCCGTGGATATCAATGGTGTCGCCGATGTAGTGGCGGCTCATGGCGGAGCACTCGATATGCCAGCCGGGACGGCCTTTTCCGAACGGGGAATCCCAGTAAGGCTCGCCCTCCTTTGCGGCTTTCCACACAGCGAAATCCATCGGGTCGCGCTTTAAGCTGCCGACTTCGATACGCGCACCTGCCTGAAGATCCTCAAGCGGCATATGCGAAAGCTTGCCGTATTCGGGGAACTTTGTGGTGTCAAAGTAAACATCACCGCCTGCCTCATAAGCAAAGCCCTTGTCAACAAGAGTCTTAACGATATCAATAATGATATCCATGTTTTCGGTAACCTTGGGGTGAACATCTGCTCTGCGCACGTTCAGACCGTCTGCATCGGTGAAATATTCCTTGATGGCGTTTTCGGAAACCTCATGCGCGGTGATTCCAAGCTCGTTTGCCTTTTTGATTATCTTGTCGTCAACATCAGTGAAGTTCTGCACGTAGAACACGTTGTAGCCGCGGAATTGAAGATAACGGCGCAGTGTATCAAATACGCACAGTGCACGCGCGTTTCCGATGTGGATAAGATTATACACGGTCGGGCCGCACGCATATATTTTTACTGTGCCGTCGGTAAGGGGCTTAAGCTCCTCTTTTTGGCGTGTCATGGTGTTGTAGATCTGCATTTATTTGTCCTCCTTGAGAGTTTTAAGTTCTTTACTAAGCTCCTCGACCTGCTTTTCAAGCCGTTCTATGTGAACGAGTTGCTCGCACAGACGCTGTGAAACAGGGTCGGGAATGTGGATCTGGTCGAGATCGCTGTTCGGAGAGGTTCCGATCTTTATGCCATCGCGCTTTACTACCTTAGCGGGAACACCGACGGCGGTGCAGTTTGGCGGAACTTCTTCGAGAACCACAGCGTTTGCGGCGATCTTTGAGTTGTCACCTATCTTGAACGGGCCAAGCACCCTTGCACCCGCGCCGACAAGAACATTATTTCCGAGGGTAGGGTGACGCTTACCTACGTCCTTGCCTGTACCGCCGAGCGTGACGTTCTGATAAAGCGTGCAGTTGTCGCCGATTATTGTGGTTTCGCCTATGACAACTCCTGCGCCGTGGTCGATAAACAGACCCTTGCCGATCTGTGCGCCGGGGTGAATCTCAATGCCCGTTTTGTTGCGGGAGCGCTGGGATATCCACCTTGCTATGAAATAGTGTCCGCGCTCATGCCACCAGTGGGCGCGTCTGTAGGCTCTGATCGCCTTAAAGGACGGATATAGAAAATACACCTCCCACGCTGAACGAACAGCGGGGTCGCGTGCTTTTATGGAGTCTATTTCTTCTCTCAGCTTTTTAAACATAATACCTCCTTTCGGCATATAATAAAAAATCCTCCGCACCATAACGGTGCGAAGGCGTAGATAACGCGGTTCCACTTCGCTTTGAGCTTCAAAACGACACCAAAGCAACGGTCGCAAAAAGCCCCTCAAACTCCTTAACGCGGAAAACGGACAGGGATACTGTGATGGATTTCCCCCTGTCGGCTGGCAGCCGCACTTCGCCGCGTCCGAACACCGCGCTTTCACCATGACGCGGCTCTCTGTGGGACGGATAATGCGGGTACTCTGACTGCGTTATCGCCTTTACATATATTTTAATTATACACTATTATCGGCAGTTTTGCAAGAGGAAATTCATATTTCAGCTAAATATCACAAAAGCAAGCGCAAGAATTAGCTTCGTATCGGCTTTTTCGTGCAGAAGTATCAGCAGAACAGCGGCAAGCAGCAGCGTATCCCTATCATGGAAAAGCTGTGAAAACGGCTGTGTGCCGCTTATGTATTGCTTTTCGGTGTGTTCAAGCGGGGGAGGGAGCTTTTCTTCTTTCTGCTCGCTTATGGGTGAGTGAGCGGCGCTGTTATGCCGCTCCACGGCGCTATACAGCGGAGAGCCCAAATTATTCCAGACCATGTGTCCCTCCTTATCAGAAAAGCTTTCCGAGCATTCCGCTGTCTTTCAGTATAGGCAGCAGCGCGAAAAGCTTCATAAATTTCAGCGCGGTATCTATTTTGCTCTGATTTTCCTCACGCAGCAGCGGTTTTAGCGATAGCAGCAGGCGCTCGCTGTCGTCCTGTTTTTTCATTTTTTCAAACAGCTCCATGATGGTGAGCAGCATATTCGGGTCAAGTCCGCCGAAGATACCGCCGTCTTTTTCGCTGTTTTCGCTGTCGGAGGAGCTTTCAGGCTGCTCCTCGTCCTCCTCCGTAAGCGCGCGGAGGATATCCTCGATATTGTCCATATATCCTCCTTGTGCTTCGGTAAACTCAGTTCATGCCTTTAAGCAGCGCCATTACCTCCTGTGGCGAGGACGCGGATTTAAGCTTTGACATAAGCTCCTTGTTTGCAAGTATCGCTCTCAGCTTTGCCTTGTCGTTTTTTGAAAGTCCTGACGACAGCGCAGCCATGTCGCCTTTTTCAAGCGTTGCACGAAGCGCGTCGGGGGAAGTTCCCAGCTTTTTGCCCGCCGAGGACAGCAGAGCCTCATATTCCTTATCATTCATATAGTTTACCTCCAATCGGAAAAATTTTTGTGAAAAAAGCGGAAATATTGCAAAACCTCTTTTATTATTTCATATTTTATGCTATAATAGAAAAAATTATACTTGGCTAATTATGTGCCGCTGTAAATAAAAAGATAAGCGGCTGTCAAAAATAGGAACAAATGTAACGAAGACGAAAGGATTTTTTTATGAAGATCATCGTAGTGTCAGACACGCACAGAAATTTCGCCGTGCTTGACGAGATCGTGAACCGCAACCTTGACGCTGACGTGTTTATACATCTCGGCGATGGCGAGAACGAGGCGCGCGACGTGCGCAATCTGCATCCCGAAAAGGCTATGGTGTATGTCGGCGGAAATTGTGATTTCGGTGAGCATAAGCTTATGCAGACGGTCACTGTCAGCGGCTACAAGATATTCTGCTGCCACGGACATATGCAGAACGTACACGCGGGACTTGAGCGCCTTGTATACGAGGCTAAGCAGAACGACTGCAAGATAGCGCTGTATGGTCACACGCATCTTTACCGCACCGAGAATTTCGAGGGCGTTTTTGTGATGAACCCCGGAAGCCCCGACTCTCCCAGAAACCACAATAAGCCTACCTACGGCGTTATTGAGATATCCAGCAGCGGCGAGATAAAGATGAATATTATCGCGCTTAATATTGAAAAATGAAGCTGATACAGCTTAAGGAGGTCGGCTCGACAAATACTTGGCTGAAGCAGCATCGTGCTGAGCTTTGCCACGGCGATGCGGTAACCGCACTTAAACAGACCGAGGGCCGCGGCAGAATGGGTCATGTTTGGCTTGACGAGGACGGTATGCTGCCGCTGTCGGTGCTTTTGCATAAGCCGAGCGCTCCCGAAACCGTTACGCTTGCCGCGGGTGCGGCGGTGTGCGCGGTGCTGGAGGAGCTTGTCGGGGAAGAGGTCATGATAAAATGGCCTAACGACATCGTTTTTCGCGGCGGTAAGCTCTGTGGTATTTTATGCGAGAGCGTGTGTGAACGTGACAGCATCGACATCATTTGCGGCGTTGGCGTAAATGTAACGCAGAGCGCGGAGTATTTCACATCTGCGGGGATACCGCACGGCTGTTCGCTTATGTCGGCGGCTGGGATTGCTCCCGACAGGATACAGCTTGCAAAGGCTTTGGCGGAGAGAATAGCGCAGTACAGCGAAAAATCTTTTTCGCAGCTTTATGACGAATACAAGGCGCGTTGCATCACGCTTGGACGCGAGGTGCGGCTTATAAGCGGCGATACGCATCGCACAGCCTTTGCCGAGGATATCGCGCAGAGCGGCTTTCTCATATGCCGTGACGAAAACGGCAGGTTTGAGGTAAATTCGGGCGAGGTGAACGTCCGAGGACTTTGGGGATATGTATAGGAGTGTGTTATGGTCGAGAATGAATTTAAGCTGATGCTTACCGAGGCACAGTATCAAAAGCTTTATTCTATGTACGGTTGGGATACTGAGTTTAGTCAGACGAACTACTATTTCGATACGCCTGAGCTTTCGCTCATAAATTCGCATATCACCTGTCGAGTGCGCTATGTTGGCGGGCTGTATTATTTGCAGATGAAGCTGCCTAACGGCGCGGAGCATTCCCGACTTGAGTTTGAAGCAGAGCTTGGCGATGCGCTTCCTTATAAGCTTTCCGCACAGCAGCTTAATGAGCTGTCGGATCGCAGTGATATGCCCGATGTGGGACTTATCGGCGAGCTTACTACGCTGCGCAGCGTGAAGAAATTCGATGGCGGAGAGATAGACCTTGACCGCAGTAGATACTTTGGCATTACCGATTACGAGCTTGAAGTCGAGTTTACGGACGAAACAGCGGCAAGAGCCGTTTTGCTGCTTCTTAAAGAAGCGGCGGGAATAACCGAGACCGCTGATGTGTGTCTTGGAAAAGTGCACAGATTTGTGCGTGAATACAACAAAAACTCCGCGAAATAAGCGCATATAAATGATAACGCCCCGAGAATTGCTCTCGGGGCGTTTTGGTGTATGTTAATTATTCGTAGTCAACTACATTTACCCAGCTCAGCAGGAACTCGCGCTCTTCTGCCTTGCCCTTAACGGACTGCGAAGCCGCAACGATGGGCAGCCATTTCTGGATATACTGCTTTGCGGTGTCGCTCTTTTTGCTGAACAGGTCAAGATATTTTGCGGCAAGAGCCTCATCGCCCGCAAGTGTGAAAAGCAGATATGTTCT
>JAZNTS010000034.1:0-35285 GCA_045591905.1 Oscillospiraceae bacterium | reverse complement strand
GCTTTTTCTCAAACTGCCACCACTGGAAAAGGAAATCTCCCGCAGCAACAAAGACCAACAGGATACATATAAGCATAACAAGGTCGAATACGCTTGAAAAAGCATAAGTAATGCCCTGCATTACGCCCGTATCCATCAGCGCAAGAAACCTCGGCATACGTGCAAGCACCTCGCTCACGATAACGTAGCCGATGATAATAACCTCTATAAGACCCTTTACAATACCAACAACAGATTGCAGGGAAAACAGCTTTTTTATACCCGAAAGCGGATTGAGCCTCGAAAACTTGGGGCGTAGCGCTTTCATTGTGAATAGACCCTTTGTCTGCGCTATCGTTGGTATGATTCCAAGCAGCATAGCGACCGCACATATAGGACCTACCGCCATGATAAATGCCGTAGCGCCGTTCACAAAAAACGTGCTCACAGTGTCGGCATTCACCCTTGCTGTGCCGATGTTCTCAAATACCGAGCCTGTATAGGCAAGCATTACTTCGCTCATAAAGCCGATAAACAGCCTCATTGCGAAAAATATACCAAGCACGGAGGCAGCAATAACTATCTCCTTACTTTGAAGCACCTCGCCCTCTTTACGCGAATCGCGGCGCTTTTTCGGCGTGGCTTTTTCGGTTTTCTCTTCGCCTGCCATTTAACCACCGCCCTTTGCGCAGGAAATAACGCTATGTTACAGTCATCTGCTGCATTATTCCGTTGAGATTTGTGAACATAAGTCCCATCATATCTCCCATAAATTCCGAAATAACGCCGCAGCTTGCCGCCAATACAACAAAGCCCACCAGCATTTTAAGCTGGATATTTATAACAAACACATGGATCGTAGGAACAGCTTTCATCAAAACGCCGATACAGAACTCAGTGACGATAGAAGCCGCAACAACAGGCATCGCAAGCTTCAGTCCCAGAGTAAGCACCGTCTGGAAATACTGCACGATAATGTAGCCGACATTTATATTAAAATTATTGAAACCTATCGGAATGGTTTCATAGGATATCGAAAACAGCTCGATATAGGACAGATGACCGCCCACCGCGAAGAAATACAGCATAAACCAATAGCTGTAAAGCTGGGTTGATATACCCGCGTTACCGAATGTGGGGTCATAGCCCCTCGCCATAGAAAGACCTATCTGCATATCCGCAAGCTCACCCGCAAGGGAGAATACCTGCAGCATCACATTAACAAAGAAGCCTAACACAGCGCCTACCAACACCTCTTTAAGCAGGTCGAAAACAAACGGTAACAAACCGCTCGGCATCGTGTACTCTATTCCTCCGCCGACCGTAAAGACCAGCGCAAGGATAAAAGTCATGCCCGCCTTAATGTATGTAGGCACATTGTTTCTTGCGAAAATTGGATTAAACGTAAAGATACCGCTTACCCTTGCCAATACCATTATTACGATAATGGCGTTGGTCTGTACGATTTCCCATACCTCTGACACGGCAGCTTCCTCACGTTATAGGGATTTCCGCCATCTTTTCAAAGATGAAATTCACGAAATCTATACATTCCGAGGTCATCCACGGAGCTAGGAAGAACAAAGTCAATCCTACCGCTACCGCTTTTGGCGCGAATGACAGCGTCTGCTCATGCACCTGTGTGGCGGCCTGCAATATTGCAATTATAAGACCAACGATCATCGCAACCAACAGCACGGGAAGCGCAAGCTTAAATGCAAGCATGACCGCCTCCTGAAAGATCGTCAACACAAGATCTTCTGTCATGATTTCATCTCCTTTCGCGGAACGTTAAAACAAAACTAGCTTAGCTACCAGTTGTAGCTTGATACTACCGAGCCGATAAGCAAGTTCCAGCCGTCCGCAAGCACGAAAATCAATATCTTGAACGGCATTGATATCATCGCAGGCGGCAGCATCATCATACCCATAGACATCAGCGTACTGCCGACAACAAGGTCGATGATGAGGAATGGAATAAATAACATAAATCCCATCTGGAATGCGCGCTTCAGCTCGCTTATCATGAACGAAGGCACGATAACGGTAAGGCTGAGGTCGTTTTGTATGTACTCCTCAGTAAAACCGCCCTCGGGCGCTTCGATGTTTGCAAGATCAATGAAGAAATCAAGATCGTCGGTCGATGTCTGCTTCAGCATGAAAGTCTTTATGGGACCTGTTGCCGCCTCGAGAGCCTGCTCTGTCGTGATCTCCTCGTTTACATATGGCTGATAAGCAACCTCGTTTATCTCACCGAAAACGGGTGCCATTATGAATATAGTTAAAAACAGCGCCATGCCTGTAATTACCATGTTTGGCGGTGTGCTCTGCGTCTGCATTGCACTTCTTAAAAAGCTCAAAACGATGACGATACGCGTAAAGCAGGTCATCATTATCAGTAGCGACGGAGCAAGTGCAAGCAGCGTCAGCAACAGAATGACTTCTAACGGCTGCGAAGCGTCCACTCCGATAAGCTCCTGCAAAACAGATGAGCCTGCGTCGTTGCCAACGTCTACCGCCTCATTGTCGAGATAATCCCCCGGCTTCAGCCCTGATTCGACGGTTTCCGCCGCGGGTGCTTCCGAAGTAGCCGCCCATGCCGAAACGCTGAAAAACGCAACGGTGAGCGCAACACACAGGAGCAGCGACACGACAAATCTCATCACGAGCTTTTTGTCACATTCAATTAAGCGTTTTATCAAATCGCTCCTCCTAATTATCCTTATTTTTTCCCATCATACCGCTTAACACGGTCTTAAAGCTCTCCCCAAAAGAGGGATTGCCGTTTTCGTCCCTGCGCGTAAGCTCCTCCTCGGTCTGCTCGAGATCACAGATCTTCTCGGTGTGATTTGAGGTCACACCAAGCACCATGCATCTGCCGCAAATACTCACCAGCAGAAGCATCTTATCGGGGCCGAGGTTTATGCGTTCCAGTATCTTCATATTGCGGCTGTCGGATATCATAACGCGCTTGTTCAGCTTCTTCATAAGCCAAAACAGCAGAAATACCAGCGCCAGAACTCCGATAAGCGCCATTATCATCTGAAAATACTCCAAAACGCACCCTCCTTTCGCGGTGAGTAAAAAACAAAATACGGTTAAAACTTCCTCCCGCGAAAAACCAAAAGGCGGGATAATACGCCCCCGCCTTGGTTGTATTTACGGAATTAGCCGAGGACTTTCTTTACGGTCTGAAGGATTCTGTCGGGCTTGAAGGGCTTAACGATAAAGTCGAGCGCGCCAAGCTTGATAGCTTCAACTACCATTGCTTCCTGACCCATAGCGGAGCACATTACTACCTTAGCCATAGGATCGGTTCCCTTGATGTCCTTGAGCGCCTCAATACCTGTCTTATTGGGCATTGTGATATCCATGATAACGAGGTCAGGCTTCTCAGCACCGTATACCTCGCACGCGATAGCGCCGTCAGCAGCCTCAAGAATGTTTGTGTAGCCATTCTTTGTGAGGGTATCCTTAATCAGCATTCTCATGAAAGCAGCGTCGTCAACTAATAAGATTTTCTTGTCCATTACTGTATCTCCTTGAATGTATTGATATGATTAATTTTATTCTTTACCAAGACTGTCCATGAACTTTGATTTCACGATCTCGGTAATTCTGACTGCGAAGTTATCGTCAATAACAACAACGTCTCCGCGTGCGATAAGATTGCCGTTTACAACTACATCAACAGGTGCGCCTGCCTGACGCTCCAGCTCGATGATCGTACCCTGTGTGAAATCCAAAATATCCTTGACCTTGCGCTTGGCAGTGCCTATCTCAACGGATATTTCAAGAGGAACGCCCATCAGCAGCTTAAGGTTGTCCTGTTGGTCAGTCTGAAGTCCGAAATCAATGTTGTCGAACTGGTGAAGCTGCGCGTTCTGAATATTAACAGGCGGTACGGGCGGCGGATATGCGCCGTATGCCGCATACTGAGGCGGGTAGCCGTAGCCCTGAGCGGGATAAGCTGCCTGCTGAGGCGCAGCCTGATACATGGGCTGCTGCATTGGCATAGGAGCCATCGGAGCTTGCGCCGGCGCCTGAGGAGCAGCCGCGGGAGCTGCAGCAGGAGCAGGTGCGGGTGCCGCAGGAGCAGGTGCTTCGGGAGCAGGCTCCTCTTCCTCTGACTGGAAGCTGTTCATCATCTTGCTCGAAAGCGTCTTTGCAAGATCTACAGAAAGCACCGACATGAACTCACTGTTCATTACGCCGTCAACATTAAGTGTGAAGTTTACGCAAACGACAGTATCTGCAGGATCCATCTCTGAAAGCTCGCAGAAATTTGTCTCCTCAATTATGTAGGGAGTAGGTGTGGAAATGTCAACAGAGGTTCCTAGCAGATCGGAAAGGGCTGTTGCCGAAGCGCCCATCATCTGGTTCATAACCTCAGAAACCGCGCTGATATTAAGCTCATCGAACTCAAAATCAGGTGAGATAACCAGCGGATTTCCCATGAGCTGATTAAGAATGAGCTGAACGTCGTCCTGCTTCAGCACCATCATGTTTACACCGTTGATTCCGGCAACGTAAACGATCTTAACGCAGATAGCCGGCTCAAGACGAGTGTAGTTCAGATCCTCAACCTTGATAACGCTTACCTCCGGAGTGGTGATCCAGACCTTAGCGTTCAGAAGCTCAGAAACTGCGGTAGCCGCAGAGCCCATACTGATATTCAGTATTTCGCCGACTGCGTCTATCTCATAGGAGCTGAACTCAAGGTTTGTATCCAATTCGTTAGCCATCAGTTTTCATACCTCAATTCTGAATAAAATTATCAATCATAATAGCCTTTTTATTATTATAGGTACCCATCTTACCGTCGCACCACGGCTTACCGCCGACCTTGACAACGACATTTGAATTTATGTTCTTGCCAAGCGGTATTACGTCGTTTACCTGAAGTGTGAGCACCTCATAAAGATCAAGGTTTATCTCCTCAAGCACCGCCGTAATATTAAGATCGGTGCTGCTGATACCTGTCATTATGCTGTCGCGGCGCTCTGCCTCACGCGTTGCGTCGGTACGTCGTCTTGATGATGTGTATCTCGGAATAAACTTGCCCATGATCTCATCAAGATTAATTGCGGGGATACATACCGAAATAATAGACTTGACACCGTTTATCTCAACCTCAAGCGCCACGATGATTACGGTATCCTCATGACCGATGGTCTGCACCACTCTGGAGTTCGTTTCGATGCCGATAAGCTTAGGATTAAGCTCGATATGCATCGACCAAGGCTCCTGCAAAAGCTGAGCGATGGAGCTCATAACATCGTTCATGATCGTGATCTCGATCTCGGTAAAGTCGCGGTTTACATCTCTGTATTCGCCCTTACCGCCGAGCAGACGGTCTATCATAGTATAGGTTATCGCATTTGACACCTGAACAATGACGTTTGTTTCACTGACCTCATCGTTTACGATGCCCATATCGACCATACCCATCATTACATAGTCGGGCAGCGCATTGTTAAACTCGCTGTAGCGCTGCTCCTCGATGTTTACCAGTGAAACACGGCAGTACAATCGAAGCAGACCGGTGAGATATGAGGACATCAGACGCGAATAGTTTTCGAAAATGCTGTCAAGCACCTTGATCTGCTCTTTGGTGAACTTTTTAGGAGCACGGAAGTCATATTCCTTGACCTTTTCTTCTTCCTTCTGTGCAACCAAAGGAGCAGCACCCGATGCAACATTTCGCAGCATTTCGTCAATTTGCGCCTGCGTCAGGACGTCAGCCATCGAAATCCCCCCTCGGAAAATTAATTATTGGCTTATTGCTCTGCGGCGGAGCTGTCTGACGCTGCTGCGTCGGAACTCTCCTCGCTCTTTATAAAGTTTTCAAATTCGTCATAGATAAACGGACCTGTAACGCCATCGGACGTGCTGACCGTGCTGCCGCTCGGGAACAGGCTTTCGATGGAGTTGATGATACCCTGTGCGGAATCGTTGGGAAGCTTGCCCTCGTCCGTATCGGGAGCGTTCGGGTCTATCTGGTCGGAGAACAGGTTGTAATCGTACTTCAGAATATCCTGAATAACCTGCGGATCGGTGATATCGAGGTCGTTACGCAGGATCACCAGCTCAACGCGGCGATTCTTAGCTCTGTTTTCCTCTGAATCATTCTCCGCAACAGGCTCAAAGGGACCTGCACCCTTTGTTCTGAACTGCTTGCTGTCAAGAGCAGCCTTGAAATCCATATACTTAACAACGCTTACCGCACGATTGGAGGAAAGCTCCCAATCGTTTACATCAGATATGCCGACCGCGGTATGTCCGCTAACAGTGATATTCTGAATAGAAGATTTTACGGCCTTAAGTCCCGGAAGTATGCCGTTTATCATCTCCTGACCCTCGCGCTTCAGCACTGCGCTGTTGCCGTCAAAGAAGACGCTGCTGTCAAAGCGTATAAAAATATGTGCGGAATCCTTTGAAACCGACATGGATTCGGAAAGCTTCTGGTCCTCAACATATTCGGAAAGATATACATAAAGCTGATCGAAGCTCTGCGGCAGCTCACCCGAGCCTGCATTGCTTGTCGGCTCCTCGTCTTTTATGTAGTTGCCCTCATCTTTGGTGTGTTCGGGCTGGTCTACATATTCGTTGAGATATTTACCGCGGGACTGGAATGCCTGATATATGTATTGCCATTTCTGTTCATCAATACTTGAAGAGGCGTACAGCATAACGAAGAACGTAAGCAGCAGCGTAACCATGTCAGCGTATGTGTTCAGCCAGTCGTTATCATGGTTTTCCTGCGGCTTTTTCTGCAACTTAGCCATAACGCAACCCCCTTTTTTTCGTCAACGGGTCGATTTATATTTCACCCATTATAATATTGTACCACATAATTGCTCATTTTGCAAATGTTTTGTGATATTTTTTTAATTTTTTTTTGAAAAATCCTTATGCACCCGCAGAATCAGACTTCTTTTTGCTCTTGGGAAGCATAAATTCAAGCTTTTCCTGTATATATCTGGGGTTTGAACCTGCAGCGATAGCAAGTACACCCTCTTCGATTATCTGCATACAGAGAAGCTCGTCCTCATGAGTGTTTTTCAGTGCAGCCGCGAGAGGCGCAAAAAGCACGTTTGCAAACAACGAGCCATAGAAAGTTGTAATAAGCGCAGTAGCCATACCGCTCGCAAGACCGTCAGGGTTTGTATCCATTGTATTCAGCATGTTTACAAGACCTACCAGAGTACCCAACATACCAAACGCAGGGAAGATACCTACGCCCTTTTCAAAGAACGCACGTCCGTTTTCGTGACGCTCAACCATGAAGCTGATGGCGTCGTCAAGCATTCCACGCACCTTATCAGCGTCATTCGCGTCAACGATGAGCATGAGCGCAGACTTCATAAACTGATCCTGACAACCGTTTGCACTTTCTTCGAGTGCAAGCAGACCGCGTCCTCTTGCGATCTTTGCATACTCAACGATATCATCGATATACTTTTCGGGCTTGTACTTCTTGGGGAACAGCGCCATACCAAACTTCTTGGGTACACCCGCAAGATACGACATCGGGAACGACGCGATAAGACAGCCGATAGTACCGCCGACCGTGATAGCCAAAGAAGCTACCTCGACGAACCACATGATCTGACCGCCGTCAAAGATACCGAAAACAACCAGGCCGAATGAGATAACCCAGCCTATGATAAGTGAAATATTCAAAATAAATCCCTCGCTTTTCTGTAATTGAGATTATTGCTGTCATATATATTTCGGAAAGCCTCGGCTTGTCCGTGGATTATGTTAAAGGCTCATCGTCTGCTGCGGCTCTGCGTCTGAGCACACGGCGGCGCTGATTCCTGTCGTATTCAAGAATTTTGGTTTGTATCTCCCTCATGCTCTCGCGTACGATGCAGCTATGCCCGTTCGACAGCACGATAACTGTATCGGGAGTTTCGGTGACGGTTTCAATAAGCTGCTCATTTAGCAGGAACTCCTTACCGTCAAGCTTTGTTAAAAATATCATAATATTACCTCAACAGCTAAGCCCCCGCCCCGCAAGACGGGGGCTGCCGTTAATCAGTCAAAAATGTTATCTCTTGAGGCTGAGCAGCTCTTCAAGCATTGTATCAGATGTTGTGATAACTCTGGAGTTTGCCTGATAGCCTCTCTGTGTGGTGATCATGTCTGTGAACTCCTGAGAAAGGTCAACGTTGGACATTTCCAGCGCACCGGAAACTACCTCGCCTGCGCCGTTGGAGCCTGCTACCTCGACCTTTGCCTCGCCCGAAGCAACTGTTTCAGCGAACATTGTACCGCCTACCTGATCAAGACCGTTGGGGTTGTCGAATGTTGCGATATCGATTCTGCCGAGAGTCAGATAGCCGTGAACGCTGTGCAGACCGATGATAGTACCGTCATTCTGAACGGTAACGTTCTCAAGATCCTTATAGCTCTGCTCAGCGCCCTTGCGGCCATCTGTTAAACCGAATGTTGTCAGATACTTAGCAACCTCTGTGTAGAAGCTATCTGCACCGCCGCCGAGAGAGAGCGAGGGGTTACCGCCGAAGAGAGCCTCTCTTGCAGCAGCGTTCATATCGTTAAGCTCTGTCATACCTGTGATCTCAAGCAGCTTCTTGGCGTCGCCGTTGGCAGCCTTTTCAACCATCGCGTTGATCTGGTCAAGAGTTGTGTCGTTGCATACTGTGATGGTAAGAGTGTTCTCGTCCCAAACAGCCTTTGTATTCTCATAGCTTGCGGAATAAGCAAATACTATCTTATAGTTGTTTGCATACTCGCCTGCCTCGGTAGCTGTAATGCTTACGCCGAGAGAGCCTTCCTCTGTACCCTCAAGTGTAATGGGGTTTTGAGTCGCTGCTGTCATAGCTGTGATAGCAGCACTTCTGTTATTGTCCTCAGAGGGCATGATAAACTTTGTGCACTTCAGAGAGGGAACAGTCTTGCCAGCAAGCTCCTGTGCCTCAATGTATTTATCAATAGCAGAGTTTATCTCGGAAGATGTGGAGTTGGGGCAGAGAGTGATGGTCCAGTCACCTGTGATCGCGCCGGTGGCGGGATCGACAGTGGGGCCTGTAACCGTTGTGTCCTTATTGGTAGCGCTCCACGCGATAGTCACTTTTTTACCGTTCTGAGTAAGATCATCGGTATCAAATGCAAGCTGAGCGTTCTTGATCTCAGTAGAGCCGTCCTTTGCTGTATAGGTGTATTGCCAGTAGCCCTCACCCGAAGCAGATGTGGTCGCATAGTTCCAAGCCTCGATAGTGTTGCTTGCGATCTTTGCGTCGGGATCATCGGGAATTGTCTCAAATTCGAACTTCAGCTCAACATCATCGGGAAGTGTAACACCGCCCGCTGCAATAGCAGACTGGATAGCAGCCTCAAACTCAACATCGGAGTTGTACTGCTTAGACATATCGAAGAAGATATTGAGGATTCCGTTTGCGTATGTAGCGTAGGGGTACTGCGCATTGGTAAATGTAACCGACATATCGGTGTTGTCGGAGGGAGCAGAAACGGAGATAGTAACATTTGTTCCGTTTACAAGCTTTGTTGCAGAGGAGCACTTTGCCTCAGTCTCGGGGATTGTGATTCGGATTATCTCAGAGCTGCCGGGCTGGCTTGTGGAGTCACCCGAAACACCCAGAACATGATAACCGTTTGCGTCAACGAGGTAGCCCATTTCGTCAACATTGAAGATACCTGCTCTGGAATAGAACACGTTTCCTGCACCGTCCATCAGCTGGAAGAAGCCCTCACCATCGATAGCCATATCATAGATGCTGTCGGAGAAAGTGAAGCCCGACTGTGTCATGTTGGGTGTGGTAGTGTTCATCTGAACGCCGTAGCCGACCTGTCTGGGGTTAGTACCGCCAAGTGTAGCGGTAGTGCCGCTTGCGGTCTTCTTTGTCTGATAATATACGTCGGAGAAAGTTACAACGCTGGTCTTGAAGCCTGTTGTATTTACGTTTGCGATATTGTTACCGATAACGTCCATCTTCTGCTGGTGTGTCTTAAGACCTGTAACGCCCGAATAAAGTGATTTTACCATTTTGTGACCTCCATATTATGTTTAGTAACAAGATCCATCGTTAGCCTTTGCTCAGTCGCAGCATCGGCATGAATTCCTGTCAAGGTCCGTTCATATTATAACGGTGGAATCTATGTTTGTGAAAATGTTTCCTCTCAGATCTTCGTTTGAGAGAGTAGTGATTACTTTGTTGTTCTTAACGCTTACAACAAATGCTGTTTGATCCACAAGGACAAGTGTTTCATTGCTTCCCTTATCAGCAGCGATCTCCACGCCTCTGTTAAGTCTTTCAAGGGTGTCGCCCTCGGCAATGTCGATGCTTCTCTGCTCCAGCCTCTGGATTGCGTGTCTGGAAAACTCCACGCCGCCTGTCTGCTGCTTTTCTGCAAGCTTTTCCTGCAAAGCCGCCGCAAACGAGCCCTCCTGCGGAGCCTGCTCCGTTGAAGCTGTTTGAATGCCCGAGGAAACCGTTGTTCCCGTGGTAACGCTGATCTGATTGCGAAGCGCCAAGTATTCGCTTATCAGCATAACATCAAGCCTCCATGCTTATACTGTCAAATCGGATCCTCGATATCCTCGATATCCGTGCCTATAGTTTCATCTGCTGCCAGCTCTTCTTCAACCTCTTCGGGCTGCTCGGGTGCTGTAGCTGTGTTCTCGCCGCTCTGCGTATCCTCTACAGAGGGAATGTTGTAATCGGGGTATGCGACCTCAACCACATCGGTGAGCTTATAGGAAATATCGTTGATCACAACGTGGATCTCGCCGTTCTTGATCTGAATAGCGTTGATCGTGCCCGCGTCAACAACCTTTCCGCTGCTTGTCTGCGCCTGTACGGTAGCGTTAAGACCGATCATCATCGAAGCTCTGGAGATCTGATCACCCAGTGCCGAGCCTGTCGATATCATCGTGTCGGTGCTTGTGCCTGTGTCCTTGGACGCTGTTTCGGAAACCGCGGTTATCTTGGAGATATCAAAGGAAACTCCGTCAACCTTAACGATGTAGGTGTCGCCGCTCTTGGTTACATTCTCAACAACGCCTGTCTTTGTAACCTGCTCTGCGCCGTCCATCTTGATAGCGGTAACAGTCTTGCCGACAAGCGAAGCCGCGTAGTTAGCCTTTGCGTATGTACTGGAATCCTGTGCGTACTGAAGCTGTGTGAACTGTGCCATCTGAGTAACGAACTCAGTGTTTGAAGTAGGCTCCAGCGGATCCTGATTTGTCATTTCCGCAACCAGCAGATTAAGAAATGTTTCGGAATTAACTATCTCCGCGTTTGCATCGGAAAACTTATCCGCATATTTCTCGTGATTAGCCTGTATCTGCTCATAGCTTGTGAGCGTGCTTGTAATAGTGGTATCTGCCATGTTTTTCTCCTTTCGTAAGATTTTTTCAGCTTACATTGCCGATATCAGCTCTGCAAAGCTGTTGTCACCCTCATCTGCGCTTTCGGTTTCGTCCTCTGCGTGATAATAGGGATTTTTGCTGCTGCCGTTGTAGTCCTCGGCTCTGTTCTCCTGCTGCGACTCGTTTACGGTCTGCCAGCTTTCAAGCTCTATGCCGTTTTCGCGAAGTCCCTGCTGGATAGCCGCGCTGTTCTGCTCGATAAGACGCTGAGTCTTTGCGTTCTCTGCCATAATGCTTACGGAAAGCGAGCCCTCAATCGTCTTTGTGAGCTTTACCGTGATGCTTCCGAGATCCTCAGGATTAAGCGTAACACTATACTCGGTGTCACCCTCTGCCGATACTGTCGTCTGCTCGATAATGCTTGTTGTCACTTGACGAACTACTTCCTCAGGCTTAACCGATATCTCGGTGCCGTCGGGTCTTGTGAACACTGCGGGAAGCTGCTCTGATAAAGTCTGGGGAAGAATTGCTTCGCCTGTAGGCTCTGCATTTACTTCATTCGCTGCGGGCTTAGCTGCATTTTTCAGCATCATAAGCTCATCGGACTTGGAAACCAGCCTGCTCTTTGACGTGTTCTCAACGACATTGGTCTGAACTGCGTTGTTCTGCTGCTCGGATTCGGTCTTTTTCACAGTGAAATCGGTCATTGCCTTTCTCAGCTGCTCAAATTCCTCGTCAAGCTTTGCAGTATCCGCTGTGCGCACCGTCTGCGTAGAGCGCTGTGCCGCCTGTGCCGTATGCTCCTGTGACATCTGCTGTTGCTGTGCCGAAGAATTCTGCGTTACAGCCTGCTCTGTTACGGCTTCGATAGCCTCAACGCCTGCGGGAAGTTCTGCCGCGTCGATATCGCTGATATCAGAGTCCACATCGACGGCATCAGATGTTGCTGCCTGTGCAGCGTGCTCGTTCATCGTGTAGATGACGGTCTGCATTTGCTTTGTCAGCGCCTGCTTCATCTCCTGTGGAATATCAAGCTGCTCTGTCTGCCCTTGGATAGTCTTAATGATATCTAAGGTAACCTGCGCTTCATCGTTCTCGCGGACTACGTTGATAAATGCTTCCGCTGTCGCAATGTCAAGCCTTACAGGCTCAACAGCTTCGGTATCTTCAGACGCTTCCTCCAAAGCAGGTATCTCGTCCTCGGGAATACCAAGCAACATCATCGCAATTACCATAACAAGCACGTCGGTAACGTACTCCTCGGGAATCTCGTCAAGCTTCATCTCGCCGCGAACTACCGCCATTGCAAGCTCTTTAAGATCCTCCTTGCTAAGTGCGGAAGCATTATCCGTCGGTTGCTCTTGCATTACGACCGTATTAGCGAGCTTTGCGGTCTCCGCGTCAGCCGGTACAGCCTCGTTTGCAGTGACCTTGCCCATCTCACCGAGTATCGAAGAGAACTGGGACGCCTGCTCAAGCTCCTCCATTCGCATCGGCAGTGCAGCGTCGGATATCATGTAATCGCTTCGCATGAAACCGGCGTTCATTGAAACTGCCACTTTTTCTTTCACCTCCTTACAATATTATAATAATATATATCATGGCGTATGCCTTGATATCATTTTAAGTCATGCTCCTTATCGAAGCATTGGAAACGAATTCCTCGATAAACTGCTCGTTTTCCTTGTTTTCAAGCGCCTTGTATTCCTCAAGCTGCTTTTCCTCCAGCTTTTCGAGGGTCTTTACGTCCTTAGTCGCCTCTACGACCACATTAAGCTGAGCCTCGACCTCCGCTCGCTTCTGAGCCGCCTGCGCTTCTTTCAGGTGTATATCCTGCTGGAGCGTTACTATATATCGCTTTCTGACGGAAATCTCATAAGCCTGTGCACCCTGTGCGCATTTTCGCTCAAGCTCTGCGCTTTCTTCGGACACCTTGACTCTCAGCGCCTCGGCCGCCTCCTCGATATTCTGAAGCTCTAAGCGTAGCGCACTCAGTGTGTTCTTCTGACGATCAAGCTCCTGCTCGCGGAAATCCATAAGCTTCTGGAGGGAAAACTGAAATTTCTTCATAAAAATTCACCCTTATTTCAAGCTTATACAGCGTCATCGTTCACCGCCTGAAGCAGCAGCCTTACGGTCTGCTCAAGGCTGTAGGACTGCTCGACTTTCTGCATCAGGAAGTCATTAATCCTGTCGATCTTATTTATAGCTTCGTCAAGCGCTGGGTTAGTACCGTGCTTATACGCGCCGATAGATATCAGATCGGAATTGCTGTTGTACATCGAAAGCAGATTTCTGAGTTTGCCCGCGGCGTCCTTGTGCTCAGGCGGAGCTATCTCCGACATAAGACGGCTGACGCTCTGTAATATATCTATCGCGGGGTAATGGTTCTGCGCCGCGATCTTACGCGAAAGAATGATATGTCCGTCAATGATACCGCGGACTGTATCTGCAATAGGCTCGTTGGTGTCGTCGCCCTCAACGAGCACGGTGTAGATGCCTGTGATAGAGCCTTCGGGGAAGTTTCCCGCACGCTCCAGCAGCTTTGGCATATTGCTGTAGATAGACGGTGTATATCCTCTTGCGATAGGCGGCTCGCCGACCGAAAGTCCGACCTCACGCAGCGCCATAGCGTAACGCGTAAGACTGTCCATCATGAGCAGCACGTCCTTGCCCTGCTTCATGAAATACTCTGCAATTGCTGTCGCGGTGAGTGGGCACTTGCTTCGCATCATTGCGGGCTGATCTGACGTTGCAATAACCAGCACGGAACGCGCCATGCCTTCGGGGCCGAGGTCACGCTCGATGAACTCACGCACCTCGCGTCCTCTTTCTCCTACCAGCGCAATAACGTTTACATCGGCCTTGACATTTCGCGCTATCATGCCCATCAGCGTTGACTTACCGACGCCCGAGCCTGCGAATATGCCCATTCTCTGTCCTTTGCCCATGGTGAGCATACCGTCAATGGCTTTAACGCCAAGCTCTATAGTATCCCTTATCGGGGGTCTTGTAAAAGGATTAACAGGAATACCTGTTATTGATATAGTATCGGGGCAATTAGGTTGCTCGCCGCCGTCAAGCGGATTTCCCATCGCGTCAACGATTCTGCCGACAAGCGCGTATCCCGCTTTCAGCACAAGCTTATCACCTGTGTTGTCAACGATACTGCCCGGCCCTATGCCCTCAATGTCTGTGTAGGGCATCAGCAGGATATTTTCCTTGTTGAAGCCTACTACCTCTGCATTTATAAACGACGACATATCCTTTGAATATATGCGGCATACATCGCCTATATTACAGGTAGGACCGCTTGCTTCGATGGTCATTCCAACGATCTTTTCGATCTTACCCATGTAACGGAAGGTGTCATATTTAGTTATCTCATCACGAAATGCTGAAAAATCCAAATTGCGACCTCCGCTGTGTTAATCATTCTTCTTCAGGCTCAGACTTCTTTTTAGCAGTGCGCCTTTTGCGCGGTACATTGAATTTGCCCTCGCCAAGCTCCTGTATCATTCTAAGCTGAGTATTTACGCCTGCGTCTATTATCTCGCCGCCGCTCTCAACAATGATAGTTCCCGGCTCGGCGTCAGGCAGAAGCTCTACCTCAACGTGCTGAACGCCGCCGCAAAGCTCCTTCAAATATTCATAGTCTGCGGCAAGCTCCTCCGATGTACCGTTTTTATCCAGCGTAATGCGGATACGCTCGGTGCTACGGAAATCCTTCGCCGCTTTCTTGATAAGCTTTTTGACCACTGTGCCGTCCTTTGCGGTCAGACTGTCAAGCGTTATCTTGTTCGCTATAGTCATCACAGTGTCGTAGATATCTCTTTCGTAGCCCTCAAACAGCGCCTCTTTCTCGGAGTTTATCCTCTCAACGAACATCTTTGCCTCGTCAAGAACATCTCTTTCCGCTGCGATGCACGCCTCAACGCCGTCCTTTTTGCCCTGCTCAAAGCCCTCTGCACGCGCTTTAATAAACACATCATCGCGCTGAGCTTCTGCGTCAGACACGATCTGCGCAGCGTTTGCATTAGCTTCTTCGATAATGCTTTCTGCACGGCGCTTTGCCTCAAGGATCACGTCCTTGCCCTGTTCTATGTATTGATCCTTCAGCGCCGCAAGCTGTTGCTGTTGAGCCTCGACCTGAGCCTCGCGCTCTTCGAGAAGCTGCATACGCAGCTCAAGCTCTGCCGCGATATCTGGCTTTATCGGCTCGGCGGGAGCAGGCTCAACATATTCTTCAACAGGTTCGGCAGGAATTTCCTCAACAGGCGGGCGTGTGATAACGACCCTGTTGGAAATATCCACACCGCCGCCGCAGAACACGGAGTTCCTTTTTAAAACTGCCAATCAAATCCCTCCGAAATCCAAGAGTTACGCAATAATTTCGTCGCCGCCCGAGCCGTGGGAAATGGTAACCACGCCCTCCTGCTCCAGACGTCTGATGACGGAAACGATACGCTGCTGAGCTTCCTCAACATCACGCATACGAACATTGTGCAGATACTCGATATCTGCCTGCAGGCTCTCTCTTGCACGGGAGGAGATGTTTGCGAATATGCACTCCGCAACCTCCTGTGTAGAGCCCTTGATAGCGACCGCAAGATCCTTGGGATCGATCTCCTTTGTAAACGCCTGTATAGACAGCGCGTCCAGATTGACGATATCTTCGAATACGAACATCTTCTGCTTGATGAGGTCTGCCAGCTTCTGGTCGCGCGCGGACAGCTCATCGAAGATAAACTTCTCGGTTGCACGGTCTACGTTGTTCATGACCTCTGCAACATAGTTGATACCACCGACCTCCATGGAGTCCATAGTAACAAGGCTTGCGAACTTCTTTTCAAGAGCGTGCTCTATGGATTTTACGACCTCGGGCTGTGCCCTGTCCATTCGCGCGATACGCTCAACTACCTCAACGCGCTTCTCCTTGGGAAGCTCCGCGAGGATAGCTGAAGCCTGATCGCTTCTTGCGTAGGAAAGTATCAGCGCGATCGTCTGCGGGTGTTCGTTCTGAACGATAGCCAACAGGTTTTTATAGTCTGCTTTTCTCACGAAATCGAACGACTTCGTTTTAAGCTGTTTTGTAATACGTGCAAGCAAGCTGGAAGCCGCTTCCTGACCGAATGCCTTTTCAAGTATCTCACGGGCATAGTCAACACCGCCCTCGGCAACTACCTTCTGGGTGAGGCACAGCTCGTAGAACTCGTTGAGAACTTCTTCAACGACCTCAATGGGCTGATAATCAAGCCTTGCAAGCTCCACAGACACTGCCTCTACCTCATCATCGGCAAGGTGCTTGTATATACTGGAAGCGTTTTCCGCTCCCATTGACGCCAATACCAGCGCGATCCTTTTCGCTGCGGCAAGGTCAACTTTGTTTTCTTTAGCCATTCAAATCCCTCCGATGGGTTTATTCTTCTCTCAGCATATTTCTGATGATAGCCGCAACGATCTCGGGGTTGGTCTTTGCAAAGTCGCTGATCTCGCGCTTGAGGATAGTTTCCTTGGAATCCTTGCCTGCTTCCTCTGTAAGACTTGCGATATTGAAATCCACTTCCTCGATAGTATCGGGGGCCTGTGCGGAAGACATAGACTCATACTGAGCACCCGCCGCAGCGAGTGCAGCCTCCTGTCTGCGTCTTATCTTCTTCTTTCTGGAGCTGCTCATAAACAGTGACATAATAAGTAGTACCACAAGCAGTACGCCAAGACCCACAACAACGAACAGCAGCATATCACGGTATGTATCCTCAGGTGTGATGACCTTGATGCTGTCGCCGTCTGCAATGGTCGTGCCGCTGCCGCCCTTGAGGGCAAACGGAGTGTTGTAAACAGATACATTTGCGATGTCTGTACCTGCTGCCTTTGCAACGATATCGCTAAGCGCTTCGCGCTCGGCTTCGGTCATATTTGTTTCGTTGATCATAAGAGCAACGGAAAGGCGCTCAATATCGTAACCATCCTTAATAAGTGATGTTTTGATATTGGATACCTTGTACTGCGTTTCTTCGCTGTCGTAGTAATAGCTCTGTCCGTCCTCAAGTCCAATAAACTCGGGATAATCAGGGGACTTATCACCATTCGGAGTTACGCCTACCACGTCGCCTTCAGTACCTAAATATCCGCCCTCGGAAACGTCCTTTTCGTGTTCGATGACGCCCGCGTTAGTTCCCGTAACAGGGATAAACTCCTCTTTATCGATTGTCAGCGGGTCATAGTCAAGAATAGCAGTTACATTGAACGCGTAGTTATTAGCGCCGTAGACCTTATCGAACATATCGCCAAGGCCCTCGGCAAGCTGCGCCTCATATTCCTTCTGGAACTGAAGTCTGCGCTCTGCTACTTCAACGCCCGAGGGATCGATCTCAGCCTTGTTGTCGTCCTCAGGGTTTATCCATGCGTACATCTTGCCTGTTGTATCCATAATAGATACGTTATCCCTGTCAAGATTCTCCGCACTTGTTGTTATTGCGCGATAAATTGCACGAACCTCGGCATTGTCAAGCTCTGCGCCGTCTTTGAGATTGAGAACGACAGAGCAATAAGCAACGCCCTTATCTGTTACGATAGCATAATCGGGAACATTGGGCAGAGTCAGCGTAACGGTAGCCGCTCTTACCTCGTCAAGCGCTGTCAGCATCGCGCCGATACGCGTTTCAAGCTGCTGACGTGCAACCTCACGCTTGTCCGAATCGGTAGACCAAAGGTCAAGCCCGTTATTCCAGATCTCATAATCCGTGGTAGACTTAGGATAACCCTGCATATACATCTGCATTCTAAGGTAATCCACCTGATCCTCGGGAACTATGATATCTCCATCGCTTTCAACAACGACCTCAGTAACGCCGAGTGCGGTTATAGCGGAAGCTATCTCACCCGCCTCTGACTGCTCCACGCCCGGGAACAGAACGGCAGTTCCTTTCTGATTTAGAAGTATTACAATAACGATTATTATCGCGATCACCGCAATCGGAACAGTAACGAGCAGTATCTTCGCCATCTTTGTGAAGCCGCTCCACTTTTCCTTAACGACAGTCACGGTATTTTTCAGCTTTTCATTCATTCAAAAGTGACCTCCGAAGCAAGATCATGTAAGACCTTTTGCTTTTTTGCGCAGATTATACCTGCATATTGATTATAGTATTGTAAGCGCTGAGCGCCTCATTCTTAACCGTTACAAGCAGATCAACCGCAACGGAAGCTTTTTCGATATTAGCCTGAACCTGTGCCAGATCGTCGATATTTCCGAGCATAAGGTCGATAGCGTCCCTGTCAACCTGCTCGTTGGTTTCAATAACGTTGTCAACAAGACCTCTGAAAACGTCAATAAAGGAAGCGTCCTTAACATTTACCGCAAGCTTGCCGCTTGTAGCGTCCATCGGAGTCATCTGCTCCATAGGACGGATTGTTGAAATCGGTACGAAATCTATCATTCTTATCAATCCTTTCAATATAAATCAAGCTCTATATTATCCCTTGCCTATGTTCAGCGCCTTTTGCGCCATGGATTTAACCGCCTCATACACTGCAAGGTTTGCGTCGTACATATTAGATGCTTCGATCGCGTCAAGCTGCTCAACAGCAACATCAACATTCGATTCGTACACATATCCAAGCTCGTCTGCAAGAGGGTGCGTGGGGTCATATACAGGCTCAGCGGGAGTTTCGTCCTCCACAACTCTCCTTACCTCAACACCTTTGTACTGTATGTACTTATGGAAATGAGCCTCGCCGCTGCCGAGCTTTGTCCACAGCAGGGACTTGAAATTCTTGTCCTCGCCGAACACCACCATCTGACGCTTGTACGCCTCCTCGGCGGTAGTTGCAACATTGTCTGCATTCGCAACGTTCTGCGAGATTATATCCATTCTGAGCCTCTCTGCGGTCATGCCCGAAAGAGGAATATTAAGCGAACTTAAAAAAGCCATCTCTTACCTCCGTTACTTTGTAACCATCGCGCTTCTCATTCTTGTGAAGTTGCCGTTCATGGAGTTTATAAGCGCGTCCATCTGAATCTGTGTATTTGTAAGCTCAGCCATCTGAGTATCAAGGTCAACGTTGTTTCCGTCGAACTGATCTCTTGTGTATGTATCAACAACTATCTCCTGTCTGAGGTTAAGCTCCTGCTTTATCGAGCCGTTAGCGCGCAGCTTTTCGCGAAGCACACCGCTGAACTCAAGATATTTGCAGTTATAGTCGGGCGTGTCCGAATTTGCGATGTTCTGAGAGATGATCTGCTGCTTTTGCCACAGCACGCTCATACCCTGCTCAAGAATACGGAACGCGGAAGTATCAAAAAGTGCCATACTGATTCCCCTTTATAAATAAGTATACTATGTCAACAGTAAAAAACTTACAAATTCGCATGGTTATTCGTATTATAATTATACACCATTTACTCTCATATTGCAACTTTTTTTTAAAAAAACGTTTCCTTTAATAATAGAAAATTTTATGAATTTTTTAGCAAAGTCGCACACTTTGCACAACTAATTGACACACTTTTCCATTTATTGATATAAATTTATCAACTTTGCACAATTTTAGCCATCAAATTTCTACAAGTTACTTAATAAAAGGAAAAGCACGACCTCCGTAGAAGCCGTGCTTTTCTTTATTTGAGGGGAAATGAAGATATCATTTTAACCAAAAAGCTGATCGATTATCTCCTCTGCGCTGCCAAGATTCTCTTCTTTTACATAATACTCATCATTAGAATGTACAGCTCCCGGGCTGTAAAACTCTGCCTGACTTGTCAGCACCAGTGTATACAGCTTTTCAGCGGAATAGTCCGAGGCAACATTTGATGAACACAACGCTCTCAGCTCATTTACAAGATCAATGTTGCTCTCATCTATCTGCACCCTTACAATTTCCGCGTTCTCGCCGAAATAAGCGTCTTTTATCACATCGACCGCATCTTCACCGTATTCTTCAAAATAGCTGTCGAAACCATACAATTCATACAACCATTTGCGGTCATTGTAATCCTTAACAGCTTGTTCTCCAAACGACACAACAAAGCACGCATCGATTTGGGCGCTGTACACATCATAGTTTATATCAAAATCATTACGCTCGATAAGGAACGCTGTCTTATACTGTGAAACGTTCTCGCCCTCGAACAGCGGAATGCCTTTGCTCTTAAGCAGCTCTATAGTGTTCTCACACCACGGATACACAGAAAATGCCGTGGTGGTGTAGCCCTGTGCATATTTATAAGTCGCATAAAAGGCAATACTCTGCATACTGTCAGAGTCGCAAAGCAGCTCATAGCTTGCCTTTTCGCTGTCCTTGCGCAGCGCATTGATAATTTCCTCATACGGCATATCCACAACATAATGCAGATCGTTTATCTGTATATCTATTATTCGTGAATGAAGCATTTCGTTCGTTGGCGTTCTGCCGCCAAGCATTGCAAAGCACTGCTCGGGATTCACAAGACTGCGGGCCATCTCGTTATAGCGCTCTTCTGTGATTGCATAAAAACGCTCGATCTTGCTTCCGTCCTTGAGGAAATATGTCAGACTAAGCGAGTAGTTCATTTCATCACATTCGGGGCCATTCTTTGGAATATCAGCGTGTACCTCAATAACATCTGCGATATACTGCGGCTGTGTCACAGTGCCCGAAACGCTTCTGTCGCGATCGATATTATTATTGATATAATACCTCACGGAGGAAACACTGTCAACCGCCGGCACAAAATAAGCCGCGCCCATGCCGTTTGAATAATACAACGCAGTGCATATTCCGAAGCTTGCCGCAAGCGTCACAACGTACTTTGCAAGTGTAATGTGGAACTTTTTGAAGCCCTTGCCGCTGACAAGCTCTATGATAACAGAAACAATGAATGTGATAACACACATCGCCACAATATTTCCGCCGATATTATGAGTGTGATAATTATATACCGGATAGTATGGGTCTGCACCATTCAATATGTTTGCCGCAAACGGAGCTGTTATCGTGAATATCACAATCGCAGGAAGTATCAGATTGACCGCACGGAAAACAAAGGAGCTTCCCACGCGCTCGGCGCGGCGGTGCTTGATAAGGAAATATGCAGCCGTAAAGCACAGGAGCGTGATAATGATAAGAGGTATCAGCACCTCAGGTCTGAACAGCGGCGGAGTATATACCACCTCGGTAGTAACTGTTCCGTCGGTAAGGTTATGCGTACTAAAGAAAATACCGTCATCTGCAAAGCTTCCTATAGACGTAAACAGCAGACCAAGCGGCGAAGTAAAGGCAATGCTTGTGAAGTCAGTCAATTCATCAGCAGAACAGCCATACGCATGACTTGTCACGATATACATACACAGCGCATGAATGATAGGTATCGCAGCATTCACCACAAAAGGATATATGCGAGCCTCCTTTTTGCGTCCGCACAGCGACATGACCAACAGCGTCACGCCAACAAACATGATACAAGCCACAAAGCCTGTAAAAGCAAGTTGAACGAAAACTCCCCTTACCTCGTCCACCAAGCTCTGCTCATACTTAGGCAGATCGCTAATCGGCAGGAAATAAGACAGAACGATGCCTATGATTATCGCCGCAAGATGCGGGATAAGGCTTACGCTCAGCGTAGCCAGCAGGTCACCGAAAAAGCGCGTGTCATCTGACACGGGCAGAGAATAATCCATATCAACAACATTCTTGTTATAAAGCCAGCGATAGTTCTTCTGGCATATAACAAAATTCATAAGGAACAACGCTACCAGCATCGCAAACGCAATAAATATGCAGGTTATCCATACCGACGTCATACCTTGAACAAGATTTCTCATCTGCTCGTATTCGATAGTACCCTGATCCTGACGCTTATTAAGTTCATTCCCCAGATTCGCCGTAGGTATCATCATACCGACTGCAAGCGGATAGGTCAGCAGCGCAAAAATACAATTGAGTATTATCATAGAGCGCATATTATGCAGCTTGTAGCGGAAATAAGTGCCGAATTTCGATAAATTACCTGTCCAGCTTTGAGCTGTCATAGCCGAGCACCTCCATTTCATAAACGAATATCTCCTCAAGGCTCAGCGGAACCTCATCATATATCTTGGGCGAAAGCGCATTAACGCCGTTTCTTATAGCCTCGCGGTCACCCTTTGCTATCAAGTGGGTAACGCTGCCCGTAGACTCGATATGCAGCACCTCAAAGCCGCTGAAATCGCCCTTTGTAACAGGGCGGTCAAACGCCGTCTGTATCTTCACTACGCTGCCCTTTACATTGTCAAGCTCGCGGTCGAATACGACCTTGCCCGCATGGAGAAGTCCCACACGGTCGCAGAACTCGTCTATCTCGCCGAGATTATGCGACGAAAATATTACGGTCAGCGAGTTATCCAGCATTGCGTCAATAAGCATCTGCTTCACGATTATTCGCATAGTCGGGTCAAGTCCGTCAAACGCCTCGTCGAGAAACAGATACGGGGTTTTGCACGCTATGCCGCATATCACTGCCGCCTGTCGCTTCATGCCCTTTGAAAAGGTGCTGAGGCGTTTTTTCATAGGAAGCTCCACAGCGGCGTGAAGCTTTTCAAACAGCGCATCATCAAAGCTTGTGTAAAACCGTCTGTAGTAGTCGCGCATCTCAAACAGCGTCATATCGTTGAACTGTATCGTTTCATCATTTATGAAAAATACGCGCTCCTTTATCGGAACATTGTTGTATACAGGCATTCCGTCAATAAGCACCTCGCCCGAATACGGGCGGTAGATGCCCGAAAGCATTCTCAGAAGTGTTGACTTGCCTGCGCCGTTACTGCCAAGCAGTCCATATGCGCAGCCCTCGGGGATAGCTATGCTCACCCCGTCGAGCACGTTTTTGTCCTCAAAACGCATGGCCGCGTTTTTGATCTCTATCATAAATTTCCCCCTTTTCTGTCGTCAGTCCATATCTCATTAACCAACTCAATTACATCACCGTAAATAACGCCAATCTTATGGGCGCTTACCATTTCGGTGTGCAGCCGCTTCAGCGACTCCTCACGCAGCGCCGCTGCCGCGTTATCCTCAGCCGCAACATAGCTGCCCTTTGCAGGTATGGAATATATCAGCCCCGCCTGCTCAAGCTGCGCGTAAGCCTTTTGCACCGTATTCGGATTTATGCCAAGATGCTTTGCTACCTCGCGCACCGCGGGCAGTCTTTCCTCAGGCTTCAGCCGCCCCGCGGAGATAAGCTGCGCAATACCGCCGTAAACCTGCTCATAAATGGGCGCCTTGCCCTCAAGCCTTATATCAAGCACACTCTGACCTCCTTTTCTGTATGTATCAACTGTACTACTTCGCTTGGTACAGTTGTATTATATCACTTAATACAGTTCTTGTCAATACTTTTTCCAAAAAAATAAAAATCGGCGGAGAAAACTCCGCCGAAATATGGTTACAAACATCAATATGGCAGCTCAAAATTGGTAAACACCCATCTGCCGTCCTGCTTAACTGCATTGTATACATACTCCTCGGTATGAACATCATCTGTTATCTCGTCAGAATAGGTAGAGTACGCAGTAAAGACTGCACTGTCAGCCGTGACCTGTGTCAGTTCATACGTCGTATCAATATAATAGATATCGCTGCCCCTTGCACCGCCCGCAGAATACAGCTTTCCGTCAGCGCCCTCGCGGTACTGCGACGAGTCCATAAGAGAATTGATTATCTCCGAGGAGAAATAACAGCTCAGAGCATTAAGCAGCTCCGGCTTAGTATCAAAACGCTCGTCAGCGACCATGTTGTACACATGAGTAAACCCGTCAATTTCAACATCAAGAGTGTACTCTGCAATACCGTCAAGCGCACACAGGTCGAAATATCCGTAAAGCTCGTTTGCGACAGCGAATATCTCGTCAGGCGTCTGCGTCTCGGGATCCATCTGCGCAAAACTTTTTATTTCAGGAAGCAACGCATACCTACCATCTTCAAGATAGTAGCGGTATACCGCCGTGCCGTTCTCTGTTATGTAAAAATCGCACATATAATACAGCTCGCCATCATGCTCTTCGCTACAGGATACGCAGTAGCACAGCTCGCCGTTTATTTCCTCGCTTGCACCCGTGCTGCTGAAAACATAAGTCGCGTCTGCGCGCGGAAGTCCGAGATAGCTGTTATCATACAGCTTCATCATCTCGGCATAGGTATCTGTTGCCTCAACATCAGAGCTTTCAGCCTGCGAAGTGCTTTCCGCGGGAACGGACTCGGTCTGCTGCGGCTTTGCATCGGTCGTCTGCGCGGAAGATTGAGAACTTCCCTGAGATATATCTCCACCATCAGAGCTTGCAGCACCGCTGTCAATATCAACGGAAGCTCCGCTGCTGTCCTGCGTGGAAGCGGTGTCGCTCTGTGTATCACCGCCGCAGCCGCTCAGCAGCAGACAGCCGCACAAAAGTGTACAAAAAATACTTTTTTTCATATAATTCCTCCGTAAACAAACACAAAAACAGGGCGATGCAGTGCACGCCCTGTTAAAGCCACGAAATTAAAGCTGACCCTCTGCATCGTCGGCAGCGGCGCTCTCCTCTTCGATAAGCTCGTCATTCTGCTTATTTACCTCTGCAACAGCAGCAGCGGCATCAGCAGCGGTGTCGGAAATGCACTCGTCAGCATCGTCGAAATCGAAATCCTCGTCGTCGAGCCACTCAGCGTCGTCCCACTCATCGTAGTAATCAGCCTCGTTCTCCTTTTCAAGCTTCTTTTTTGTAAGAATAGCAGCAGCCGCAACACCGCCTGCAACAGCAAGCAGACCTACAAGCGCTAATCCAAAGCCTTTAGCCATAATATTTATCCTCCTATCGTTCAATGAACAATTCTATATCTTACAGTATATACCTTTTTACGAATATTTGCAATACTCAGAGCAAATTTTTAGTTAAAAGCTCCAAAAAAATTACATATTTCCTGTGATATTCATCAAAACAGATATCGCCGCAACAGGCGCAGTCTCACATCGGAGAATACGCTTTCCGAGCGACACAGGAACAAAGCCGTGTTCCGCAAGCGCGGCAGCCTCGCTCTGCTCAAAGCCGCCCTCGCTTCCGATGATGATATCCACGTTCTGTTTAAAGTCAGACACAGCCTCTTTCAACGAAAGCTCCGCGCACTCATAAAACAGTATACCCGTATTTTCTTCCGAAATCATATCAAACAACGCGGAAAATTCCACCGCCTCGCCAATCTGTGGGATAACGCCTCTGCCGCACTGCTTTGCAGCTTCATACGCTATACGGCGGTAGCGCTCGGTCTTTTTCGCCATCTGCTTTTTGTCGGGGCGCGAAACACAGCGCTTTGAGAAAAACGGGATTACCTCACACGCGCCGCATTCTACCGCTTTCTGCACGATAAACTCCATCTTATCGCCCTTTGGCATCGCCTGAAAAAGCCGCAGATGTATATTCGGCTCTCCCTCGTTCTTAGACCTTTCCAGTACATCGAACACACATTCGCCCTCTGTCGAGGATAGCTGACCGAGATAGTCCGTGCCCTTTCCATCACAGATAACGGCATAGTCGCCCTTTCTCATGCGAAGCACCTGAACAGCGTGCTTTGAATCCTCCGCCGTCAGCACCGCAGCGGTTTCAGATATGTTTTCCGTAAAAAAGCGCGGATAACGCCAACGTTCCATTTTAAGTTCAAGCTCCTTGTCCGCCATAACGTCCTCCTAAAGTATCATCTGTTTATTCGGCTAAGCATATATTCCGCAAACGCCGTTATCGGCATATCCTCGGGAAACGGCTCCGCAGTGCGATAGCAATCAAGCGCCTCGCCTATCACCGCCGAAAACACAGGCGGAACATTTCCCATAGCCCATTGTGCGCCCTGTTCCTTTGAATGTACCTTGCCGCTTTCGATATACGAAAGCACACGGCATAGATTCAGCGTGTAGTAAACGGGGTTGTATTCGATATCCTCGGCAGCACCCGCAATATCGCGCGTAATACTGTCAAGATAGCACTCCCTCGGCACTTCCCCGAACAGCTTTGAGATAGACTCTCCGTAAACAGCAAAGCCAACCTCGCGTATAACAGTAAAATGTGCCGCAAGATCGTGATCCTTACCGTGCATACGTTCACAAAAAGCCTCGATGTCATTCACAGCGTCCTGTCTGTACGCCTCGGAATAATGCAGCTCAAACGGCGTGGGATACACGAAATTTCTGCAATACTCCGCAAGCACCACACTCATTTCAAAGCCTTTTTGGGGCGCGTTGTGCTCAAGCTGTGAAAGCAAAACTATAATTGCCTTTTTCTCGTCCGCAGAAAGCGGCTCATTCACTGCCGCGATAAAATCAATGTCGCTGGTTTTTTCGTTATAGCACCCAAACGCAAGCGAGCCATGAACATATATTCCCGCAAGCTTTGCACCAAGTATAGCCTTGTATTCCTCTGCAATTTTGTCTAGCAATTTCTTTGCTGTCATCAATTCCACCCGTATATATCATTTTGTCCGAAAAGCTGTTCAACATTCCCCCGAAGCTCTGCGTTTTCGGGAGAAAGCAGCAGCGCGTCCTCGGAAAGAAGCTTTTGCGAAAGCGCGTCTACCTCGTACAGCACCTCCGCGTCGTCAGCTATGTCAGCGACCTTTAACGGCGGAAGCCCATGCTGTTGCCGCCCGAAGAAATTACCGGGGCCGCGCAGTGCAAGGTCTTGTTTTGCTATCTCAAAGCCGTCCGTGGTCTTAACCATAGCGTCGGTTCGCGCCTTTGTGTATTCGCTGCCGTTATCGGTCATAAGCACGCAGTAGCTCTGCTCGCTGCCGCGACCAACTCGACCGCGAAGCTGATGGAGCTGGGAAAGCCCGAACTGCTCCGCGTTCTCAATAAGCATTACATTCGCATTTGGAACGTCTATTCCTACCTCTATTACCGTCGTAGAAACAAGCAGCTTCAGCTCGTTATCGCGGAATTTCCGCATAACCTCGTCCTTATCGGTCTGCTTCATTCTGCCATAAAGCAGCCCCGCAGGAATATCGCGAAATTCACCCGCGCAAAGGCGCTCATAGTATTCTATCGCGCTCGCCTTTTCGCTGCGTGAGTTTTCGCTCTCCTCAACAAGAGGACACACGATGTACGCCTGTCTGCCATCTGCGATATGCTTTTTTATAAAGTTATATATCCTCGGTCTGAACGAAGTATCCACCGCGTAAGTCTTTATCGGTATCCTGCCCTTTGGCAGCTCATTCAGCACCGAAACATCAAGGTCGCCGTACATGATGAGCGCAAGCGTTCTCGGAATAGGCGTTGCAGACATCGCAAGGATATGCGGCGCCGCGCCCTTTTCCGCAAGCGCGGAACGCTGCGCCACACCGAAACGGTGCTGCTCGTCCACCACCACAAGTCCCGTTTTTTTCAAAACGGAGGTCTTCTGTATCAGCGCCTGAGTTCCCACCAAAACATCTATCTCTCCGCTTGCCGCCGCTTCGCGCACCTCTTTTTTCTGCTTTGCGGTAAGACTTCCCGAGAGAAGCTCCACCCTGACACCAAGCGCACCCAGCATTTTTTCAAAGGTAGCGTAATGCTGCCGCGCAAGCACCTCAGTCGGCGCCATTACAAGCGTCTGAAAGTCGTTAAGATACGAAAAATACGCCGCTGCTGCCGCAACCATAGTCTTACCGCTGCCGACATCACCTTGCAAAAGCCTGTTCATTGGGTAAAGCCGCTTCATATCGGCAATACAGTCGGAGATAGCGCGAAGCTGTGCATTTGTAGGATCAAACGGCAATGCCGCATAAAGCTCCGAAAGGCTTTTTTCGCTCATTACAGCGCCGCTTAAAGAACGTCCTCTGCTGCGCATGAGCGAAAGTCCGAGCTTTAGTGACAAAAGCTCCTCAAAGACCAGTCTGCGCCTTGCTTCGATGTATTCCTCGCGGCTTTTCGGGAAGTGTATCTTCCGTACTGCCTCCGCGCGTCCGATAAGCCTATATGCCGCAGTTATGCGCTCAGGGAGCGTTTCGCGCTCATTCACAAGGGAAAGCGCCGTTTTCACGTTCTGCGACACCATGTTGTTGGTAAGCCCTGCGGTAAGCGGATACTTCGGAAGAAGTCCGCCCTCGTTTACTCCCACAAACATCGGCGACGACACCTGAAGCCCTATAAGATCACCCGTTATCTTTCCGTAAAAAAGATACTCCTCGTTTTCTTTCAGCTTTTCAAAGGTGTACTTTGCATTGAAAAAAACAGCAGTAATGCTGCCCGTTTCATCGGTCAGCACCGCCTTGTAAATCGCCATTCTCGCATAGCTGCTGAAAGGCGCTGTTTTTTTCGTCACAAACGCACGAAAGGCGCAGACCTCGCCAATCTGCACCTGTGATATCGTGCAGGGAGCGGTGAGGTCAACATAATCGCGGGGATATGTCCCCACAAGCTGCTCCACCGTTTCCACGCCGATCTTTTTGTATAGCTCAGCCCTTTTCGGGCCAACGCCTTTCAGATATGTTATCTCCATTATTCTACCGAAATAATATAGTAGTATACAGGCTGTCCGCCGTTTACCAGAACTATATCAATATTGTCGCTTATCTTGCTGCGAAGCTTCTCGTAAGCTGCCTCGGCGTCCTCGTCGCTGACATCGGAGCCGTAGATCACCGTGATATAGCTGCTGGAGGAGGTTATAAGGCGCTTTGTAAGCTTTACAAGCGACTTTGTAACGTCCGTTTCGGTGAACACTATCTTGCCGTTATCCATAGCAAGTATCTCGCCCTGCTTTATCTTGTGACCATCATATTCGCTATCACGCACAGCAAAGGTTATCTGTCCGCTTGCAACATTACCGAAAGCCTCGGTCATGCCGCTTCTGTTGGCAACAAAATCTCCGTCGGGATCAAACGCCATCATCGCGGAGATTCCCTGCGGAATAGTTCTCGTCTGAAGCACGCAGACATTTCTGTCTGCAAGATCTACAGCCTGCTCAGCCGCCATTATGATATTCTTGTTATTAGGCAGCACGAACACATTGTGAGCGGGAGTCTGTCCGATAGCCTCAAGAATATCCTCTGTCGAGGGATTCATCGTCTGACCGCCGCGCACTATGCTGTCAACACCGAGATCACGGAACAGCGCCTCAATGCCTGCACCCGCAGCCACAGCCACAAAGCCCATATCCTTTTCGGGCGGCACAGGAGCCTTTCTGTTATGCTGAGCCGCTTCATCTGCCTTGATGATGTTGTTGTGCTGCTCACGCATATTTTCGATCTTCATCTTAGTAAGCTCGCCGAACTTCAGACCCTCCTCAATAGCCTTTCCGGGGTGATTGGAGTGAACGTGCACCTTGATTATATCATCGTCGTCAACTACCACAACACAGTCGCCGATGGTTTCAAGGAACGCTCTCAGCGCAGTAGCGTCATTCGCGTCCTTTTTCTTGTTTACTATAAATTCTGTACAGTACGCAAAGGTTATCTCCTCCTGTACTGCTCCCGAAGCCGCTACAGCAGCAGGTGCAGAGGGCTTTGTTTCGTTATCCGACTTGATGATCGCGCCGCCGCCTATTACCGCAAGCATACCCTGAAGAATAACGATAAGTCCCTGTCCGCCCGCGTCAACAACGCCTGCCTTTTTAAGTGCAGGAAGCAGATCGGGGGTCTTTGCGAGGGTCTTTTCAGCTTCTTCTATATAAGCTTTGAGAAACTCAGCAGCGTCGCCGCCCTCTACGCCGAGAGAAACAGTGTTCTCATAAGCCTCTCTTGCAACAGTGAGGATAGTACCCTCTGTGGGCTTCATAACGGATTTATAAGCCGCGTCAACGCCAAGCTTGAACGCCTCAGACAGATCCTTTGCGTCAGCCTCCTGCTTTCCTGCAAGGCCCTTTGACAGACCTCTGAATATAAGCGACAGGATAACGCCCGAATTTCCTCTTGCGCCGCGCAGCATAGCTGAAGCTGTTATTTTTGCAGCCTCTCCCGCACTTATAGTATCATGTGCGTTTTTCATCTCCGCAAAAGCCGCGCCGATAGTCATGGACATATTTGTACCGGTGTCGCCATCGGGTACGGGGAATACATTAAGCTCATCGACTGCCTGTCTTTGATTTGAAATGTTGTTAGCTCCCGAGATGACCGCATCTCTGAAAAGCTGTCCTGTTATCTTCATTTAAGAATTTTCCTTCCTATAATAGTGAAATAGTCTTTATCAAGTCCGTATGCCGTCAACGTAGACATTGACTCTCTCAACGGAAATGCCCGTGTTCTCCTCAACAGCGTAGCGCACCTTATTCATGATGCTTTTTACGACTGCGCCGACATTAACGCCGTACATAACGGTGATGTGAAGCTCTACCACAAGCTTATCCTTACCCACGCGCACCGAAATGCCTGTTACATTCTTGTCCTTTTTCTTTGACGGCAGCCATGCCATCAGCGTCTGCTTTGCGCTGCTGATATTCATCTGCACAACGCCAAAGCAGTTTGTCACTGTATTGCTGATAAGCGACATAAAATAATCCTGAGAAATGGTTATCTCACCGAGATGATTTTTCACTCTTATCATGCCGATACCTCCTTATATATTGATGCCTAAGCAAATAATGTACCATATTTCATAGGGCTGCAAACAGCAGTGAAATACATCGGAAGCTGCTTTGCCGCTCCTACCGCTCTCTCCTCGTCGGAGAAAACTCCGAACACAGCCGCGCCGCTGCCCGTAAGCGCCGCGCCCTCAGCGCCTGCCGAGAGCAGCCGTTTTTTTATATCCTCGATGCGCTCGTCACAGTAAAGCTTTTCAAACACATTGTAAAGCTTTTTGGCAAAGCCGATATCAGAAAGGCTCTGAACGAACTGCGAAAGCTCTCCGCGTGCTGCCACAGGCGCACTGTCGTATTTTTTGTACGCCTCCCCTGTAGGACAGGTGAAATCGGGCATAACGACCAGAAAGCAGCAGCCGATTACAGAGGTGCAATCGGACAACTCTTCGCCGATACCCTTGCATATCCTTGTGCCGCCCGCAAGGCAGAACGGAACGTCCGCACCGATTGACAGCGCTGTCTCATACAGCCGTTCCTTGCTAAGCGCGCCGAAATGCCTGTCAAGCGCCGCCAAGACCGCAGCAGCGTCAGCGCTGCCTCCGCCCATACCAGCACCGCTTGGGATACGCTTTTGTATGGATATACGCAATTTCGCGTCAATTTCTGCCGCGTCAAGATACGCTTTTGCCGCCTTGTACGCAATATTCCGCTCGTCAGAGGGAATATCCGCCCTGTCGCAGCTAAGCTCTATTCCGCTGCCGTCAAAAATATCCACATCTACGATATCCGACAGCGAAACGCTCTGCATCACCGTTTCAAGCAAATGATAGCCGTCATCTCTTGTACCTGTGATATCGAGATATAAATTCAGCTTTGCGTTAGCGATGACCGTCACTTCTTTATCTCCTGAAGAAACTCTCTGATACGTCCGAGAGCCGTTGTCAGATGCTGTACCGAATATGCGTAGGAAACACGCACAAATCCCTCGCCGCTCTCGCCGAAAGCGTTACCCGGAACAACTGCAACCTTTTTGTCATAAATAAGCTTCTCGCAGAACTCCGCAGAGGTCATACCGGTACTCTTTATACACGGGAACACATAGAACGCCCCCTCAGGCTCAAAGCAGTCAAGTCCCATATCGTTGAAGCCTTTCACAACAAGACGGCGGCGCATATCGTATTCCTCCACCATCTTGTCAACCTCCTCGCGGCAGCTTCTCATTGCGACAATAGCCGCATATTGGCTGACCGTGGGGCTGGACATTATGCAATACTGGTGCAGCTTCAGCATCTGCTTCATGATGGGGAGAGGGCCTGCGGCATAGCCGAGTCGCCAACCTGTCATGGCAAAAGCCTTTGAAAATCCGTTTATCACGATAGTACGCTCACGCATATCGGGAAGCTCCGCAAAGGAAACGTGCTTAGCACCGTTATATGTCATTTCAGAGTATATCTCGTCAGACAGCACTATAATGTTGGTATCCTTTATAACCTCCGCGATAGCCTCCAAATGCTCGCGGCGCATTACCGCGCCTGTGGGGTTATTCGGGAAAGGCAGAACAAGCGCCTTTGTCTTTGGCGTTATCTTTTCTTTCAGCGCCTCGGCTGTCAGGCGGAAATTGTCCTCGCGCTTTGTTACTATCGGAACAGCAACGCCGCCGCACATCGTAACGATGGGGGAATAGCACACAAAGCTCGGCTCAGGCACGAGCACCTCATCACCCGATGCAACCAGCGCACGCAGTGCAAGGTCTATAGCCTCGCTGCCGCCAACGGTAACGATTATCTCCTTTTCGGGGTCATACTCGGTGTGGATATTGTCTGACAGATAGTCAGCAATAGCTCTTCTCAGCTCAATAAGTCCGCTGTTTGCGGTGTAAGCAGTCTTGCCCTTTTCAAGAATGCGGATAGCCTCCTTACGGACAGCCCACGGCGTCTTGAAATCAGGCTCGCCCACAGACAGGGAAATAACGCCCTCTACCTGCTGAGCGATATCAAAAAATTTTCTTATTCCCGACGGCTGAATATTCAGTATCTTGTCGGGTATTAACTTGTCATAATCTATCACGGAGATACCAAGCTCCTTTCGTCAGTGGTATCCTCATTGAATACATGGTTCTTCTCCTTGTAGCGTTTGAGGATAAAGTGTGTTGCGGTAGAGATAACACCGTCCAGCGCCGACAGCCTTTCGGATACGAACAGCGCAACCTTGCGCAGAGATGTACCCGTAACTGTGACCGACAGGTCATACGCACCGCTCAGCAGAAATACGCTGTCTACCTCGTCATATTCTATGATGGTGTGCGCAAGGTCGTCAAAACCCTTGCCCTTCATCGGTGCTACCTTTATCTCGATTATTGCGGTAACGCGTGTTTCGTCCACGCTCTCTTCGTTTATAATAGCGGTATATCCCATGATTATACCGTCGTCCTCAAGCTGTTTTATCTGCGCGGCGACCTCCGCCTCCGACATACCCAGCATCGCGGCAAGCTCCGCGTTGGAAAGTCTTGCATTCTGTCTTAATAAATCAAGCAGCTTGTTCATAGTGTCGTCCTCCGTTATATTTTGATAAAAACAGGATCTCTCCTGCTGAAAACACAGATCTCGTTAAATCCGATATCCTTAAGCATATCAAGGCACTGCGGAATATCCGCGCCTACGTCCTCTACCCTGTGCGCATCAGAGCCTACAGATATCATTCTGCCGCCCCTGTCGCGGTAGCGCTTTATATACTCCGCGCTCGGCATGGGAACATGAAGTCCCTTTCGTATACCCGATGAATTTACCTCCAACGCGATATCACTCTTGATGATGGTATCCAGTATCTCGTCGATTATCGCCGAGTAGCGGCCGATATCCACTTCATGACCGCCGACATCGCCGCTTATAAAGCGAAGCGGAAACGTAAGGTGCGACAGCACACAGAATTTTCCCCATTTCGCAAGCGCGAGCAGCTCCTCAAAATACTCGTCAAGATACGCATATCGCACCGCCTCGCTGTCAGGCAGACGGTCTACGCGCGCATAGCTTTTGGTGCGGTGCTGAGAGCCAAGCACAAGGTCGTAGTCGTATTTCTGAAGTATCTCCTCCGCCTGCGGCAGATTATAAAGCGGCTGTCCAAGCTCAGCGCCGAAATACACGTTCATTCTGCCGTCATACTCGGCTTTTAGCGCAAGATATACCTCGCGCGACTTCTCCATAGCCTCGGCATAATTCCAGCTATCCAGCTTCTCGTTTTCTATGTGGTCGGTAAGTGTGAAATGCTTTATCCCAAGCTCAAATGCGCGTTTTGCCATCACTTCGGGCGCGTCATGCCCATCGGGAGATAACGTCGAATGCATATGGCAATCTATGGGAATTGCTGTAAACTTCTCTGTACTCAATTCTTTTGTCCTTTGTGTCGGGGGTATTTCCCCGTTATTTTTCGCCGTCCTCGAAAATTTACACATAAATCTTATTCTTCGGACGGTTTTTTTATTATTTTATCACAAATTTTTAAATTTGTCTATGAATACATTTACTTTTTGCAAATTTTTTAGTATAATAGATAAGAAAAATTAAAATTAGTGTATGCAGGCAGTGATTTTATACAATCATATCACGCAAAGTCTGCAGACAAGGAGGACAAAATGAGAGCAGTTGTAGCCGTTATCGGTAAGGACACGGTAGGTATTTTGGCAAAGGTCAGCGGTATCTGCGCAGAATGCAAGGCAAACGTTATGGACGTTACTCAGACCATCATGCAGGATCTTTTCGCAATGACCATGATGATCGAGATATCCGACCTCACCATTGATTATGCCGCTTTTGCGGATAAGCTTACCGCAGCAGGCAAGGAGATGGGACTTCAGGTGCACGTTATGCACGAGGATATCTTCAACGCTATGCACCGCATTTAATTACCATTAAGGAGATTTAATTATGCTTAATTCAGGCGATATACTTGAAACGATAAAGATGATACAGGAGGAAAATCTGGATATCCGTACTATCACCATGGGTATCTCGCTCCTTGACTGTATCGACAGCGATGAAAACCGCGCCTGCGAGCGCATTTATGAAAAGATGATGCGCAAGGCAGAAAACCTTGTAAAAACAGGCGAGGACATCGAAAAGCAGTACGGTATTCCGATCATCAACAAAAGAATTTCCGTTACGCCCATATCCATCGTAGCGGCTGCCGCACGCAGCAAAAACCCCGTGAAATACGCTAAAACTCTTCAGCGCGTAGCAGAGGGCACAGGCGTAAACTACATAGGCGGCTACTCCGCCCTTGTTCACAAGGGGTATGCAGCGGGCGATCTGGAGCTTATAAACTCTATCCCCGAGGCTATGGCTGAAACATCGAATGTCTGCTCCTCCGTCAATATCGGCTCCACCAAGGCAGGTATCAACATGGACGCAGTTGCAATGATGGGCAAGGTCATCTATGACGCTGCCGCCGCAACCAAGGACAACTTCTGCTTCGGCGCAGCTAAG
>JAZNTS010000033.1:0-8387 GCA_045591905.1 Oscillospiraceae bacterium | reverse complement strand
TCAATGGTTATCTTTGCGCCCATTGACCAGTTGGGGTGCTTCAGCGCCTGCTCGCGCGTAACATTTTCAAGCTCGTCACGCGTTTTGCCGAAAAAAGGCCCGCCCGACGCTGTGAGGATTATCTTTTCAAAACGGTTGCCCTCTGCGCCCAAAAGGCACTGGAATATAGCAGAGTGTTCACTGTCGATAGGCAGCAGCTTCACTCCGTGCTTTTTCACACATTCCGTAACGAGTGCGCCGCCCGCAACGAGTGTTTCCTTGTTGGCAAGCGCAATGTCATTTCCCGCTGCCGCCGCTTCAAGCGTAGGGCGAAGTCCGACCATGCCAACAACGCTGTTGACGACTATGTCGCAAGACAACCGCGCAAGCTCGCACACGCCCTCAAATCCGCCTAAAACCTTTGTATCGGTATCGGCAAGTCGTGTTTTAAGCTCTGCGGCACTGCTCTCGTCGGCAAGACAGACATACTGCGGCTTGAATTCACGCGCTTGCTGCTCCATCAGCTCAACGCTGGAATTTGCGGACAAAGCTTTCACCTTTATATTATGCGCGCGGCAGACATCTAATGTCTGACCGCCTATTGACCCTGTTGAGCCAAGCAAAACGATCTCTTTCATAACATCTCTCTTAACAAAACCACCCATTCACCATAGTGAATGGGCAGAAGCTTACCCACCGTTGCTCCGACAGCTACAACAATAGCATAGCCTGTACTGCCGAATTATGCAGCGAGTGGACTGAAATACCTGAAAACAATGAAGATAAACGGCGCAACAAAAAGAACGCTGTCGAAGCGGTCGAGAACGCCGCCGTGTCCCGGCATAATAGAACCGAAGTCCTTAACGCCGAACTCACGCTTTATCACCGAAGCCGAAAGGTCGCCAAGCACTCCGAGAACGGAGGCGAGCATACCGAAAATTACAACAACGAGATAATCTATCTGTCTGTCGGTGAAGATAAATAGATTGAATACAAGCGCTTCAAGGAAAACGCAAACTCCAACGGTTACTACGCCGCCGATAAAGCCCTCAACCGTCTTTTTAGGGCTGACGTTAGGACAAAGCTTGTGCTTTCCGAGGAAAGTTCCGACAAAATACGCGCCCGAATCGCCAAACCACGCACAGAAAAGCAGATAAACGATAAGGAAAACGCCGTATGTCGTATCGGCCTCCGCCGCATAAAATCTGAACTTGATGATACAGCTCAAAGCCGCAGGGATAAGCATTGCCGCAGAGCCGCACATGGCAATATGCTCGAATTTAATGCGCTTATGCTTTCCGAGCATAATAGCAAACAGCGAGAGAACGAACATACCGAATATCGGCATAACAAGCGTATAATGATTGAAAATAAGTATGGAAGGCGCGGCGGCGGCAATGCCAAGACAAACGAATGACAAAAGCTTAAATTCAGTGCACTTTACGGCACGGATAAGCTCCCAAACGCCAATCACGCCGAGAAAAGTTACCGCAGCGGTATACAGCCATATATTGTCTATCGCAATGATAGTGATTCCGATAGCAGCGCCGACCAGCGCCGACAGTAATCTCTTCGCCATAACAGGTCCTTCCTCTTAAATACCGCCAAAGCGGCGGCTGCGTGAAGCATACTGCTCCAACGCATATTCAAGGTCTTTTTTAGTGAAATCAGGCCACAAAACGTCCATAAAAACGAACTCAGCATAAGCCGCCTGCCATATAAGGAAGTTCGACAAGCGCTGCTCGCCGCTCGGACGAAGAACAAGGTCGAGCGGGGGCATTTCTACAGTGTAGAGGTGCTGTTCAAGCAGCTCCTCAGTGATATCCGAAACGGCGATCTCGCCGTTTTTCACAAGCTCGGCAAGCTCTCGGGCAGCCTTTGCAAGCTCTGCCCTGCCGCCGTAATTCAGCGCAACTGCGGCAATAAACCCGTCATTTTCCGCTGTATCGCTGCTTATCGAAGCAAGCTCTGTGCGAATATCCTCTGCGAAAGCATTTATATCACCGATGAAAATAAAACGCACATTTTCCTTTGCCATAGCGCGTATATCCTTGATATACTGCCTCAAAAGGTTCATTATACCGTCAACTTCATCAGCGGGGCGCTTCCAATTCTCGGTAGAAAACGCGTAAAAAGTCGCGCATTTCACCCCAAGCTCTCTGCACCAGTTTATCGTTTTTTTGAATACCGCAGCGCCCTGCTTATGTCCCATATTTCGCGGAAGATGGCGCTTTTTCGCCCATCTGCCGTTACCGACCATGATAATGCCGATATGCTGCGGAACGGAAAGCTGCTCCATCAGAGGGACATGATCTCCTTTTCCTTAGCTGCACCAACCTTGTCTACCTCTTCGATAGCCTTGTCGGTCAGCTTCTGAACGTTCTTCTCGCCGTCCTTCATATCGTCCTCTGTGATCTCGGAAGCCTTTTTCTTAGCCTTGAGCTTGTCAAGAGCGTCACGGCGGATATTACGGATAGCGACCTTGCTCTCCTCGCAGGTCTTGCTTACAGACTTGCAAAGCTCCTTACGGCGCTCCTCTGTAAGCTGAGGGAAAGCAATTCTCAGGCACTTACCGTCGTTGGTGGGGTTGATGCCGAGGTCGCTTGCCTGAATAGCCTTTTCTATAGTCTTTAATGTAGAAGCGTCATAGGGAGATACCACAAGGATCCTCGCCTCAGATACAGCGATAGAAGCCATCTGATTAACAGGAGTGGGAGTTCCGTAGTAGTCAACGGTGATCTTATCGAGAACTCTGGGGTCAGCTCTGCCCGCACGAACAGTTGCAAGCTCGTTTTCGAGGGCAGCAACGCTCTTATTCATTCTCTCCTTGGTGTTATCCATGATCTCTTTCATAATCTATCTCCATTCTGCCGTTTCGGCGGTAAATTAAATTCAGGACTTGTGCTTTGTTACAAGTGTGCCGACAGGCTCACCCATAACAGCGTCAAGAATATTGTCGGGGCGATTAAGGTCGAATACTATAATCGGAATATTATTTTCAGTGCAGATAGCAGCAGCGGCGCTGTCCATTACCTGCAATCTTTTTACAAGAATGTCGTGATGTGTGATAACATCGTACTTCACGGCATCGGGGAACTTCTTGGGATCCTTGTCGTAGATGCCATCGACCATCGTGGCTTTAAGTATCACGTCAGCGCCGAGCTCTGCGGCTCTGAGTGACGCCGCGCTGTCTGTCGAGAAGAAAGGATTACCTGTTCCGCAGCCGAAAATAACAACTCTGCCCTTTTCAAGGTGTCTGATAGCCTTGCCGAGAATAAACGGCTCTGCTACCTGCTGCATCGTGATAGCAGTCTGTACACGGCATATACAGCCATGTGACTCCAGCACATCTGCAACAGCAAGAGCGTTCATGGTTGTTGCAAGCATTCCGATATGATCGGCTCTTGCTCTGTCCATGTTTTCGCTGCTTCTGCCGCGCCAAAAATTTCCGCCGCCGACAACGATACCGATCTCGCAGCCGACGTCAACGCACTTTTTAATACTTGCGCAGATGTTTGATATTGTGGGCAGGTCAAGACCGCTGCCCTTTTCTCCGGCAAGAGCTTCACCGCTCAGCTTCAGGAGAACTCTTTTGTACTTTGGTGTAGCTTCACCCATTGTAAACCTCCGTCTAAAAGCCTATGCGGCAATATTAATAGTCAAGAGCGCGTATTCTGCCGAGCACATCAGCGCACTCGGAAAGCTTTGCACACGCTGCCTCAACTTCTTTTTCTGTCATTACATCGGCAATAAAAGCCATCTCGTTTTCGGGCATATTGTTTCTGGAAAGGAACTCGACACCCTTAAACTCCGACTTGATTACTGTCTCTGCTGCAGCCTTATCCTTAGCGAGAACGCGAATGTAGTTTGCACAGCTAAAGCTGTCAAAGCCACGGATAAAGCCCTGCTCGCTGTCGTTCCATGTGAGGGAGATACTTGTATTCGCGTGCTTAGCAGCGGAGATTATATCCGATACTACAGCACTTGCGGTCGGGAGCTTACCCGCACCCTTTCCGTAGAACACAACATCACCTGTTGCGTCTCCGCGTACAAGGATCGCATTGAACACATCATTAACACCTGCAAGCTGACTCTCGTCCTTTATCACTGCGGGGAAAACGCCGATGGAAACTTCGCCGTCAGCCTCTCTCTTTGCGCAGCCGATAAGCTTTATCTTGCAGCCGCAGTTATCGCAGTAATTAACGTCCTCAAGAGTTACCTTGGAGATACCCTCAGTGTGGACGTTTTCGGGATAAACGTGCTTGCCGAAAGCAAGAGAAGCAAGAATACATATCTTGCGGCAGGTATCGTGTCCGTCAACATCGGCAGAGGGATCGCGCTCCGCGTAGCCGAGATCCTGTGCGATCTTCAGAGCCTCATCGAAGCCCATTCCGTCGCGGATCATCTTTGTGAGAATGAAGTTTGTAGTGCCGTTGAGGATACCCGCGATCTCATCTATCTCGTTTGCCTCAAGGCAGTTGTGGATAGGCTTTATAACGGGGATACCACCGCCAACGCTCGCCTCGAAAAAGAAATTCACGTTCTTTTCCTTTGCGATGGAAAGCAGCTCGGCGCCCTTTGCTGCAACAAGCTCTTTGTTAGATGTTACAACGCTTTTGCCCGCAAGAAGCGCGGATTTAACGTAGCCGTAGGAAAACTTCAATCCGCCGATGACCTCCGCAATAACGGTGACCTCGGGGTCGTTGAGAATAACATCAAAATCCTTTACGAACTTATCCTTGTAGGGACTGTCGTCAAAATCTCTGATATCAAGGATATACTTGATATCAAGCTCCTGACCGGCTTTCTTCTCGAGGCTTTCTTTATTTTTGTAAAACACCTCGACGGTGCCGCTGCCGACAACGCCGTATCCCAGTACAGCAATCTTTGCCATTTGTAAAACTTCCTTTCCCGAAGCTGAAAGCCGTTGTCACAAGCCCCATCACCCCGATAAAAATCGGCGCTCTGCGCGGTTATATGCACAAAAACGGCAAAATGCTTCTTTTGCTCTGTTCATTATCTTATATATTATAGCACAGAGGAAACTTTTTTTCAAGTAGTTTTTACCTAGGAAAACCCAAAATATTACTCGGCAAGCACCTTTTCGATATTTTCGCGCTCTTGTGCGGTAAAATCAAGCTTCTGCACAGCTTCGGCGTTTTCGATTATCTGCGCGGGGCGCGAAGCTCCGATAAGCACAGTTGTAACTGCGGGATTGCTGAGCACCCACGACAGCGCCATCTGCGACAGCTTCTGACCTCTCGCGGCGGCGATATCGTTCAGCTTGTTGAGCTTTGCTACCATCTTATCGTCAAGCTCGTTCTTTATCCATGTTATGCCCTTTCCTATACGGGAATCCTCGGGGATACCGTTCAGATAACGGTTTGTAAGAAAGCCCTGATAAAGCGGCGAGAATACGGCAATTCCGAAGCCTTGTTCCAAAGCAAGCTTATCCAGTCCGTCACGCTCTATCCAGCGGTTAAGCATGGAGTAGGACGGCTGATTTACGACAAAAGGTGTTTTAAGCTCACGGAATATCTTCAGCATCTCCGCTGTCTGCTCGCTGTTGTAGTTTGAAATTCCCACATAAAGAGCTTTACCCTGTTTAACTACATTGTCAAGCGCAAGAGCGGTCTCCTCTGCGGGAGTTTCAGGGTCGGGAACATGATGATAGAAAATATCGACATAGTCAAGCTTCATGCGCTTAAGGCTCTGGTCAAGCGAAGCTGTGAGATACTTTCTGGAGCCGTTCTTGTCGCCGTAAGGCCCTGCCCACATATCGTAGCCTGCTTTTGTGGAGATACAAAGCTCGTCACGGTAAGCGCGCATTCCCCTGTCGAGGACTTTTCCGAGGTTTTCTTCAGCAGAGCCGTTAAACGGATTTCCGTAATTGTTCGCAAGGTCAAAATGTGTTATGCCGAGGTCAAATGCGGTGTGGCACATCTCCTCGATATTTGCGAAGCTGTCACGGTGACCGAAGTTCTGCCAAAAGCCGAGAGAAAGCGCAGAAAGCTTCAGACCGCTCTTTCCGCAGCGGTTGTAGACCATTTTCTCATATCTTTTTTCGTTGGGTGCGTACATAAAAAACTCCTTTCAGATACACCAAAAGCCCTCAGTGCGAGGGCTTTTGTATTAAATTTTAGGGCGCATTGTAGGTGAATGTTATAGACAGCGTGTTTACTGCCTCATTTGAAGTGAGCGGCATTATCTGCGCAGAGCAGCCCGTAAGATCGCCGTCGGCGGCTCTTGCCTTATCAGGCACAGAGGTTACCCACTGGTTATAGAGATTTACTCTTGTGCACTTACCGTCGTCAGAGCTGGTGTACTCCTTACCGGTAAGCTCATAGGGTGCGTTGTTGATGAGGATCTTGTCAATAGAAACTGTGTAATCGGGGAACATAGTTTCTCCATTGGAGATAGCAAGTGCTGCAAATTGTGTACCCAAAGCAGTACCGCAACCTGTGAAATCAAGGCTTACAGTGTATGTTCCCTCACCTGTGACTTCAACATTTGTTGCTTTTATTCCCATAGTTTTGTTGGTCGGGTCATAATTGTCGCCAACGCTGTAAGCGATATTCCAATCGCCGCTCTGGAACATTATCCAAGCAATTGCCTTGCTGTCGTCAGGCGCGATCTCACCGTCGGATATGGCGGAATCTTTTGAAGCTTCAAGCGTAGCTTCAAGCTTTGTCTTGGCATTAGACTTGACCTCTTCGGTCGTTAAATCCGCCTCGTTTGCATAGCGACGCTGATCGAACATTTCAGCAATTCCCTCATCGGCAAACGTATCTGAGCTGCGCTTGTAAAAATTGCTGCAATCCCACAGAACAGGGCAGAAATCATACAGATCGCAGTTATCCAGAAGATTGTCGTAGAAAGTCTGTGCAGACTCTTTGATACGGCCGTTGCTTAGCATTACAGCATATTCACCGATAACAACGCCATAGCCTTGCTCCGAGAACTTGCTGAGCTTTTCAAACAGACCGTTCTGCTCTTCATAATCACTGGGAGAGCCCCAATTGTTTACACCGTCAGTACCGCAATAATCCCAAGGCGTGTAGTAGTGCACAGAAAGCAGAAGCTTATCCTCCGCAGTATCCTCAGGCATCTTGTAGCGCTCATCACAGGTCATGGTAATATCTGTGTTATATCCTGCGATAAGCAAGAAGCGGTCAGCATTTTTTCCGCCCTGAGCACGTATAAGCTTCACAAACTCGCTGTTTATTGTGTGTGCCATCTCGTAGCACTCGTCCTGAGTGAGCACACCCTTGCTGCCTGTGATCTCCTTGTCGTTAAGGCGGTCGCCGATCTCCTCGTTACCGGACTCAAAGATCAGCTTGTAGGAGTAATCCTTGAAGCGCTCGCCGATCTGCTCCCACATGGACTTGTACATCTCCATAGCCTGCTCTCGTACAGCCTCATCGGCAGAGCCGAACATACCCCACCAGCCGCCGTCCCAGTGCTCGTTGATGATAACATACATATCAGCGTCGAGCGCATAGTTGACAACCTGCTCAACACGAGCCATAAGACGCTCGTCTATAGTATAGTCACCGCTCTCGAAATTCATACCGTTTGTCCAAGCAATAGGTATTCTTATTGTGTCAAAGCCCACATTTTTCATGGAGACCATCATTTCAGCGGTAGTATAAGGCTGTCCCCAACCCATTTCCATCGTAGAGGGGTCAGCGCCGCTGACATAGCCGCTGTGGTTATATGCTTCAAGTGTGTTACCAAGGTTGATACCGTTGCCCATAAGACGAACAACTTCAAGTGATGTAAGCTCGTTTGCCTCGGGTGCTGTCGGAACGTCCTCTGAAGAAGCAGAGGTCGAAACATTACTGCCCTGAGATGTATCCGATGTAGCTGACTGCGTATTGTCCGCACAGCCGCCAAGCATCAGCGCGGCAGCAAGAGCAAGAGCTGCAAACGCTTTTGCGAACTTTCTTTTTTTCATAAATTTCCTCCTATGAAAATCCTCAACATAAAAATCGTAAAAACGATTACATTGAATATTTTACCATGAAATGTGCATAAAATCAAGGGGTTTTGAGAAATAATTTTGATAAATATAGGCAATTGGCAATTTTGTACTAAATGGCAATCCTGTGTTGTAAACCGATGTTATCGGGTATTGACAAAAGCGGCGTTTTATGGTATTATAGTATAGCGTAATTACGCCGGTATGTCGGAATTGGCAGACGAGGCGGACTCAAAATCCGTTGGCAGCGATGTCGTGTGGGTTCGACCCCCACTACCGGCACCAGTAACAAAACAAGCATTTACCGCGCTGTCAGCTAGATTAGCTTAACAGTGCGGTTTTGCTTTGTTTTCAAAAAAATGTTCATGTCACTTCAAAAAGCGGAAAAACACCCTCAAAAATGACATTTTCAGCACTCGTGCAACAC
>JAZNTS010000032.1:0-8655 GCA_045591905.1 Oscillospiraceae bacterium | reverse complement strand
CATGGCTACGATCCGACTTCATACGCCCTGCCGCATTTATCCGCGGGCATACGGAATATGCTATCGCTGTGGAAGTCACCTTATCCAGAGAAACGCCCGCTATCTTTAACAGCCTTTCAAGACCTAAATTCTGACAGCTTTGTATATTTTCAAGACCTCTGCGCACTATGTAGCGGTTTTCGCCCGTCAGCGGCATAACGTCGCCGATAGTGCCGATTGCAGCAAGCTCTGCGTACTGCTCCATGACGAATTCCTCGTCCTCCTCAAGCGCGCACAGCAGTTTAAGCACCACGCCTGCGCCGCAAAGCTGCTTATACGGAGAATTATCATCAGCACGGTGCGGGTCAACGCACGCGCCGCATACGGGTATATCCTGAGGCGGCTGGTGATGGTCGGTTATAACAAGCTCCACACCATGCTCACGCAGAAAATCCGCTTCCTCAACGGCGGAAATGCCGTTGTCAACGGTGACAACAAGCTCCGTTCCGTTGGCGATTATCCTTTCCAGCGCGGGTATGCTCATTCCGTAGCCCTCGGAGCGGTCGGGAATATAAAACTCCACCTCTGCGCCCATTGCTTCAAGGTAGCTGTACAGCATCACCGTTGCGGTAACGCCGTCACAATCGTAATCACCGAAAACGGTAATGTGCTTACCCTCGTCGATAGCGTCACGAATAAGCTCCACTGCCTTGTCCATATCGCGAAGCAAAAACGGGTCGCCAAGCGAATCACACGCGAAAAACTCCTGCGCACGCTGCAGCGTGTTAATACCGCGTGCGGCAAGAAGATCACCCAAAAAATCGCCGAATTCCCGTCTCATTTCGGAGTTTTCGGCGGGAACTGCGGCACAAAGCCATTTTTTCATATAAAACGATCGGCTCTGTCTTTTCACCGAAACACCCATCTTGATCAAAAGCGGGCGAAATTTTCGGGTGCGACAGAATACTCCTTTGAGATAAGTAATTACGTACTTTTGCAATAATAAATACACTATTATTGTAACATAAAGCGCCAATTTATACAAGTGCTTTTGCAAAAATAAGCAAAAGTGAAATGATGTGAATATATCGGAAAAAATCGCCAACAATACTTATATATTCAGGAAAGGAGAGCATTTATGGATCTAAAGGGTACAAGAACAGAAGCAAATCTTATGTCTGCGTTTGCGGGCGAAACTCAGGCACGCAGCAAATATGATTACTTCGCGCGAACTGCACAGGGTGAGGGCTTTGAACAGATAGCCGCGATATTCCGCGAGACTGCAAACAACGAAATGGCGCACGCATTCATGTGGTTCAAGCTGCTGGGTCAGCCGATGAATACCACTGCAAATCTCAAAAACGCGGCTTCGGGCGAACACTTTGAATGGGCTGATATGTACAAAAAATTCGCACAGGAGGCTGACGAGGAGGGCTTCTCCGATATTGCCGAAAAGTTCCGTCAGGTTGCTGACATTGAGGAATGGCACGAAAAGCGATTTTTGCAGCTTCTCAGCAACACCGAGCTTCAAAGGGTGTTTGAAAAAGCAGGCGAGGAGATGTGGCAATGCCGCAACTGCGGGCATATCGTGATAGGCAAAAAAGCGCCCGACAGATGTCCTGTTTGCTCCTACCCGAAATCTTATTTTGAGATAAAGGCTGAAAATTACTGATAATCCGAAACGGCGGAGTTTCACTCCGCCGTTTTATTATATATACGATCAATATCTGCGTTCCCGCTCGTTGGATAGCTCTAAAATATAATCTGAGGTGGTGTTGTACATTTTTGCAAGCGCAATGAGTATTTCGGTGGGGATATCGCGCAGCCCAAGCTCATAGTTGCTGTAAGCCTGCTGTGAGCAGCAGAGCCTTTGCGCGACCTGCTTCTGCGTAAGATCGCTGTCCTCTCTGAGATCTCTTATTCGCCTGTACACACCGTCACCTCCCGTTTGTTTATACTGCTATTATGCCACACAACATTTTGTGGTATTGACAAATACAACAAAATGTGGTACAATGATTCTGCAAAAATACGCGCGCTTGCGCGAACAATTAAAAATGGAGGAAAAAACTATGAAGCTAGGAAGAATTATGTCAGCTATGCTGGCAACGGCACTTGTGACAAGCACAGTCGCATTCGCGGAGGACGCTTCAACTGAGGGCGCTCTTGGCGTAAACTTCACTATGGAAAACGAAAAGGGTACCTATACCTTTACCGATGAGGAGCTTGCAGCATTTGTTGATTACAACATCAAGGTCAACGGTTACAGCGAGGACACGACTTTCGTAAACGAGCCATGCGGCATTTTCGGAGAAGACAGCCGCTTTAACGTTGCTGATGGTACGAGCTTCAGCCTGAATGAAGTGTACAGTATTGAATTTGAACTGATAGATATTGAAAAGGACGCAGATGGCAGCACAAGCTTCAGACAGCTTAATACATTATGGAATCGCTATACTGTAGCAGGATTAGCAGCAATATGGGGACCTTGTCCTGCAATGGGTCCTGATTTCTCTAATACTCTTGAAGCGTCCGATTTGATTGAGATAATCAATAAACACGGTGAATTTGAACTGAACGAAAATTTCGGTCGCGGTCCCGAATACGCCTTTACCTATGATGACGTAGATATGGTGGTTGTCGCATTCTACATTAATGATGAGCTTGATGAAGACGGATATGCTGTATATCCTTCGTCCGACAGCGATTACCGTGTCATAACTCAATGGCTTCTCACTGAACAGGGCGCAGATATGCTGAACGAAGCAAACGCAGGTGCTACTGCTCCTGAAACTCCCGATGATACCACAGGCGATAGCGATGGCGCTGCCGCAGATGACGAAAACACTTCAGGTGACGGTACAGACACCTCGGTTGGCGATGAAAACGCTTCAGGTGATGGTGCTTTCGACAACGCAGGCAGCACCGAGGGCACTGACGGCAAGGATAAGAATTCCGCCGATACAGGCGCACAGGGCGTTGCAGCTGCGGCAGGTATCGCACTTGCGGCAGGCGCAGCAGTTATCTTCTCACGCAAGAGAAAGTAATTCTCCAAAAAATCATAACAGATACCCCCGATTTAATTACAAATCGGGGGTATCATTATTTATGTCACTCAGGACTTCCCTTTCGTATCTCCTCAGCGAGCCTTGACAGCTTTTTCAATCGGTGATTTAATCCGCTGCGGCTGATGGGCTTTTTGAACTGCGCGCACAGCTCCGACAGCGGCATTTCGGGGTTTTCCATGCGAAGCTCCGCGGTCTCGCGAAGCTCGTCCGACAGCCACTCCGCACCCTTTTCGCGGTAGATAAGCTCAATATCCTCAACGCTTTTTCCTGCCGCCGCGACCGTCTTGTCGAGATTTGCGCTCTCGCAGTTCACCGAGCGATTGACGCGGTTGCGGAAATCTTTCATTATCTTCACCTGCATTATCTCAAGCGAATGAGCCGCCGCACCGATGTAGGTGAGAAAATCCTCGATAAGCTCGCTCTCCTTTGCGTACAGCACGAGGCTTCCCGAGGTGTGAGCGTTTCCGTTTTCGTCAATGACCCTCGCTCTGCGAGCGCGTACAGTGGTCTTAAACGCCATGCCGTGCTCATTTATAAAGCTGTGCAGTGCCTTTGCCCTGTTACCGTCGGGGTGAACTATCTCAAGGTGATATTCCTTATTGGGGTCGGTAACCGAGCCGCACGCTGCGAAAACTCCGCGCAAAAACGCTCCGCTCTCGTTGTCGTTGCCCGAAACCACGTCCGAGCTTATCTCGGAAAGCTCCCCGAAACGGCTGTGCACCGCCTCATAACCGTCCGTTATCTTGAACGTGTAGAGCGAGCCGCCGTTTTTCACAAGCCGCACAGTTTCGTGCTTAACATCGGGGAACACCCCATCGCAAAGCGTACGCACGGCATTCAGCAGATACATCTTTTCGGTCTGTACCACGGGCATTCCCTCTGAAATACGAGAGGAAAAAAATATCCCGTAAAGCATGGCGGTCATCTCGCCAAGCGGCATATCCTTAACATCGCACAGTTCCTTTTTTATATCCGATGAAAACGACATATCTTCCTCATTTCTTTGCAGCGTCGCGGTGCAGCATTCTCACTTTCAGCTCCTTGCGGCGAAGATGCGCCGCGGTAAGCTCCGCAAAGGTAACGCTGCGGTGCTTTCCGCCTGTACAGCCGAATGCTATTACAAGGCGGCTCTTTCCCTCCGAAACATAATGCGGAATAAGAAAATCAATAAGGTCAAACAGCTTGTCCCGAAGTGTTGCAGACTGCGGGAAGCTCATAACATAATCCCGCACTTCCTTATCAAGACCTGTTTTCTCCTTTAATTCGGGAATATAAAACGGGTTAGGCAGACAGCGCACATCAAAAACAAGGTCTGCCTCGCCGGGAGCGCCGTATTTAAAGCCAAAGCTCATACAGCTTACCATCATAGCGTCAGAAGCTTTTTCAAGGAACAAGCCTGCGATCTGCTCCTTAAGCTGTCCGGTGCTGAGCAGGGAGCTGTCAACTATGTATTCCGCGTTCTCGCGGATATTTCCGAGAAGCTCCATCTCAGCGTCAACAGCCTTGCCGATATCTCCGCCCGAAGCCTCATCAAGCGGGTGCTTGCGCCTTGTTTCCTTGTAGCGCTTTATCAGCACCTCGCGCGAAGCCTCCAGAAACAGCACCTTTACGTCAATGCCGCGCAGATGCAGCTTTGTTATGCTGTCCTCAAGCTTGAAAAACATCGCGCCGCCGCGGATATCGGTAACTATAGCAACCTTAGATATCTCATTGTTTTCGTTGCACATCGCGGCAAAGTCGGGAATAAGCTGAGGCGGCATATTGTCAATGCAGAAATACCCGATATCCTCCAGCACCTTGACCGCCGAGGATTTGCCTGAGCCTGAAAGTCCTGTTACAATTACAAATTCCATAATTTACTCCAATATCAGCATTTCGCATTCAAGCTCCACGCCTTTCTTTTCCTTTACCGTCTTTTTTATATGCTCCACCAGCGCAATAATATCCTCGTAGCTTGCATTATTGCGGTTGATGACAAATCCGCTGTGCTTTTCACTCACCTGAGCACCGCCGACTGTGTAGCCTTTGAGCCCGCATTCCTCTATGAGCGCCGCCGCGAAGTAGCCCTCGGGGCGCTTAAACGTGCTGCCGCAGCTCGGAAATTCAAGCGGCTGCTTGTCACGGCGTTTTTGCATAAGTTCGTCCATTTTCGCCTTTATCTCGGTCTTGTCGCCCTTATTCAGCTGCATGGTTACAGAGGTGATAACGCACTTTTTGCCCGAAAAGAAGCTGTGTCTATAGGAAAGCTGCATATCTTCCGCATTCATTTCCTGATACTCGCCGTTTTCATCGACATAGCGGCAGCTTTTTACGATATCTTTCATCTCTCCGCCGTAAGCGCCTGCATTCATATACAGCGCACCTCCGACAGAGCCGGGGATACCGTAGGCGAACTCAAGACCCGTAAGCCCGTTTTCAAGCGCCGCCATGCAGACGGATTTAAGACTTGCGCCTGCCTGCGCTGTTATCTCGCCATCGCAAACGTCCACCGCTGAAAACTCCTGCGACATAAGAATTATACAGCCGCGATAGCCCTTGCCGCTCACAAGCACATTACTGCCTTTACCAAGCGCAAAATACGGAATATTCTCTTTTTTGCACAGCCTTACGACCTCACGGAGAACATATTCGCTTCCCGCGTGAACAAGGATATCGCACTCGCCGCCGACTTTCATGGAAGTATGGGCGCTGAGCGGCTCGTTAAGACTATATTTCGCACCGATATCACAACACAGTTTTTCAAGTGAAGAGTAATCCAAAACGCTGCCCTCCGTATGAATAGTAGGGCGGGCTACCCTCAGCCCGCCGTATAATTATAATAATTACTCAGCCAATGTATAAAGATACGCTGCACCGATAATTCCCGCATCGTTTCCAAGCTTTGCGATATCAAGCTTTGTGGAGCGTGTGGGGTCTATGCAGTAGCTCTCGCGGCTGATAAACTCGTTCAGCGGCTTTGTGAGGTTCTCGCCCTCCTTGCAGATACCGCCGCCGATGAGCAGTACCTCAGGCTGGAATGTATTCACGATGTTTGTAAGACCGCAGCCGAGATAGTTGATGTACATATCCACAACGCCGCAAGCGGAGGGGTCACCCTCTCTCCAGCCGTCAAATGCGGTCTTGCCGTCAACGTTGTTGATGTCGCCGCCGCAGATCTGCCACATCTTGCTGTCCTTGTTCTCCTCCATAGCTTCCTTGGTCATGTTGATAAGCGCTGTCGCGGAGGAATAAGCCTCAAAGCAGCCCTTTCTGCCGCAGCCGCACTGTCTGCCGCCGTAATGAATAACGCTGTGACCGAGCTCAGCACCGCAGAAATTAAAGCCTGTGTATATCTTGCCGTCAATGATGATCCCGCCGCCGACGCCTGTGCCGAGCGTTACCACAACAACGTCCTTATAGCCCTTGCCTGCGCCGTTCAGAACCTCGCCGAAAGCCGCTGCGTTAGCGTCATTTTCAACGTATATCTCCTTATTCAGCTTCTTCTGAATGAGAGAACGCAGGTCGGTGTTGTTAAAGCCGAGATTGCAGCTGTACAGCACGATGCCGCTGTTGCGGTTTGCAACGCCGGGAGTGCCTATACCGATACTGTTTACCTCGCCGATAGTTACCTTTGCCTCGTTAAGTGCCACCCACACGGTTTCAACGATAGCGTTTGCTATCTCCTCTGCGGGGCGAGGGAGATTTGTCTTTGCCGTAGCCTTTGATACGATGTTATAATTTTCGTCAACAAGACCTACCTTGATATTGGTACCGCCGAGGTCTATTCCTATATTGTACATTGGTTTGTATTTCCTTTCGTTTTTTGTTATAAATTCATATCTGACATGATCTCTTCACTGTCCGAGTCGATGCCAAGCTGCTTCAGCAGATCCTTTGCCGCATTGTAGCCCATCTTCTTCTGACGGTTGTTCATAGCTGCAACCTCAAGAATTACCGCAAGGTTACGTCCGGGCTTTACAGGGATAGTCAGCAGCGGCACCTTAACGCCGAGAATGGTCATAAAGTGTGTGTCAACGCCCATTCTGTCGTAGGTCTTTTCGGGATTCCACAGCTCCATCTCAACCACCATGTCAATCTTTTCGGTGAGCTTTACTGCGCCCACACCGAAGAGCTGTCTTGCATTTATAATACCTATGCCGCGAAGCTCAAGAAAATGACGGATATTATCAGGGGAGCTTCCTACAAGCGTGATGTTGGAGGCTTTTTTGATCTCAACCGCGTCGTCTGCGATAAGTCTGTGACCGCGCTTTACAAGCTCGATAGCGGTCTCGGATTTACCTACGCCGCTTTCGCCGAGGATAAGCACACCCTCGCCGTATATCTCGATAAGAACGCCGTGACGTGTGATTCTAGGAGCAAGCTGGAGATTAAGGAATGCAACAAGCTTTGAGATAAATACCGAGGTACTCTCCTCTGTGCAGAAAATCGGCATATCAAACTCTGCCGCAAGCTCTGTCATTTCGGGGAACGGCTCAAGTCCGCGCGTGATGATGAGCGCAGGGAAATGATATCCGAACAGGTCTGCAAGGCGCTGACGGCGGGTATCCGCGTCAAGACCGTTTAGGTAAGCGTACTCCATATTGCCCATTACCTGAATACGCTTGTTGTCAAAATACTCGTAAAATCCCGAAAGCTGAAGTCCGGGACGGTTGGTGTCGTTGCTGGAAATAAGCTTGTTTCCGCCGTTTTCGGGCATATAAACTATGCGCAGACGGAACTCGTCGATTATTTTCTGAAGGGGGAATGAAAACTCCCTGTTAATTTCTTCGAGAGGCATAAAAACAGTCCTTTCTCAATTACGTCGTTAAAGCATAGTGCTTCATATATCATTATACATTATAGGCGAAATTATTTCAAGTATTTTCATGATTATTTTAACTATGTTAAAAAGAAATATCCCGAAATTTAAATTCGGGATAACAGAGTTTTTACGTTTTACAAAAATTCACCTTTTCCTCGGTTTAAACTGCGTTTCACTGTCAATACTGTGATTACCAACGACAGCAAAGGAGATTACATATGAAAAAGACGACAGTTGACATAATAATGGCGGCAGGAATTGCAGCGGCGCTGCTGCTTTCGGGCTTCAGAGGCTTCTCGGCTGAATGTGAGAGGGTGCAGACCGAGGTACTTCGGCTGCATATCCCCGCGAACTCCGACAGTGAGCACGACCAAGAGATAAAGCTGCGGCTACGTGACTATGTTTTGGAGCAATACGGAACGCGGCTCTCCTGCGAAAATGATATCGAACAGGCTATCGCCCAGACCGAAGCGCTGCTGCCCGAAATCGAAGCAGACTGCAACGAATTTCTCGCTAGCTTGGGCGTAAACTACAACGCAAAAGCGGAGCTTACGGAGATGTATTTCACCACGCGCACCTATGAGGAGGTGACGCTTCCTGCGGGTACCCACACTGCGCTTCGAATAACGCTGGGCAGCGGCGAGGGCAAAAACTGGTGGTGTGTTATGTTTCCGCCGCTGTGCATTCCTACAGCCTGTGCACAGCCAACAAATCAGCTTCCCGATGTTATGGTGAACGCCAATCAAAACGAGGGCGTGAAGATAGAATTTGCACTGTTTGAGTTTGTGAAATGGCTGCTGGGCGGCT
>JAZNTS010000031.1:0-5363 GCA_045591905.1 Oscillospiraceae bacterium | reverse complement strand
AGTTAAGGATCTCTGTAAGACATATATTGTAAACAAGCGTCAGAATAATGTTCTGAAAAATGTAAACTTTACCGTAAGCGAGGGCGAAATGGTGGCAGTCATGGGTCCCTCGGGCTCAGGTAAATCCACCCTTTTATATGCAGTTTCAGGCATGGACGGGATTACTGCGGGAGAAGCGTTATTCTGCGGTAAGAATATCGCGAAAATGGGACAGAAGGAGCTGGCTGATTTACGTCTTGACGAAATGGGCTTTATCTTCCAGCAGATGTATATGCTGAAAAATCTGACAGTGCTGGATAATATCATACTCCCCGCGGTGCAGTCTGACAAGAATACCGAAAGCCGCAAGGAGACGTTACAGCGCGGTCAGGAGCTTATGCGCAAGCTGGGAATCATCGACATCGCCGACAACGACATCAACGAGGTTTCGGGCGGTCAGCTTCAGCGTGCGTGCATCTGCCGCAGTATGATAAACAACCCGAAAATGATATTCGCAGACGAGCCTACAGGCGCGCTCAACCGCACCTCCTCCGATGAAGTTATGGAGGAGCTTGCAAAGCTCAACAACGATGGCACGACCATCATGCTGGTAACTCACGATGTAAAGGTAGCGGCAAAATGTACAAGAGTGCTTTATATAGTTGACGGAAACATAAAAGGAGAGTATAATTTAGATAGGTACGAAAATGCTTCTCAGATGAGAGAGCGTGAGCGTACGCTCAATAATTGGCTCATGGAAATGGGCTGGTAAGGCGAGCCGCCTCAGGCAACCCCGCCGTGCGATTATCTGTGTATCGTTTTAGCTATATCAGCACGGCGGTTTATAGTCTGATTTGAAAGGGAAAACTATGACCGACATTCTAATAGTAGAAGACAACAAAGAGCTGGCCAACCTGCTGTGTGATTTTCTGCGTGCGGAGAATTACACGGTGTCGGTTGCCGAAACAGGAGAAAAAGCCTTGTCGCTGTACGAAAAGTACGGGGCAAGGCTTATTGTGCTTGATGTAATGCTCCCCGGGATAGACGGCTTTGCCGTATGCAGAAAGATACGTGAGGACAGCAATACCCCGATACTTATCGTCAGCGCAAAGACCGACAAGGAGGACAAGCTTAACGGACTTGTCCTCGGCGCAGATGACTACATAGAAAAGCCGTATGATATCGACATCATGCTCGCAAAGATAGGCGGCATTTTCAAGCGCAGATACGCAGTTGATGAGCTTATCGACGGTGATATCCGCATAAACAAGGTCAGTCGCACGGTCTGCAAAAAAGACGTTCCGCTCGACCTTACAGCCAAGGAGTTTGACCTGCTGCTTCTTCTTGTCGAAAACAAGGGTCAGGCGCTTAGCAAGGAGTTTCTGTTCAATCAGATATGGGGCAGTGACAGCTTTTCCGAGCAGCAGACGCTGACCGTCCACGTAAAATGGCTTCGTCAGAAGATAGAGGACGACCCCAAAAATCCCAAGCGAATACTGACAGTGTGGGGAGTAGGCTACAAATATGAAAGCGTTTAACAGAATTTTTGCGGTCGTGATAATCGTGATAGTAGCAGTTTTCTTCGCCGCAAATGCGATACTGCTTGCCGACAGTGCTGACAACGGCAGACCGTACCGCGTTGAGATAAGCCGTCTTGTGCATGAGATAGAAAACGGTTCGACGCCTGATGTTTCAGCGTGCCAATATGTTACGGCTATTACGGAAAACGGCGAGGATTTTTATAACTCCGACAGCGACCATGTTATCAGAGAGATAAACGGTAAGCTGTACCGTTTTGATTATGAATCAGATATCGGTACGGATAGATCAGAACTTGTTATAACGGTGAATGCTATTCTTGGCGTAATGACGGCAGTTATCATCGCAGTTGTGCTGTACATAAGAGTGAAGATACTAAAGCCATTTGAACAGCTTTCAGATGTTCCGTATGAGCTTTCAAAGGGCAACCTCACCGCACCTGTAAAGGAAACGAAAAGCCGCTTTTTCGGACGTTTCGTCTGGGGTGTGGATATGCTCCGTGAAAACATGGAACAGCAAAAAGAACGCGAGCTTGACCTGCAAAGGGACAAGAAGATGCTCCTCTTGTCCCTTTCGCATGATATAAAAACTCCGCTGTCAGCAATAAAGCTGTATTCAAAGGCGCTCTCCAAAGGACTGTACACAAGCGCGGAAAAACAGCTTGAGATCGCGGAGAATATCAATTCTAAGGCTGATGAGATAGAGGGCTATGTTTCGCAGATAATAACTGCGTCAAGGGAGGATTTCCTCAGCCTTGATGTTAATATGGGCGAGTTCTACCTGTCAGAACTTGTGACAAAGATAAAGCAATACTACACTGAAAAGCTGTCGCTGATAAAAACGGAGTTTTCTGTCGACAGATATACGGATTGCCTGCTAAGCGGCGATACCGACCGCAGTGTTGAGGTCATTCAGAACATCATTGAAAACGCAGTAAAATACGGTGATGGAAAGAGCATTGATATCAACTTTTCCGAGGAGGACGGCTGTATTCTTGTTGCTGTCAAAAACAGCGGGTGTACGCTTCAAGACTCTGACTTGCCGCATATCTTTGACAGCTTCTGGAGAGGTACAAATGCCGAAAATGAAAAGGGAAGCGGTCTGGGACTTTACATCTGCCGTCAGCTAATGCACAAGATGAACGGTGATATCTTCGCAGAGATAAAGGACGGGTTTATGTGCGTTACCGCGGTGTTCGTGAAAGTGTGATATAACACAATGCGTTGTCATACTTGTAAAAACAAATATTTTGTGATAAAATGAATAAGAGAGGCGGTGAACAGTGTGAACGGAAAGGTACTTATAGTTGAGGATAACAAGGAGATTTCAGCCTTGCTTTCGGATTTCCTGACAAAAAACGATTGCGTTACGATAACTGCATTTGACGGAAACACTGCGTCGGCGCTTCTTAAAAAGCAGGAGTTTGATATAGTCCTTATGGATCTTATGCTCCCGTTTGTGAGCGGCGAGCAGCTTATGAAAGAATTCAGAACATATTCGGACAAGCCTGTTATAATCATTTCTGCAAAATCCATGATGGAAACAAGGCTTGAAATGCTACGCACAGGCGCTGACGATTATATCCTGAAGCCGTTTGACCTGAATGAAGTGCTTGTGCGCGTACAAGTCGTTATGAGGCGAAGCGGCATAGTTTCAAATGAGGATAGCATACTTTCCTGCGGAAGTCTTGAATTTAATGTGACGGAAAACACCGTTAGCTGCGGCGGAAATCCCGTTTCACTAACGGCAAAGGAAATGCAGCTTTTAAAGCTGTTTTTGAGCTACCCTAAAAAGGTTTTTACTAAGGCGAATCTCTATGAAACGGTATGGAATGATACCTATTACTACGAGGACAACACTATAAATGTTCATGTGAGCAATCTGCGCAGCAAGCTGAAAAAAGCCTCGGGCGAGGATCATATCGAGACCGTATGGGGCGTGGGCTACCGTCTTAAGGAGGAATAAAGTGCCGATACTGATAATAGCCTGCATAATGCTTTTATTGCTCTGCATACGGCTCATCATATACATATCACGCCTTAGGCACAGCATGAATGATATAAAGAACGAGCTTATGCTCACCCGTGACGCTGATTATAACCGACAGCTCACCGTTGACCTGCTTGATAACACTCTTTCGGAAATGACAGCAGAGCTTAACCGCAATCTTGACTATCAGAAAAAGCTAAAGGAAAGGAGCGAAGCCGCAGAGCTTAGCCTTAAGCAATCTGTATCTGACATCGCGCACGACCTAAGAACTCCGCTTACAGTGATAAGCGGCAATCTGCAAATGCTAAGTCAGGAAGCTGCTTTTTCGCCTGCCGCTATGGAGTACATAAGGGCGAGCCGCGAAAAATGTGCCGCGATGAAGATGATGGCAGATGATTTCTTTGAGCTGTCTGTACTGGAGAGTGATTCTTCGGCGGTGCAGACGGAAAAGGTCAATATAACAAACGAGCTTATGCAGTTTATTGCGGATAATGAGGCAGTGATACGCAGCAACGAGCTTGTACCTGATATCGTTTTCCCTGAAAAAAGTGTTTTTGCCATGGCAGACAGAGTGTTGCTTTCAAGAATGCTCGGGAATCTCTTGAATAATGTCGTAAAATACGCAGACGGCAGCTTCGGTATTCAGCTTGTTGAAGAAAGCGGCGGAGCGTCTGTTGTATTTTCTAACTTAATAGACGACAGACAGATCGACGCCGAGCGCATTTTTGAGCGCACCTACAGGGCTGATAAAGCAAGAAGCGGAAGCGGTGCGGGACTGGGACTTTACATAGTAAAGCTGCTTGCTGAAAAGCAGGGAGGACAGGTGTTTTCGTACAAGGAAAACAATGTACTTTACATCGGAGTGCGATTGAAAAAAGCTGAATAATCAAGGGACGGACGATATCCGTCCCTGAATTTTTAAAATTTATGATTATTTAAGAAATTCTTTATAATTATATTTTATATTTATATCATAAGCTTAAAAAGTGTGAAAGGACGGCTTTAATATGTCAGAAATACTTATTGATGTAAATGCTCTTGAAAAGCAGTACATGAAGCAAAAGGCGGTAAAAAACGCTTCTTTTCAGATAAAGAAAGGCATGATATGCGGACTTATCGGCCCTAACGGCGCAGGTAAGACCACTATCATGAAGATGCTTGGAGGACTTGCGCTTCCCACGGGCGGCAGTATCTCTATTTTCGGTGAAACTACCGAAAAGGGACTTGCAAAGTCAAGAACGCGCATGAGCTTTATGATAGAAACTCCTTATGCAAAGGAAAAGATGACCGCAAGGGAGAACCTTGAGATACAGCGCATACAGAAAGGCGTACCCAACAAAAAGCGCATCGACGAAGTGCTGGAGATCGTAAATCTGACCGACACGGGCAAAAAGCCTGTAAAGAATTTCTCTCTCGGTATGCGTCAGCGTCTGGGTATAGCAAACGCGCTTCTCACAAAGCCCGAGATAATGGTGCTTGACGAGCCTATAAACGGACTTGACCCCGAGGGTATCGTTGAGATACGCGAGCTTCTATTAAGGCTCAACCGTGAGGAGCATATCACGATAATCATTTCCTCGCATATTCTTAGCGAGCTTTCACTTTTGTGTTCAGATTACATATTCATAAACCACGGTGAGATACTTCAGTCAATCCCTGCTTCGGAGCTTAAAAAGATATGCAAGGAATATTACCGTATAGACACTGATAACAATTCCCTTGCGGCGGCGGTGCTTGAAAACAAGTTAGGATTTACACAGTTCGATGTTGACAAAGACGGCACGATAAAGCTGTATGAGGGACTTGAAGATATTCGCAATGTTTCAAGGCTTCTTTTTGAAAACGGCGTTATTCCT
>JAZNTS010000030.1:0-10321 GCA_045591905.1 Oscillospiraceae bacterium | reverse complement strand
ATTGTAGATCTCCACGGGCTGACGCTTGATGTAGCCGATATTTGTATAGGTTACAACACAGTCCTCCTCGGGGATAAGATCCTCGATATCTACTTCGCCGCTTACAGGCTCGATAGAAGTTCTTCTAGCATCGTTATACTTCTTCTTGATAACTTCAAGCTCGTCACCTATCTGGTGAAGCATCTTATTGTGGTCGGAAAGCAGAGCCATATATTCCTTGATAAGCTCTCTCTTCTCGCCAAGCTCATCGGCGATCTTGCTCTCCTCCATACCTGTGAGCTGTCCGATACGCATCTGAACGATAGCGTCAGCCTGCGTTTCAGTAAGAGAATATGTGTTTGACGAGAACAAACCTGTTCTCGAAACATCAACATTCTTAAAGCGCTCAACAAGGCGTTCCTTTGCTTCCTGAAGCGTCTTGCTGTGGCGAACTATCGAAATAACCTCGTCAATAAAGTCGATAGCAAGCAGGAAGCCCTCAAGAATATGGGCGCGCTCCTGTGCCTTTTCAAGGTCATACTTTGTGCGGCGTGTAACTACCTCAACCTGGAAGTTCAGATACTGCTCCAGCATATCGCGAAGCGGCAGTACCTTAGGCTGACCGTCAACCAGCGCAAGCATGATAACGCCGACTGTATCCTGAAGCTGAGTGTAGGAATACAGCTTATTAAGTACAACATTTGCATTAGCGTCGCGCTTAAGCTCGATAACGATACGCATACCGTTTCTGTCGGACTCATCACGAACGAACGAAATACCCTCAATACGCTTATCGCGCACAAGGTCGCTTATATTTGCAAGCAAACGCGCCTTATTCACCATATAAGGAATTTCGTTGATAACTATCCTTGTATGATTGCTTTCCTCAACTATCTCTGCTCTGCCGCGGAGAATTATCTTTCCGCGTCCCGTATAATAAGCCGAGCGGATTCCGCTGTAGCCCATTATGATACCGCCTGTCGGAAAATCGGGTCCTTGAATAACGCCCATGATTTCTTCGATAGTTGCTTCGGGATTATCAATAAGAAGCTGTATAGCGTCTATTACCTCACCGAGATTGTGGGGAGGAATATTCGTTGCCATACCTACCGCGATACCGTTACTGCCGTTTACAAGCAGATTAGGAAAGCGCGACGGAAGCACAACAGGCTCCTGGAGCTTATCGTCGTAGTTTGTTGTAAAATCAACGACCTTTTTGTTGATATCGCGAATCATTTCATCGGATATCTTCGCAAGCTTTGCCTCAGTATAACGATAAGCCGCTGCGGGGTCGCCGTCTACCGAGCCGAAGTTGCCCTGACCCGAAATAAGCGGATAGCGCAGAGAGAAATCCTGCGCAAGTCTTACAAGCGCGTCATAAACGGAAGCGTCACCATGCGGGTGATATTTACCGAGCACCTCTCCGACAGTGTATGCACACTTACGGGTAGGCTTATCGGAAGTGTTTCCTGCCTCATTCATCGTATAGATGATACGTCTGTGTACAGGCTTTAAGCCATCGCGCACATCGGGCAGCGCTCTCGATGTAATAACCGACATTGCATACTGAATGAAGCTATCCTTCATCGTTTCCTCAAGGTCGATATTTATAAGCTTTTCTGAACTGAAATCAATATCCATTTTTCCTCCGTTAGGATATCATCGTCAAAACGTGTATCCTGTTTCTGACCCAGATGTCAAAATGCTGTATCAAGCTTTGTTTCTAAGATATTCCTGAGCTTATCCTGCTGTTCCTTATCAAGACATCGCTTAGGGAAGCAGTAGATCTGACGTCTTGCGGCAATAAGCAGCAACGATTCGCTGTTTTCCTCAAAATCAAGCAAGTCCTGTCCGAATAAAAACGTACTTTTCAGCGGCGCGATATTTTCTGTATCGGAATCTTCATCGCTTTCTGTCGCGTTATCTTCAGATTTTATCACAGTTTCGATCTCTATCTTATCAGCATATACCGTCGCCGTATAATCCTCGGGAGGCATATTTTTAAGCGCATTGATAGTTTTATTTCTCATTCGCTTTTTATCGGTAACAGTATACACAAGACCATAGCCGCACACAGCAAGAGCAAGCCATGAAACAGGATTTGTCGCAAAGAAAATACCAAAAGTCAAAGCGGCGGCTGTCAGCAGCGCATAAGCGGCTATCATTATCTTCCAGCGCTTACCGCTGAATTTCATCTGAAACGACTTCATTGCGCCGTCTATCTCTTCCAGCGTGTTGTCATAGCTGAACTGAACAATTATATCCTGTTTCTTGTCCTTTTTGACCTCAGCTTCGCCGCCGAGATCGGGAATAAGACCTGAAATAGTAATCACTCCTTAAAAAGCAAAGCGTTATATATCAAGATTTACCGCAAGCTTTGCGTTTCTTTCGATAAACTCACGGCGAGGCTCAACTTTATCACCCATAAGGATAGTCATTATCTCGTCAGCCTTTGCCGCGTCCTCAACGCTTACACGAAGCATCGTTCTTGTTTCGGGGTTCATGGTAGTTTCCCAAAGCTGGTCGGGATCCATCTCACCAAGACCTTTATATCGCTGAACATCGACCTTTGCGTTGGGGTTATCGCCCATAAGCTCTTCAATATACTGATCTCTTTCTTCATCGGAGAAAGCGTATCTCACCTGCTTACCTCTCCACACCTTAAACAGCGGAGGCTGTGCACAGTAAACATGACCCTGTTCAAGCAGTGGACGCATAAAGCGGAAGAAGAATGTCAGCAGCAGCGTTCTTATATGCATACCGTCGACATCGGCATCGGCCATAATAACAACTCTGCCATAGCGCAGCTTTTCGATATCAAAATCCTCTGCGATACCTGTGCCCAGCGCCTTTACAACAGGCGAAAGCTTATCGTTGTTGTAAACCTTATCGGCACGAGCCTTTTCAACGTTCAGCATCTTGCCCCAAAGAGAGAGTATAGCCTGAAAACGTCTGTCACGTCCGCTCTTAGCCGAGCCGCCCGCAGAGTCACCCTCTACGATGTAAATCTCGGTCTTTGTGGGGTCGGATTCGGAACAGTCGGCAAGCTTTCCGGGAAGACCGTTGCTGTCCATAACAGACTTACGCTTTGCTTCCATCGCGCGCTTCGCAGCATCACGCGCAGCCTGCGAATTGATAGCTTTGTTCATTACTATCTGAGCAGTTTCGGGGTGCTCTTCAAAATAGTAAGTAAGCTGTTCTGTTACGATCTTATATACGATAGGCTGAACCTCGGGATTACCGAGCTTGCCCTTTGTCTGTCCCTCAAACTCACACTCGGGAAGCTTTACGGAGATGATAGCGTTTATCGCCTCTCTGATAGCCTCGCCGCTGAAGCCTGTGAACGGCTTTTCGTCCTCTTTTTTCTTTGCGTTCTTCTTTACCTTATTCTTTTCGTTAGCTTCCTTATAAGTTTTTGCGTAGTCGTTTATTACCTTGCTGAGTGCCTTTTTGAAGCCAAGCTCATGAGTACCGCCCTCGCCTGTGTGGATATTGTTTGCAAAGCTGCGGAATACCTCGCTGTTAAAGTCTGTGGTATACTGGAACGCGATCTCAACATCAATGCCGTTCATTTCGCCGTGCAGGAATATAACGTCCTGATGAAGAACATCTGCACCGCGCTTCTGATTGAGCCATTCGATATAGCTCATAATACCGCCGTCATACTGCATTACCTCTTTAACAGGATTTTCGGGGTCACGCAGGTCGGAAAGAGTAATTTTCAGACCGCCGTTAAGGAAAGCCTTTTCACGCAGTCTTTCCTGCAGTATATCATATTTGAACTCAGTTGTATGGAATATCTCGTTGTCGGGCTTAAAGGTTACCTGTGTACCTGTGCGGTCGGTGTCACCTATGATCTTTATCGGCTCGGTATATTCACCGCGGTCAAAATGCTGGAAATGTACATTTTTACCGTCATGGATCTCAACTTCAAGCCACTCGGACAGAGCGTTTACAACAGACGCACCAACGCCGTGCAGACCGCCTGCCACCTTGTAACCGCCGCCGCCGAACTTACCGCCCGCATGGAGGATAGTAAATACGACAGTTGCGGCAGATATACCCTCAGACTGATTTATTGCAGTAGGTATACCACGACCGTTATCAATTACTCTTATAGCGTTATCGGGAAGAATAGACACATCTATCTGAGTGCAGTAGCCCGCAAGAGCCTCGTCGATAGAGTTATCCACTATCTCATAAACCAGATGATGCAGTCCGCCCTCACCCGAGGAGCCGACGTACATACCGGGACGGATTCTTACCGCCTCAAGACCCTTCAGCACTTGTATATCGTCCGCGCCATAGTTGACGTCAAGAGCGTTTTCGTTTTCTGCCATATTACCCTCCGTGAATAAAACAGGCAAGGACGAACAAGTCACCCTTGCCTCTAAAAAACATATTTGCCTATATTATATATAGTATACCATAAATAAGTTAAAATTTCAAGCGTTTTTGCCCCTAATTTTGATTTTTAGCAAAAAAATATATACCTATACAGAGGAGATATATAAACCTCTAAAAAAGGCAATAAAAAGCCTGTGCGGGAATATTGAAATTACGCACAGGTTTTTTATTCATATTAAGTAACGTCCGGTTAAATTAAACATATCATTTCTTATTGCTTCCCAATTATCAGGATATTTATAATAAACATAAGTTGTTTTTTGAGTACCATCAGAATAATTGATTGCTATTTCAATAGATACTCCGTCCATAGTACCATCGTTATAATAAGATTCTTTCCATGAATTTATACCATGTTCTGAAATATCATTTTTAAACTGTTCTACTTTTACAGAATCCAGATCTTCGATTTCTTTGTATCCTTGATTTTCTTCATTGATATTTCTTCTTTTTCCTGTTTCTTCAGATGAATACATAAACAATTTACAATTTTTAAGATCAACAAGTCGTTCATAATCATAATTGAAATAATTTTCATGTTTATAAACATATATACTGTCAATTTCTTTATATGAATAGCAGCCTGATAAAGAAAACAATAACAATACTGAAATGAATATTATACAAATAATTCTTTTCATATCTTTCCTCGCTTATTTATAGTTGAGCTTGCAACATTCGTCACGTATGTGTTATCCGAACACACTACGAAAGATTTCGGCATATCCTGCGAAACATAAACTATCTTTTTTTTCTTCTGACAGGAATTGAGATAATCCGCGGTAGTTCGGCTTACCGAGCATTCCTCAATATCAAATATACCGATAACATCACTGCATTTTACTGTATGATCACCGCCGAGGAAAAGAAACATATCACACCTCCGTGAAAGTACCGTTTTCAGTTACCCATGTCTTTCCGTTTTTAAGAGATGACAGGTCATCAATATTACAGCAAGTAATAAATACCTGAGATTTTTCAATATTGTTAATAACAAAGCTTCTGCGGATATGATCCAGCTCGCTCAAAATATCGTCCAGAATTACCACAGGACAGGTTTTATTCTTTCGGCGGATAATTTCCGCTTCGGACAATTTGAGAGCCAATGCGGCGCTTCTGAGCTGTCCCTGCGACGCAAAATCTCTTGCTGCCATGCCGTTAATATAGAAATTCACATCATCGCGGTGAACTCCGCTCAAAGTATAGCGAAGCTTCATCTCGGTTTCAATATCCTGCTCTAATTTGTGAATATAATCTGTAAACATTTGGTTTACATTATCAAAATTTATACTTTCAGTTTTAAAAACAGAGCTGCAATAATCCATTTCAAGCTGCTCTGCACCCTCTGTCAGAAGCGAATATATCTCCGCTGCATATTCTTTCAGAAAAGCAAAATATTTAAGCCTGCCGTAGGTTACGTTTATTCCCTCTCCAGCTAAGACCTCATTCCAGCTTGCAAGCTGCGCGGAAAGCTCTGCCGCAGATGTATGAGGATTGATAAATGACAGTATATTATTACGCTGTTTTAACCCTCTGTTATATCTAGACAGCTTTTTCAAATGTGTTTTTGTCTGCATTACCGCAACATCATCAAGATAGCTGCGCCGAAGCTCGGGACTGCCCTTTATAAGATTGAGGTGTTCCGGTATAAAAACAACATATTTTAACACTCCGTATAATTCCGCAGCGTCATTCATTTTCAGTCCGTTGTATGTCACAAGCGGTTTATTGCCCGAAATCGAGTATTCTACAGTATTTTCGCGGGTGTTTTCATCGTCCGTGAAATTTAGGCGTATCAGCACCTCTGCTTTCGGGTCAGAAGCAGGCAAATATTGAGAAAAACGCACATGGCGGAAGCTTCCGCCTAAACAGACGGACAAAGCCTCCATAAGATTAGTCTTACCCTGTGCGTTTTTCCCAACAAAGATATTCAAATTTTTGTCGAAGCAAAGCTCTGCTTCCTTGATATTTCGGAAATTCCGAATATATATCTTAGTAATTATCATTAATTATTCTTCAGCCTGTTCAGCCGCAGCAGCCTCGTCATAAACTACCTTATACTTTTTATTTTTGAAGTCGATAACATCGCCGGGCTTAATCTTCTTTCCTCTCTTAGTGCAGAGATCGCCGTTCACATTGAACTCGCCAAGCTCTATAAGTATTTTAGCCTTTGCACCTGTTTCGGCGAGACCTGCAAATTTTACAAGCTGGTCAAGCTTAATAAAAGGTGTAACTATCTTTATTTCTTCCATATATTTAAAATTCCTTTCGATATCAGTCTATCCGCATATTTATGCGGCATATTTTTTCCCAGTGTTCTATTCATTTAAGGCGCATAGGAAGCACAAGGAAAGTAAACTCATTTCCGCTGAGCGGCTTTATGATTATAGGAGCAACAGAGCTGCTCATAATAAGCTTTACAGCGTCAGAATCGCAAGCCTTGAAAGCGTCCAGCATATATTTTGCATTAAAGCCTATTGTAATAGGCTCACCGTTATATTTAACGCTTATCTTATCGTTTATCTTTCCAAGACCTGTCGTACAGCTCATAGAAAGAGTATCTCCATTAAGCTCGCAGCGGATAGGATTTTTATTCTTTTCATTTATTATCAGCATGGAGCGCTCAAGCATCTCGATGATATCGCGGCAGTTTACTTCTGCGAATATCTCGTCGCTGCAAACAAGGTGATTCTTGTAAGGTATAAACTCACCGTCTATCAGTCGGGATATCATAATATAGTCGCCAACGCTGAAAGATATCTGATTTTTATCTATACAGAAAGTAACATTTTTATCATTATCATCAGAGAGTATATGAACAAGCTCGTCAAGAGTCTTTGCGGGAACGATAAATTCAATGTTATCATAAACAACAGACTCTTGTCTGAGGGCTATTCTCACTCCGTCAACTGCAACAACGCTGAGGATATTGTCGCATATTTCAAATTTACAGCCCATAAGTGCAGGCTTTGTATCAGTAACTGCGACTGCAAACTTTGTCTGATTTATCATGCTCTTGATCATTTTCTGCGGTACAGAGAAGCTTGTTTCGGGATTGACCTGCGGAACAACAGGATAATCATCAGCGCTCATGCACATAACCGAAAATTCAGTTTCGCGGCTTGTTATGGTCGCCATGTTATTTCCATCACAGCTGAAGGTTATCTCACCCGAGGGCATCTTCCTTATAATATCGCCTGCCATTCTTGCATTAATAACGATATTGCCGTTTTCTATACCGTTTACACCGATATCTGTCTTTATTCCTATTTCAAGGTTATATCCTGTTACTGTAAGGTTATTACCCTCAAGCTCGAGCAGTATTCCCTCAAGTGCGGGAATGCTTGATTTTCCTGCTGCTGCCTTTGACGTAGTCTGAACAGCACTTAAAATTATTTCCTTTTGACAGGTAAATTTCATAATGAACTCCTTTCACAGCAGAAATTTAAAATGAATGATATAATATAAGATAATAATATATAATCATAATAATAATAAGGGCGGTTGATTTTGTGGATAACCACGATTTTGGCTTTATAAAGCCAATTTTGATCAGTTTTTTTCAACCTTGACTTACTAAAAAAATGGTGAAAAGTTGAAAAACGTTTTTTATTTCAACTGAACGTTGAAAACGAATGAAAATTTGTTGACAATCTACTGAAAACCGTCCTAAAAATAAAGGCAACTGCCGAAAGGTTATTGCCTTTATTTTTTATATTGATCATTGGTTGGCTTTGATATTCTTTATAAGATCCTGAATAAGAGAGCGTGTGCCGCTGTCGCGTTCCATAGTTTCCTTTACGTTTTTGATAGCGTAAACGACAGTGGAGTGATCTCTTCCGCCGAACTCCTGACCGATAGTTTCGTAAGGAAGTCCTGTTATATCCTGAATGACATACATCGCTATCTTTCGCGCAGTAGATATAGCAGAGGAGCGCTTCGGTGATCTCATCTCATCGGGCTGAACATTATAGATCTTAGCAACCTCGCTGATTATCTTATCCACTGTGATCGGGATAGGCTGATGATCTGATACTATATCTTTAATAACGTTCTGAGCAACTACGATAGTAGGCTTCATTTTGGATACCATATAAAGAGCGTTCATTTTTGTTACAACGCCCTCTATCTGACGGATATTGGATTTCAGCTTTGTTGCGATGAAATCTACAACATCATCGGGGATCTTGAAATTGAGAAGCTCTGCCTTGCGCTGAATAATTGCAAGTCTTGTTTCATATTCAGGCGCTCTTACGTCTGCGGCAAGACCCGATGAAAACCTTGTTTTCAATCTGTCGGAGATAGATTTGATCTCCTTGGCGGGACGGTCAGAGGTGAGAACTATAGCCTTATTCAGCTTATACAGCTCGTTAAAGATATGGAAGAACTTTTCCTCTGTCTGCTCCTTACCGGCAATAAACTGGATATCGTCAATAAGAAGTGCGTCGGCGCTTCTATATTTATCGTCAAATTTCTCGGTGCTGTTAGAGGAGATGGAGTGCAGAAACTCGTTTGTGAATGTTTCAGCAGATATATAAATAATATTAATGCCGGGATAGTTTTTTTCCATCTCGTGCTGTATAGCGGAGAGAAGATGAGTCTTTCCGAGACCCGAATCACCGTAAATAAACAGCGGATTATATTTTTCATGCTGCTTTTGCGAAACAGCCTTTGCTGCGGCAAAAGCAAGATTATTTGACGGACCTACGATAAAAGTATCAAATGTATATGTAATCTTCTTGTCGTTTACGATATTTTCGATCTGATTTGAAATATCCTCGTTATTTTTGATATTGTCAAATTTTGAAGCGGCAGTGGGAGTATCTCCGCTGATTATTATTTCAACGTTTATAGGAAATCCCAGAATATTGGTAAACTGCTCCTGAAGCTTATCAAGATACAGTCCGTTCAAAGTGTCGCGCTTAAATTCAAGATCTGTTGAAAGCACAACCTTGTTTCCCTTCATTTCAACGGGATTTAAGGGGTCAAGCCAAAGCTCGCGCGCAGATTCGGATATACCGTATTCCTTAACGCAGTTATCAATAACAAGATTGTAAATATCTGACAGAGAAGATAACCTATCCATTCTTTTCACCATTCCATAAATTCTACTTGACGCTGAATAACGTCTGATCAAAAATAATTAGATAATATAACTTATTAAATATATAAAATATAAACTATATAATTAATCATAACACAAATCGCAATTTTTTTCAAGCACAAATAAAGATAAATATTAAGCGGTATTCTGTGAATATTAAACAAACAAATACAGCAAAAGCAAAACACCTGCCATGATAACAGCGCCTAGTAAGCCGCAAAGCAGCATTTTAAACACAGAGCTTCTTTTTCTGAATGATGAGGGAGCTTTACCAAGCATAAGCATTGCACAGCTTTCAATTTCCTCGTCACTGGGAAGCTCAGGAATATCTTTCAGTATTACGATCAGCTTTTCAAAATAACTGTGACCTTTCGGGTCAATTTCAATTATACTCTTGTTTACACCTTTGATCATATTCAACACCTCTCCATTCATTATTGTTCGGAAATATGAATTTATACACAGTTTTAACAAGTTTTCAACATTAAACCTAAAAACTTAGCGTATAAAGTGTGTAAAACACTGCATTTTAGTTGAAAACTCGGTTGAAATTGTGAAAAAACCGCATTTTAATCAAAAACACTATGATAAAATATTTAACTGAACTGATTTTCAAAGGTTGATTTCTGTGTTAAAAGTGAGTTTAAATCAAAAATTATACATTTTGTAGATTTTTATTAAATCTAGTTTTAAAGATGAATTTTTGAATTTTTGATAATGATTACTGATATTAAAGTTGAAAATTATATCAACAATATCTATTCAACAGCTTTTTTAGGTAAGTTATTCACGTTGAAAGCTGTAAAAACTATTATTTTGGTTGAAAACTCG
>JAZNTS010000029.1:0-5540 GCA_045591905.1 Oscillospiraceae bacterium | reverse complement strand
ATAATAGTCTATTGATAAAAATTACTCAGCAGCTTCCTCTGTCTCAGGAACAGCAGCCTCAGCTGTGCCCTGGTTAGCAGAGATGATAGCGTCAGCCATTGCGCCTGCAATGAGCTTTACAGCTCTGATAGCGTCATCGTTACCGGGGATAACATAGTCGATCTCATCGGGATCGCAGTTTGTATCAACGATAGCAACAACGGGGATACCGAGCTTCTTAGCCTCTGCAACAGCGATCTTCTCCTTGCGGGGGTCAACGATAAAGAGAGCGCCGGGGAGCTTCTTCATGTTCTTGATACCGCCGAGGAACTTCTCAAGCTTCTCGATCTCGTGGTTAAGCTTGATAACTTCCTTCTTGGGAAGCAGATCGAATGTGCCGTCTGTCTCCATTGTATGGAGCTGCTCAAGTCTTGCGATTCTTCTCTGGATTGTCTTGTAGTTTGTCATCATACCGCCGAGCCATCTAGCGTTTACGAAGTGAGCGCCAGCGCGGAGTGCCTCTTCCTTGATGGAATCAGCAGCCTGCTTCTTTGTACCAACGAAAAGAACCTCGCCGCCGTTAGCTGCAACCTCGTGAATGAAGTTATAAGCCTCGTCAAGCTTCTTTACTGTCTTCTGCAGGTCGATGATGTAGATGCCGTTTCTCTCTGTGAAAATGTAGGGAGCCATTTTGGGGTTCCATCTTCTGGTCTGGTGACCGAAGTGAACGCCGGCTTCGAGAAGCTGCTTCATAGATACTACTGCCATTTGTGTTTTCCTCCTGAATTTGGTTTAATAAAATTTTTCCTCCACGGAAAAACACCGTACCTGACGCCGTGAGAGCGCACCAAAGGCGGTTATTCCCGTGTGTGTATTTGTGCAGGACGCAAGTCCACGGCACATTTACTGAAATATTATACCACAAATCAATTTAGATTTCAAGTACAAATTTCCTGTCATTTAAACAAATTTCCGAAACCTCCGCGCTTTCCTTTTGGTGAATTTGATGGACAATCACAAGAAACGAGTATCGTATCCTCGCCTATTACCTCAATATCGCACCATTTTACGCAGATATCCTCTTCCCTGCCAAACAACCCGAAGAATTTCGCCCTGCCGAAGATCACGAGCCTGCATATCTTTGAAGTGCAGCTGTCGAACTCGATATCATCGGGATAGCCAAGACGGCAGCCGTTCTTGACGTTGATTATTTCTTTGCAACGAATATCATTGAAGCTGTAAACCATATTATCACCGCCTTGGGACAATATATGCGGGATTTTTGGCGAAAATACGGGACAAGACGCCGAACTACTTTTCCGCAAGATTAATGATTATCTTACCTTTGCTCTTTGCGTATTGATATGTTTTGAACGCACCTCCCCAATCGTGAGCAATATAAGCAATCACAATATCAGCACGATCAATCATATATCTGTTGCGATAAGTAATCGCAAACCTTTTGGGTCTATCTTCAATTTCAGGATAGATTATATAGTCATATTGATCTTTCAGAGCACTTAAGTGCTTTTTTTGATACTCGATAGTAAAGTAAGGTGTAACAAATACCAGCGAAACATTGGAATGCTTTTCCTTATACTTCTTACAGCAGCTATACGCAAAGTTGTCAAATCCGCCATAACCGCCCAAATATAACTCTACAGATTCATATCCTATTTGCTTTTCCAATAGGTCAAGCATTGCGATTTCATCTTCCTCTTTTTTGCTGTAACCTGAATGACCGCAAAAGGTGATTATCATAATACAGCCTCCTCTTTTATGTAGGCGTGCCTACACATTATAACACATCGCAAAACAAAAATCAATCAGATATGTAGGTGTACATTCTTATAATTTTCTAAAATATCAGTAAAATATAATTATGTAGGCAGAACTACAGAGCATAGGAGGTGTTGTCTTGACTGTCAATAATGCCGTGGCACAGCGCATATCAAAGCTGCTGAAAGAAAAGAATATGACGCAATATCGTCTTGAGCAGAGGTCAGGGATACAGCACGGAAGTATGCAATGCATAATGAACGGTCGCAACAAGACCGTAACGCTAAGCACTGTAATAATGCTTGCAAAAGGCTTTGATATGACCCTGACAGAATTTCTTGATGATGACATCTTCAGCTCCGAGGAATTGGAAATAGAACAGTAAAAGCTCCGATAAACACGTATCGGAGCTTTATATTTACTTCATTTTTTCGCCTGCGACCTACGTATCGCAGCGCTTATCACAAAGTACAGCGCGAGATACACCGCAAACACAATAAAAAACAAACCAAAAACGCTTCGCTCAAAGATGCTTTTTTCCCATGCCTCAAAGCCGTAATATGTATCACCAACATAGTTGAAAAGAGACCAGTAAGTATAACCGTTATTAAAAATATCAATATAATACCACGCAAACCACACATTCGGCATAGCAAGCAGATACAGGAAAAACCGTGCTATGCTTCTGCCAAGGCTTACATTTTCCTTGCGGCGCAGCCATATTATGTAGGCAAGCTGAAACAGGAATATCAGCACCGCTACTGCCACCGCACTATAATCCCCCAAAGGATATATCAGCACAGGTATAAAGGGATACAGAAAGAACGAAACGAAATAGATAATGCTGAATTTGTGCGCTTTTATCCAATCAGCCATACTTTTATCCTTTCTTATTCCTCTGCCGTATCTTACCTGCCACGAAGAACAGCGCGAAGATAACGAGGTTCACGCAGACTATGCTTGCGCCGCATGGCGCTTCAAACGAAAACGAAATACTCATACCCGCGACAACGCTGACGACTGAGATCACAGCCGAACATATCGTCACCGAGCGGAAGCTCTTGAACACCCTCATCGCGCACAGCGACGGGAAGATGATAAGGCTGGATATCAGCATACTGCCAAGCAGCTTCATGCCGACTACGATAGTCACCGCAGTAAGCAGCGCTATCAAGAGATTATATGCCCCCGCATTCGTGCCTGTCGCCCTTGCAAAGCTCTCGTCAAACGTCACCGCGAAGATTCGCGTGTAGAACAGCACAAATACCGTCAGCACCACCGCTGCAAGGATAATGCTTATCAGCGCGTCGTCCGCGTTTACGGAAACTATCGTGCCGAAAAGGTAGCTTTCAAGGTCGATATTCGCACCCGACAGCGAGTTCGCCATAACGCCTATCGCAAGCGCGCCCGTGGACAGCATAGCTATCGCAGCGTCACCCTTTATCTTGCCGTTATCGGAAAGGCGCAGCAGAATGAACGCCGCTACGACTACGACAGGAATTGCAACCGCCATCGGCGCTATGTTCATGACCGAGGCTATCGCAAGCGCACCGAAGCCAACGTGCGAAAGTCCATCACCTATCATGGAGTAACGCTTCAACACCAGCGAAACACCGAGCAGCGCGGCGCAAAGGCTCACCAAAACGCCAACTATAAGCATATAGGTTATCGCAGGGAATCTCGCCATCGCGGAAAACATCTCTATCATTTCTGCTCACCGCCTCTCATAAAAGCAGAAGCCTCGCTCTCAGCAAACTCCTGCTTTGTTCCGAAAAACCAGCTTCCCGAGCGAAGGCACAGGATATGGCTTGCGTACTGCATAGCAGCCGCGATGTCGTGAGTAACCATGATAACAGTAACGCCGCTTTTGTTGATTCCAGAGATCATGCCGTAAAGCTCCGCCGTTACCATCGGGTCAAGTCCCGAAACAGGCTCGTCAAGAAGAAGCAGCTTCTTTGTAGCGCAAAGCGCCCTCGCAAGCAGCACACGCTGCTGCTGACCGCCCGAAAGCTCACGGTAGGAGCGCTTTTTAAGCTTCCATATTCCGAGCTTCATCATATTTTCCATCGCAAGCGCCTTATCCTTTGCGGAATAAAACGGGCGCAGACCCTTGCGGTTAAGGCAGCCCGAAATAACCACCTCTCCTACATTTGCAGGGAAATCCTTTTGAGCTCCCGTCTGCTGCGGAAGATAGCCTATCTCGTTTCGGCGCAGACCGTCACCGAAATCAATGCTGCCGCCCGAGGGCTTTTTCAGCGATAAAAGCGCTTTTATAAGAGTACTTTTGCCGCTGCCGTTCTCACCAACTATGCAGAGATAATCGCCCGCGTTTACTTCAAAACTCATTTTGTCTATCACTGTCATATTTTCGTAAGACAGTGTTATTTCATTTGTCTTTATCAGTGCCATAAGTTCCTCATGAAAGTATATTTTTTAATGTATCGTAATTCCTCTGCATAAGCGAAACATACGTTTCTCCCGCGTTGAAATCATCTGCAGTTATGTTGTGGCAGGCGTGGAACTCCAAAACAGGAAGCTCTGCCTCGCCTGCAAGGGTTTGTGCGATATCGCGGTTTGAAAGCTCTATACAGAACACCGCAGGAATGACCTCATCTCCCGAAAGCTTTTCGCTGAGAAAGGTTATCGTCTTAATGGACGGTTCGGTGTTGCTGCCACAGCCCGGAAATGCCGCGTAGTAATCAAGGTCGTACTCCTCAAAGAAATACAGCAGCGGGAAACGGTCGCCAAACACGAAATAGCGCTGCTCATTCTTAAAAAGCTCGGTAAAGCTATGGTCAAGCTCTGCGATATCTGATATATATTCTGTAGCAGAAAGCTCATACTGCGCCGCATTTTCGGGAGATATCGCACAAGCCTCGTCAGCAATTGCCTGTACTATTTTTATAGCATTTTCAGGTGAAGTCCAGATGTGCTCGTCGTACTCCGTTTCCTCATGCTCGTGGTCGCAGCTTTCGTCATGCTCGTGCTCCATTCCCTCAACAAGCTCCTCCTCGTGAAGCTCAACAACGTCCATCATGCGCAGAGTTTTCACATCAGACGCGCCCTCAAGGATATTAACCACCCACTGGTCGCTCTCGCCGCCGTTGTATATAAACAGGTCGCATTCCGCAATCGTCAGCGCGTCCTTTGCCGATGGGTCGTAGGAGTGGCTCTCCATGCCGGGTTTAAGCAGCAGAGTTACTTCAGCCGTATCTCCGAACACCTGTCGCGCGAAATCGTATGCAGGGTATATCGTTGTAACTATGCTGAGCTTGTCACTATCGCGGTCGCTCGCACCAGAGCAGCCGACAAAGCCGCACATAACTGCCGCAGCAGTAAATATCGCAATTATCTTTTTCATTTCTTTTCCACTTCTCCTTTACTTCCGCAATCTCCGCAAAGCCCGTATATCACCGTTTTTCCTATATTAACAGTGAAATCATGGCTGCTCCCTATATGCTTTTTCATATCTGCCATAAATCCGCAGTCCATGTGGATAAGCCTGCCGCAGCTTTCGCATTTCAGATGGAAATGGCTGTTGCAGCTCTCACCCTCGTTAAGCTGATACGACGCGCCCGCGCCGTCACCCGTGTAGCGCTTCAAAACGCCTTGATTTGCAAGCTTTGACAGCGTGCGGTATACGGTAGCCTCGCCGACCGATATCTCGCCGCTTTTTATGATGTCCTTTGCAGTAAAGCAATCGCCGCGATGCCTGCCGAAAAACTCAACTATCTCGTCGCGCTGCTTTGTGTTGTAGCTCATTTTGTCCATAGCTGTTCCTT
>JAZNTS010000028.1:0-8138 GCA_045591905.1 Oscillospiraceae bacterium | reverse complement strand
GAGAATCCCGTCCAGACGCTGCGGCTTTTCGACTCGTTGAACGAGAATACGATCAGCACGAATATCGGAACATAGAGGAACAGAATGACAAGTGTGATATATATTTTTCCAAGCTTTTTCATATCTGCACCTCCTTACATCAATACCTGATCGTCGGGGTCGAACTGGTTCATAATGGTCATTATCAGTAGGATTATCACCATAAGCACCAGTGAGATCGCCGCGCCGAGGTGCGGATTGTATGCGTTTCCTAGGAATTGCATCTCGATAAGGTCGCCGATAAGCAGGTTTGAGCCGCCGCCGAGCATTCTTGAAATAATAAATGTACTGATAGCGGGAACGAAAACCATCGTGATTCCCGACATGATTCCGGGAAGACTCAGCGGAACGACTACCTTAAACAGCGTTTTCACGGAGTTGCAGCCGAGGTCGGAGGCTGCCTCCAGCACCGATTTGTCGATCTTCACCATAACCGAATACAGCGGAAGTATCATATACGGCAGATAGTTGTATACCATGCCGAGAACGACAGCGCCCTCGGTGTTTAGCATTTTCACGGAATCTAATCCGAATACGCCGAGAATGGAGTTAATAACGCCCGTGTTGCCGAGCAGCGTTACCCATGCGCGGGTGCGCAGAAGAAAGTTCATCCACATCGGCAGCATAACTATCATCAGCATTGTGCCCTGATGGTGCTTTTTCATGCGGGAGAGCAGAAAAGCAAGAGGATAAGCGATGATAAGGCATACGACCGTTGCAATAACGGCAAGCCAAATTGAGCGCACGAAAATGTTAGTGTACTGACCCGCGTCAGCAACGTTGTCAAGTGTGAACGCGCCGCTGCTGTCAGTAAATGCGAAATACGCAACCATCAGCAGAGGAACGACAATAAATACTACCATCCATATAAGGTATGGAAAGGCAAAAACGCGGAGCTTTTTCAATCAGTCTTCCTCCTTTGCCTTTTTCATTATATGGATATCAAACGGGTCAAAGGTCATGCCGATCATGCTGCCGACTTCTTCGGCCTTTGTGGATTGTATCATCCACTTGTGGTCAACGCCGTCAACGATCATTTCATAGTGAACGCCCTTGAATACAACGGATTCCACTATTCCCGTGAGCTTTGCGTCAGCGGCGGGAATGACCTTGATATCCTCGGGACGGATAACTACATCAATAGTTTCGTTCGGAGAGAAGCCCTTATCAACGCACTCAAACTGCTTTCCGCAGAACTCCACAAGGCAGTCGCGCGGCATTGAGCCGTTGAGGATATTACTTTCTCCGATAAAGTCTGCGACGAATGCGTTCACAGGCTCGTTATATATATCAGTGGGAGAGCCTATCTGCTGCACATGACCGTTGTTCATGACAACGACGGTGTCGCTCATTGTGAGAGCTTCCTCCTGATCGTGGGTTACATACACAAAGGTAAGCTCCAGCGCCTGCTGTATCTTGCGAAGCTCTATCTGCATCTCTTTTCTGAGCTTTAAGTCGAGCGCACCGAGAGGCTCGTCCAAAAGCAGTATCTTAGGACGGTTTACAAGAGCTCGTGCGATAGCAACACGCTGCTGCTGACCGCCCGAAAGACGGTGTATCGTGCGCTTTTCAAAGCCGCGGAGGTTTACAAGCTCCAGCATTTCGCCAACGCGCTTTTGTATCTCTTTTTCAGGGAGCTTCTTTATTCTCAGACCGAATGCTATGTTTTCATAGACGTTCAGGTGAGGGAACAGCGCGTATCTCTGAAATACCGTGTTTACATCGCGCTTGTGAGGCGGCAGGTCGTTTATGCGCTTGCCCTCAAGCATAACATCGCCGCTGTTGGGCGTGAGAAAGCCGCCGATTATCCTAAGCGTTGTCGTCTTGCCGCAGCCAGACGGGCCAAGCAGCGTAACAAATTCCTTGTCCTTGATATCAAGGTCGATGTTTTTCAGTATCTGCTCGCCGTCAAATTCAACAACGATGTTTCTCAGACTGATAATGTTCTCCATTTTCGGTATATCCTTCCTTAGTTGAGCGGTAAGACCGCGGTACATAAATACCTATCATATAGTTTAGTTTAAAAAAACGTCAATGTCAATACTTTTTGGCGAAAAATAAAAAAACTGTGAAAAATCAGTGTTTTTGCGTCTATATTAAGGCAAAAAGTATTGACGTTAGCGTTGCTTTTTGCTATAATATAGATAACTATATAAAATTGTAATATCCATGAAATGCAATTTGCCGTGGGGGAAAGCGGCAAGGGGGAAAAATGAACAACAGGATAAAATGTGTTTTTTCGGTGATTTTGGCAGCTATGCTTCTTACTGCGTGCGCCGCAAAGCAGGACACCGAAAGTAAAAATGATATAAACAGCGTTGACGCGGGCGGTTATTCCTCTGTGCCGCAAACTACGAGCGAAGCTGAAAAAACTGATATGCCGCAGATAACGGACAAGTCCGAAACCTCATCGGCGCAGACCTCGGCTTCGGCGACAGAGGAAAGTACAGCTTCCACTTCGGTGAGCTATGTTACTACCACAAAAGAGCCGATAGAGATAGTGCTGCCGTCAGATGACCCCGCGGATACTACAGAGCAGACCTCGTCTGATACCGAGCCGCCGCAGTCCTCTGCGACGACTGAGCAGACTACAGTCTTGACGACACAGCAGACTACCGCAAAAACAGAGCGCGACGAGCCTGTGGAGCTGCCCGATGTAACACAGAACACCTACACTGCGCTTAATTATGACGAGGTGCACGGTATCTGGATATCCTATCTCGATCACATCTCGCTTATGAAAGGCAAGAGCGAATCGCAGTACCGCGAAAATATTGGCAAAGCCTTTGACAACTGCGTTTCACTCGGAATAAACACAGTTTATGTCCACGCGCGCTCTCACGGTGACGCTTTTTATGAGTCTGAGCTTTTTCCGTGGTCTAAAAACGCATCAGGAACTCTTGATGTATCTCCCGACTACGACCCGTTTGAGGTGCTTATAGACGAAGCGCACGAGCGCTCGCTGTCAGTTCAGGCGTGGATAAATCCGCTTAGAATGTTCCGCCCGCGTGATGTGGCTTCCTACAAAGATTATATCTTGTATGATTGGTACAAGGATAAGAATGGCACTTATATAGTTGAGGTAGGTAGTTACTACTACCTAAATCCCGCCTATGACGAGACTATCAAGCTTGTGTGCGACGGAGCTTCCGAGATAGTGGCAAATTACGATGTAGACGGACTTCATATCGACGACTATTTTTATCCCACAACAGACTCGTCCTTTGACAAAAAGGCATTCTCGGAAAGCGGCTATTCAAGCCTTGCCGATTTCCGTTTTGCAAACTGCGACAGAATGGTTGAGGGACTTTACGATTGCGTAAAGAACGCCAATCCTACAGCGCTTTTCAGCGTAAGCTGTCAGGGCAGTATCGAAAACAACTACGAAAAGATATATGCCGATGTTGAAAAATGGTGCAAAGAGGACGGCTATATTGATTATATAGTTCCTCAGATTTATTACGGCTTTGATAATTCCACACAGCCGTATTCCAAATGTCTTGCGCGTTGGGACGCCTTTGCTTCGGCGGGCGGCAAGCCGCTTGTGGTCGGTCTGTCTGCCTATAAGATTGGAACAGAGGACACATGGGCGGGCGATGGCAAAAACGAATGGATAACCGACAGCGCAATACTCGCGCGACAGCTTCAGGAAGCGATGGAATGCTCCTCCTACGGCGGCACTTCGCTTTACAGCTATAACAGCATTTTCAGCGCGGACAGCGATGTTTATGAGCAGGTCTGGGCTGAGATGGACGAATATAAAAACATAATTTTCAGCTAAATAATGGGGAAAACAATGAAAAACAGAATTAAAAGACTATTTTGTGCCGCGCTTGCGGCAACAATGCTGACGTGCAGCTACACGGCTTATGCAGAGCCTGCGCAGACGACTGAGGCAGAAGCGGCAGAGGATATAGCAGTTGTTCCCGTGCAGCGCGAGAATAAGGTGCATCTTCGCAGCGGAATGAGAGCGGTAACGCTTACTCCCGGCGTTGATTTCTGCACAGAGGACGACTCTGATATCACGCTTGCGGGTGAGCTTGAAACTCTTTACAGCGAGATAAGCGGCTATGGAATGAACACCGTGCTGCTCAACAGCGACAACGAGGGCGTCAGCTACTACGATTTTGAGCTTAATTCGGGAACGAGCGTGCTCGGCACTGCGATAGATTATTTCCGTGACGCGGGTATGTCGGTGTTTGTCGTTCTTGACGTAAATGCAATGCTAGTGAACCTTGCGGAGCAGGGAGTGGGCATAAAAAGCGGCTTTTCTGCGGCAGTGCATAAGTTTATGATGAAATACGCCTGCGACGGCGTGCTTCTCACGAATTACTATACCACAGACAGCGAAACGATGTTTGCGGAGTATATGCACAGCGGCTCGGGCATAGGCTATGAGAATTGGCTGTATGAAACCAACGAATATATCGTGCGCAGTATTTCGGAGATAACACGCCGCACCAATAATTCGGTTGCTGTCGGTCTTATGATAAACGATATGTGGGCAAATGCCTCCTCAAACGAGCTTGGCTCGGACACCAAGGACAGCGTAGAGGCGCTGTACGACGGCTTTTCCGATACAAGAAAGTATATTGAGGACGGATATGCCGACTTCGTTATGGTCAAGACCTACGGCTCGACTGCAAACAAGGAGCTGAATTTCGACAGCGTTATCAGATGGTGGTACGACCTCACCGAAGCAAACGGTGCAAAGACTTATGTACTGCACCTCAATGAGAGGATAGGCAATTTCAAGGGCTGGTATGAGGATCAGCTTCTCCGTCAGCTCACGGTGATGGAGGATTACGAGAATATCGGCGGCAGTGCGTTCAATTCCTACGCTGCGCTTAAAGACGATCCGCTCGGCTCTACGGAAACGCTGATGAAATACTTTTCCGAGCAGATAAACACCGATACGATATTTGAAGACCTTGAAATGATATCTCCGTCTTCTCTCAGCTTTGTTACTTATGATCCGTCAGTAAAGTTCATGGGTACGTTTGACGAAAACTTCGATGTTTATTTTGACGGCGAAAAGATCAAGCTGAACGAAGCAGGCAACTTCTATTTCAACGAGCCTCTTGAGGTCGGCTGGAACAGCTTTGAGATCGAACACAAGGGCAAGAGCTACAAATATGAGATCGAGCGAAAGATAGATGTTATGAAGTCTATTGAGCAGACGGACGATGTTATCGTTGAGGGCGGCGCTCAGATATCGCTGGTAGCTGTAGCGTACAGCGGCGCAGATGTTAGCGCGACTGTCGGCGGTCAGACTATAACACTGAAAGAGAAAGAAGCAAGCGCCGAGGAGCTTGACTCAAACTCGTCTTATGCAAAGTTTGTCGGTTACTTTACTGTTCCCGATGGTCTTGTTGGACAGGAGCAGTACCTCGGAAATATCTCTTATTATGCGGCTTACAGTGGCTATGACGAGGTAATGACAGGCGGTGCGGTAACTATCGAAGCCAAGCCCGAGCCTGTAAAGGACATCGTTGTTGATATGTTGGAGGACCAGAGTGCTGCAGGTACGGGAGAGGTCGTTGGTACTATGCCTGCTATCGTTTCCGATACAGAGTATGTAGAGTACATAAGGGTAATAAATAACTACACCGATGTTTACGACGCAATGACAACGGGTGCTATTCCCTCGCCGCTGTTTTCACAGCTTCCCGCAGGAACGCTTGATTATATCAAGAGCAGGTCGGGCGGATACACGGTTACCACATCGGGCAAGCGCTTCAACGACAATGACATCACAGTGTTCAGCGATACGGGACTCGGCGAGAATGCGCTTCTCGTTAAGGAGATAGGCAACAGCGGCGGCAAGAGCTACATAAAGCTGCATCTTGACTATAAGTCCTCGTTCAATGTTACCACGCCCGTTGATTTTACTTCCGACCCCGACGGCGATTTTGCCGTTGATAACTTCAACGCCAATAAAGTGTATATTACATTTGATAACGTGACGAGCGTTACAAAGCTCCCGAATTTCGATGCGTGCTCGCTTTTCAGCGATGGCATATGGGAAATCGTAGAGGAGAACGGCGTTCCGAAGTTCCGTCTTTCGCTTACTCTTACACAGGCGGGAATATACAGCGGCTGCGGCGCATATTATGATGGAAACGGCGATCTTATGCTGACGTTTGCAGTTCCCACAGATACTTTGAGCGGTAAGGTCATCGTTATCGACCCCGGTCACGGCTACGGAAAATTTGCAAACACGCTTGACCCCGGAGCTATCGGCAACGTTACGGAGTTCTCTGTAAATCTTGCTGTTGCAAAGAAGCTTGAAGAAAAGCTTACCTCGCTCGGTGCGACTGTTGTAAGACTTAAGACCGAGAGCGAGTTCATTCTCACTGAGAAGCGTCCGTCTATCGCAAGAGATCACGGCGCGGATATGTATATATCGTTGCACTGTAATTCAGCGTTGAATACAGAGGCACGCGGCGTTGAGGTGTACTATTTCACATCGTTCTCTCAGCCGCTCGCGAAAGCGATAAACAACGAACTTGCCGCGTTCTACGAAAACAGCGTTTACTGCGACGGAGTAAGCCGAAGCCGCGGCGACAAGTATAGCTACTACTGGGTAACGCTTGAGCAGGATTTCCCGTCTGTGCTTGTTGAGATGGGCTTTATCTCCAACGAGACCGAGTGCATGGCTATGGCGAATGAGATAAATCAAGAGGGAATGGCTGCGGCAATCGCAAACGGCGTTTACAGCTATTTCTCAAGAAGCAATATCTCCTACTCGGGAAACGGCAGTGATTCCGTCCCCGATGACAGCTCGGATTCAAGCGAGAGCGGCGATACGTCCGAGCCTGAAACTCCATCGGAAACGATAGAGGCAGAGAACACCGTTGATACCACAGCGGCTGCCGACATTGTTGATTAAAAAAATTGTTTTTTATGCAAAAAATGTTGAAAAAACGGTTGAAAATTGAGAGAAAATGTGCTATTATAGGTAATGTAAAGTAATTTTCCTGCTTCGGCGGGAGTTCAACAGTAATTTTGAAAGGAAAAAGATCTATCATGGCAAATGTAAAGAAGACTGCTGCACCTGCAGCAAAGACTGAAACAAAGGCTGCTGCTCCCGCAGAGAAGAAGATCGCTGCAGCTCCCAAGGCTGAGCCGGCAAAGGCTGCTGCCCCCAAGGCAGAGGTAAAGGCTCCCGCAGCTCCTAAGGCTGAACCTGTAAAGGCTGCTGCTCCTAAGACCGAAGCTAAGGCTGCTCCCAAGGCAGAAGCTAAGAAGCCTGCTGCAAAGAAGGCTCCCGCAAAGGCTGCCGAGAAGAAGGCTCCTGCTAAGGCTGCTACCAAGAAGACAACAGCTAAGACTGCTGCTAAGAAGCCCGCTGCAAAGAAGGCTCCCGCTAAGAAGGAGATCACCGCTGCAGATATCGCTGCTAAGCTCGCTAAGAAGCTTGATGCAAAGAAGGCTGCTAAGATCGACGGCAAGTGTGCTGCTGACATCAAGCTTTACGGCGCTTTTGAGGCGCATATGTATATCGAAGTCAAGGACGGCAAGCTGACAGTTGCTCCTTATGATTACATCGAGAGAGATATCGAAGCTGCTATTTCCGTTGACGACGCTCTCGCAATCGTAAACGGCAAGCTGACCGTTGCTGACGCTCTCGAGAGTGGTAAGCTGTATGCTTTCGGTAACGTAGGCGCTGCTGCTAAGCTCGCTAAGCTTTTCTAATTTAAATCGAATAACAAAACGTTGCTTCATATGAAGCGCCGCTTTTATTGTAGCTTTAGCAAAAATAAACCACCGCTTGAAGCGGTGGAATAAAAAATCTTTAGATAAAAGAGTCCTCCTATGATATAATAGAAGCGGGTTTGGCGACCGCAACGGAAATCAAAGGAGGACAATGTCATGAATGACAATCATAGTTTATCACATTCCAAGTGGAATTGCAAGTATCAGTACATAACAAAAATGACAGCCGCTGGAGCGGCTGTCAGTGAATGAGATGCGGTTGTAGGACATTCATTGTGTATTCAGGCACGAGCTGATAATACGCCTTTGAAAAGTAAGAGAAAAGCACCGGTTGAGCCGGTACTTTGATTTTAAACCTTGATATTGAGCAGTGTGCCCTT
>JAZNTS010000027.1:0-8902 GCA_045591905.1 Oscillospiraceae bacterium | reverse complement strand
TTTATAGCCTGCCTTGCTTGGGTGCAGATGGTCGCCGCTGTCGTACTCGGGCAGAAAACGTGACGGACGCTCAGGATCGCAGACGGCTTTGTCAAAGTCGATACAGCCGTCTATGAGATCAGTTGTCCTTATCCAATCGTTGAACTCGGTGCGAAGCTGCTCTCTGAACGGAGCGTAAGTTCTCCAGCCCTCTATCGGGAGCAGGGTGCCTACATAGACCTTATATCCGTAGCCGCGCGCTTTCTCAATATAGAATTTCATGCAGTCGATAAGCTCCTCAACAGTAGGCAGATCGCTCATGGGTCTGAACGGATTTACCTCCTTGCCGACAGGGTGGATTATATCGTTTATACCATGCTGTATGATAACGGTATCAGCGCCATCGGTCGGCACCTCATGGTCGAAGCGCTTGCTTCCCATAAGACCGTAGCTTTCATAGGTTATACAGCTATATTCGCGCAGCATTCTTGTTCCGCTTGCCGCTCTGCGGATAACAGAGGTATTCAGCTTATCCTCGCGGTTGCAGCGAAGCGTAAGGTATTCAGGCCAATCCTGCGCGGTGATAGAGTCGCCATAGCACACCACAGCGCGATTTTCACTTGACGTAAGAAGTGAAACATTACTGAGGAAATAAATAATATTGGTGTTTCGTGCGATATCCTGAGAGATATCCTCAACCTCGGTCTGGTCGCCGATAGCGTAAATTCCCTCTGTAAGAGGGCCGCTGGTATAAACCGCGGAGCGAAGCTGTGTAAAATCCTCAAAATAGAAGCTTACAACGATAAGCGTCTGCGCCTCTACCTCGCACTGAAGTTCATCAGATACTGCGTTTTCCTCGGCGGCAATAGTGACCTCACGTTTTCCGCCAAAGGTAACAGGATAAAATCTGCCGCCAATATAAACAGTTACCTTATTGAAAGTCACCGATTCTGTGCCGCAGTAGTTATCAAATGTAAGCCTTAAAGCCTTTCCTGCAAACTGCGAGTAGATAGGATAACGTATAGTCAGATTTTTGTTGTAGCTTTCGGGACGGTTTTCACCAATAGATATAGCGTTGCCCCATACGCTCGCCCAATGCATGGCGGTATTCATTTCAATCATTCCTCTTTTGCTTAGCTTCAGGATACGATGCCTCTGCGTTTTGCCTCGGCAATAAGCTTTGGCTGTATCTCGGGATAAGTCTGTTTTTCAGGGTGGTCATCAAGATAATAAACCTTTTCTATCTCATTGGTTGGCTTCACACCGATGTCGATAAGGTCGGCATAATACAGCATTCCGTAAGAGATCTCGCCCTTATCGGTCACGGAGTAAACGCATATAGGAATAAGCTCGTACTTTTTGGCTCCTGTTTCCTCAAACAGCTCGCGCCTTGCAGTTTCCTCAATGCTTTCACCCTTTTCACGGTGACCACCCGGTATCTCATAGGTAAGGCGTTCTCTGTGCTTGCAGTAAGCCCACTTTCCCTGATATTTTGCAATAACAACAGCATATTTCAGCAGGTCGTCATTTACGTTCTCATGAAATTCAATCTTCATAATAACAACTCCATCAACACCGCACGACAGCGGCGCTTATTGCGATATATTATTACTCTATTCCCTTGCGCTTTGCCTCAGCAACAAGAATAGAATTTACCTCAGGATAAGTAAGCTTTTCGGGGTGAGCGTCAAGATAATAGATACGCTCTATTTCGGCGGAAGGCTTGCTTCCGAGATCAACAACGCCGCCGAAATAAAGCTTGCCGTATTCAGTAACGCCGTTGTCTGTAATGGAATATGTGCAAATAGGAATAAGCTCATACTTTTTTGCGCCTGTACACTGGGATAATACGCGGTGAGCGGTTTCCTCGATATCCTCGCCCCTCTCGCGCTTGCCCTGAGGGAACTCATAGGTAAGACAGCCTCTGCGCTTGCAGTACAGCCACTTGCCCTTGTATTTTGACAAAATCATGGTATTTACTATATCCTTTTCTTCAACGTTACTATGAATAAGTATCTGCATAATTACCTCCGAATTGTTTTATATAATTATCTCCATTTCATAGAGATATCAAAAGCCTGAACACTGTGCGTCAACGCACCGAGTGAAATTATATCAATACCCGTTTTTGCAACATCTGCGATATTATCAAGGGTAATGTTTCCGCTTGCCTCAAGCTTTGCTTTGCCATTTACAAGCTTTACAGCCTGAGCCATGGTCTCACAGCTCATGTTATCGAGCATTATAACATTAACGCCGCAATCAACTGCCTCCTGTACCTCGTCGAGCGTGCGGGTCTCAACCTCTATCTGAAGCATATGACCTGCCTTTTTGCGAAGCGCCTCGACTGCCGCGGTAATACCGCCGTAAGCGTCAATGTGGTTATCCTTGAGCATTGCCGCATCAGTGAGATTGTAGCGGTGGTTTCTTCCGCCGCCCGCTGTAACAGCGTATTTCTGAAGCGCACGAAGTCCGGGGAGCGTCTTTCTTGTATCGGCTATAGAAGCGTTGGTGCCCTCAACAAGCTTCACACACTTATTAGTGTATGTTGCAATACCGCTCATATGCTGCAGGAGATTGAGCGAGGTGCGCTCAGCCTTAAGCATAAGCCTTGTGTGACCTGTGAACTCAGCTATAATATCACCGTTATTCACCGCATCGCCGTCCTTAAAGCTGCATTTTATCTGCATATCAGGGTCAAGAATGGTAAACACTCTCAACGCCACTTCAAGTCCTGCGATAACGCCGCTTGCCTTTGCTACGAAATAAGCAGAGGAAACGCTGTCCTCGGGGATAAGCAGGTCGGCAGTGCTGTCTATGTAATTTATATCCTCATTCAGTGCCGTTTTAATGATATCATCAACATAAAAAGGCAGTAGTATCATTCCTTATCCTTCCTTTCCATTACTTCCGTAAGAATTATGTAAGCGACTGTTACGAGCGACTTTGTTTCAACATATTTTGCTGATATCTCAAAACCGCCGTTTTCCAGAAGCTCTTTAAGCTCGGTTATCCTTGCAAGACCCTTTTCAGCCTCGGAATAATTCGGGTGAATGAAATATGCTCTCTGCATGATATTCCGAACCTCGGTCTTTATTCCGTCGGGTAACGCTTTTCCCTCGGGCGAGGACATATCGTATTCCGCCTCTGCCCTGCCATCTGAAACAGCATGAGCATTTATATCCTCGGATATAAGACGTGAGAACACCAAAGCTTCCAGCAAGGAATTGCTCGCAAGCCTGTTTTTGCCGTGAACTCCCGTATGGGAACATTCGCCTGCTGCGTAAAGTCCCTCAATATTAGTCGCGCCCTTGCCGTCAACATTTATTCCGCCCATGAGGTAGTGCTGACACGGATATATCGGGATAGGCCCCTTAGTCATGTCGTAGCCCTTTTCAAGCACCTTGTTATATATCATCGGGAAGTGCCCTTTCACAAACTCAGGCTCTTTATGGGAGATATCAAGCCAAAATTCATCGCTGCCTGTCAGCTTCTGTTCTTCTATTATACACTTTGAAACAACATCACGCGGAGCCAGTTCAAGGCGCTCAGGCTCATACTTATGCATAAAGCGCTCTTTGTTGCAATTAAGCAGATACGCACCCTCGCCTCTTACTGCCTCGGAAATGAGGAAGCACTCGCGGTCTTCCTTATTCTTATCGGCATAAGCAGTCGGGTGAAACTGTACATAGCTTAGATTTTTTATCTCAGCGCCGAGATTATAAGCAAGCTGTATTCCGTCGCCAGTCGCGATAGCGGAATTTGTCGTGTAGTTATAGACTCTGCCGATACCGCCCGTTGCAAGTATCACATAATTCGCGCAATAATACTCGTGACCGTTTTTGGTAAGCACATCAGCGAAGAAAAGTCCCTCGCTGCGTTCAAGACGGCACAGCACCGAATTATTTACGACCGAAACATTTTTAAGCTGCTGCACCTGCTCAATGAGGCTCGTTTCGATCTCAAAGCCTGTGGAATCCTTATGGTGAGCAATGCGGCGGCGCGAATGGCCGCCCTCGCGCGTGAGCGAAATGCTGCCGTCGTCCTTATGGTCAAACTCAACGCCGTATTTATCCTGCAGCTTCTGCACATCGGTAGGCCCTTGCTCAACCAAGATACGCACGTTGTCGATATTATTCTCATAATGTCCCGCTATAAGGGTATCCTTAATATGCAGCTCATAGTTGTCGTTGTCCTTATCCATGACCGCGGCAACTCCGCCCTGTGCCAATGCGGAATTACACAGGGTAAGCTCCTTTTTTGAAAGCATAAGTATATCAAGCTGCTTGTCCAGATTGAGAGCAGCGTAAATACCCGAAATGCCTGTACCGACTATCATAACATCAAATCTGCGGAATTTCAAAGCGTTCTTCCTTTCTGTCAGCGGGAATTTGGAATGAAGTTCGTAGCCACGCGGCAAGGTGTAATAAAATTACAGACTTGACACATAACCGAAATATTGCTATAATATCAGTTAAGTGTGCATTCAGTCTGAGTTCTGCACTCACGCAGAACGTTATATGCTACATCCGCCGTTACCGTTGTAGCAAAGCGGAAGGAGTATTCAATGGTAAAAGAAGAAAAAACATTAACAAAAGCTATTCTTGTCAGCGCCGACACAGGCGCTTATGACTGCGAGGCTTCCCTTGACGAGCTTGCAGAGCTTGCTTCCACTGCAGGAGCGGAGGAGCTTGCACGCGTTATCCAAAAGCGCGACGCATACGAAACAGCGACCGTCATCGGCGAGGGCAAGCTGCTTGAAGTGAGGGAGCTTTGCGAAAACCTCGGTGCGGAGCTTCTGATATTCGACTGCGAGCTTACCGCATCGCAGATAAGAAACATCGAAAATGCGACCGATATCCGCGTTATTGACCGCACGATGCTTATTCTCGACATTTTTGCGGGAAGAGCGGTATCGCGCGAGGGTAAACTGCAGGTAGAGCTTGCTCAGCTTCGTTATCGCCTTCCCCGTCTTATGGGAATAGGCGCGTCACTTTCAAGACTCGGCGGCGGTATCGGTACGCGCGGCCCCGGTGAAACTCAGCTTGAAACAGACAGGCGACATATCCGCCGCCGTATCGACAAGCTGTCCGACGAGCTTAAAGAGCTTGAAGAACGCCGCGGCTACACGAGAAGCCGCCGCAAAAAGGACAGCGTTCAGGTTGGCGCTATAGTCGGCTACACAAACGCGGGAAAATCAACTCTGCTGAACCTTTTGACAGGCGCGGGAGTGCTTGCAGAGGATAAGCTTTTTGCGACCCTCGACCCCACTTCGCGCGCTATAGAGCTTCCTGATGGAAGAAGCCTGCTTATGGTCGATACCGTAGGACTTATCAGACGGCTTCCCCATCACCTTGTTGAAGCGTTCAAATCAACGCTTGAAGAGGCTGCCTGTGCAGATATCATAATCCATGTGTGTGACGCTTCCGACCCCGAAGCTGCCGAAAAGGCTGACGTAACGCTGAAAACGCTCGCTGACCTTGGCGCTGCGGAAATCCCTGTGGTCACAGTATTAAACAAGTGCGACAAGCTTGAGGAGAACATTCCCGAAAACGACAGCACTGTGAAGATAAGCGCACTGAAAGCGCAGGGTATCGACAAACTGCTTGAGGTCATCGCGAAGAACCTGCCCGAAACCGCAAAGCGCATGAAGCTGCTGCTTCCCTACGACAAAGCGGGACTTGCGGCGGTGATACGCGAAAACGGAAAGGTGTTCTCCGAGGACTACACCGAAAACGGAATAGTTGTTGACGCGTTGGTAGATAAGCTTAATATAAAACAAATGAGCGAGTATGCTATAAATTAGGAATGAGGAGTTAGGAATTAGAAATTAATGTGCGGCTGCGCCGCAGGTCATATTTCCTGGGCGGAACGTGTTTCCGCCCTTATTTTTTTCGGAATTATCAATAAAGCGAAGCATGTTGCTTTACGGCTTGGAAATAGCCATCACTGACCTGCTTTCAAGATGTTCAAACCCAAGTCGCCTATAATAGTCGATCAGCGGCGGAGCTTCAGCAACAAGAAACAAATACAGATAATCGGAATATTTTTCCTTTACCATATCAACAAGAGTGCTGCCGACATTTTTACCCTGATAATCGGGACTCACTAAAAGATAATGCACATAAGCGGTCAGTTCTCCATCATCAATAGCGTTTATCAACCCCACAAGAGTGTCATCGTCCCATGCGGTGAAGACGGTCTCGCTGTTATTGAGTGCTTTCAGCAGTTTCTCGGGGTAGTTACCCGAAAGCCAATCCACGGAAAGAAACAGCTTTTGAAGCTGCTCTGCTGTGAAGTGACGCTCAGCGGTATAGATGATACCCATATCAGCTATTAAGCACGACCTCTGTGCCGCCTATGGGGCGTACACTCAGCACATGGCAAGAGCCTGCGCCGAATACCTTTTCAATGTTCATCTTGAACTGCTGAAGATCGTCAAGGGGTACAAACGCCTGTATCGTTCCCGCAAAGCCGCCTCCGTGAACTCTGCACGCGCCCTTGCGGTGAAGTGAATTTTCTGCAATATTCAGCGCAATACTAAGGCACTGGTGCACAACATCGGTATTAGCATAAATATTCTGGAGATACTTAAACGAGCTGTCGCCGCTCTCCTTAACACTACCAAGAAAAGCCGCAAAATCACCCGATTTCAGCGCATGAACAAGCTTATCTACGCGCTCGTTCTCATCAAAGAAATGAATGGAACGCAGAACTGCTCTGTCGCCGAACTGATTGCGCAGAGTGTTGATGTTGAGCATTATATCCGCCTTGGAAATCTCGCGCAGATGCTTGCAGCCGAAATACTCCGCAATCTTCTTCATCTCGGTAGGAATAGAAGCGTACTCATCGGTGAGGTCTGCATGGTCGCCCTTTGCGTCAACGATGCAAAGCGCATGACCGAACTTCTCAAAATCAGCGGGAATAGGCTCAATAACAGGGTTTGCGGTATCCTTGAAATCTATCGCGATAAAGCCGCCGACAGAGCTTGCCATCTGATCCATAAGACCCGAGGGCTTGCCGAAGTAAACATTCTCGGCGTACTGCGAGATCTGGGCGATCTTAACAGGGCTTACCTGACCGCCGTTGAACAGATGTGACAGGATAGTGCCAACAAGTACCTCGAAAGCCGCAGAGGAAGAAAGTCCGCTGCCTTTCATAACATTAGATGTTGTATAAGCACGGAAGCTGCCGATGCTGTAGCCCTCCTGCTTGAATTTGGAAGCAACGCCGCGGATAAGCGAAGCGGAGGTGTTCTTCTCCTCAGGAACAACATCAAGGCTGTCAAGAGAAATGCTGTCCTCGGGGAAACCCTCGGATTTTATCGTTATCTTACCATCGTCAGTAAGCTCTACAACAGCGATAACATCAAGGCTTACGCTTGCCGCAAAAACCTTGCCGCAGTTGTGGTCAGTGTGGTTGCCGCAGATCTCAGTTCTGCCGGGCGCGGAGAAAAAGCGATGCTCGCCGATGCTGCCGAAATACTCAGCAAAATCAGCCACAGCCTTTTTATAGCGCGCTGCCTGCTGTTCAGCCTGACTGTCGGGATAAATGTCCTTTAATGTCGAAATACGGGGTTTCATATATTGTTATCCTTTCTGAAAACATTGCTGTATTTAAGGGAAAGTCCCATTTAATCCTTTTCTTCATAGAACATATGCCGCTTCTTTTCCTTATGCGTGGAAATACTCAGCACAGGGCCGATAGAAGCGTACATCATAATCATTGACGTGCCGCCTGTGCTGATAAACGGCAGTGTAATACCGATTACAGGTATCGCTGACACCACAACACCGATGTTAATGATACAGTGGAATGTCATCATCGCAAAAACGCCGATGCATATCATCTTTCCAAGCAAGTCCTGTGACGCAGAAGCGTTGGACAAAAGCTTCAGACAAAGAACGGCGAGTGCCACAACGACAGCCATGCAGCCGATAAAACCCAGCGTCATACCGATGTAGGAGAAGATAAAATCGTTATATATCTCAGGAACATAGGTGTAGCTGTCAGAATCGAAGCCAAGACCTTTAAGCTGCCCCGACCCCATAGCAATTTTCGCTTGATACTGCTGCATATAGATGTCAAGCTTCTCGGCTTCTTGCAGTTCTTCATCGAAAAGTATCAGAAAACGGGCTTTGTGGTGATCCTCCATGATGTAGTTCCATGCGACATAAATTGCCGCAGGCGCACCAACAAGCGCAACAAGAATATATTTCCACGAAATTCCCGCTGCAAAAAGCATGCAAAGAAAAACGAACAGAAATACCAGTGCCGAGCCTGCGTCACCCTGAAACAGAACCAGCAAAAACGGGCCAAAGCCGTGGATACACAGCAATATCAGCCTTGGAAAGCTGTTTATCTTATCGCCAAGCTTGTGTATATGAGCAGCAAGAGTTAATATATAAACGATCTTCAATATCTCGGCAGGCTGAAAGCTGATAAAGCCAAGATTGAGCCAAGCAAGGTCATCATCGCGCTTTATGCCAAGCGGCGTAAACAGCAAAAGCTGCAACAACAGCGCCGCAGGAGCGTATACATACCAATACTTTGCCATTTTCTTATAATCTATCATACCGATGATAATTGCTGCAAAAAAGCCAATAACAGCGGCAAATATCTGTGTTTGAAGATCGCCGAACCCGATATAGTTATTCTCATACAGCGAGTTCACGATAACAATATCAAAAGCGGTTATCGCACCGCAGATGGCAAGCAGTATCCAGTCAAGCTTTTTGAAATAACCGCCCAGCCATTTAAGAACAGTTTTCATTTACAGCACCCTCGAAAATCGGACATATCTATACATATAATATTATATACTTTTTCAATGAACTTTGCAATAGAAAGAACAGGTAAATATCAAGTAATTTCAAATTTCGCCATAAATGATAAAAAGCCGAAGATTTTTTGAAAATCTTCG
>JAZNTS010000026.1:0-4885 GCA_045591905.1 Oscillospiraceae bacterium | reverse complement strand
TTCCACCCTTACAGGAGTGCGATGCTCCTGCGGTATATCTCTGTTGCACTAGCCCTAAGGTCGCCCTCGGCTGACGTTATCAGCTACCCTGCTCTGTGATGCTCGGACTTTCCTCATTACCCTTGCGGGTCCCGCGGTCATATAATGAAGTCACGAAGCTAAGTATACCACAGTTTTCGGAAAAAATCAAGCCGATTATACCGAGAGGATAAATATTTTTTGCTAAAATGCGGCTGCCCCTCTTGACAAACGCTTTAAAGCGTTGTATAATCAAACCATAACCTATAAAAATGCGTTGATGGGTGCGGTCTTTCCGCTGTGTGCTCAACCACCCTTTTCAGAGAGCTGCCGTTCGGTGCGAGGCAGTAAGGACAGTGTACATAATCCACCCGTAGCAGACTTCCCGAAATTTCACCAGTAGGGAGGTACGGATTTCCACCGTTAGAGGGAAGTGCATTGCTCGATGTACAGAGGCTGAGTTTCGCTTATACTTTCTCCCTCTTTCCATTGTGGTAAGGGGGATTTTCTGTATTCGACCTTATGCCGCGTAATTACGGCACTGTTAATAAACCGAAATCTCTAAATATCACTGCTCAGAAAGGAATGATATTATGGACTACAACATTAAAGAAGTATCCGACAGACTGCGCGCCACAAGAGAGGCGCTTGACTTCACTCCCGAATACATGGCGCAGCGCACGCAGGTGTCGCTTGAGGACTATATCGCACTTGAAAGCGGCGAGCGCGACCTTTCACTGTCTTTTATGAACAACTGTGCGGAGGCGCTCGGCATTGAGCTTATCGCGCTGCTTACAGGTCAGTCGCCGAAGCTTTCCACCTATTCAGTGATAAGAAAGGGCGAGGGTCTGCGTATCGAACGCCGCGAGCGTTTTGAATACTATCACCTTGCTTATACATTTAAAAACAAGTGCCTTGAGCCTATGCTGGTAACCGCTCCCTACCTTGAGGAGCAGCAGAACGCGCCCATCAAGATGTCCTCCCACGAGGGACAGGAGTTTGACTATATAATCTCGGGTCAGATGAAGTTTATTATAAACGGCCGCGAGGAGATACTCGGCCCCGGCGACGCGCTTTATCTCGACAGCAAAAATCCTCACGGAATGATAGCTGTCGGCGGCGAGGACTGCACATTTATCGCAATTCTTGTTTCTTGACGATGATACATATATAGTATAACAAAGAAAGGACGCACAAAAATGGATATCCCATCTTATCACCTTAATTTCGTCAATGAGGGATATGACGAGAACGGAATATTAAATAAATTTGAATTGAAATATCCCGACAACTTCAATTTCAGCTATGATATTATCGACAAATATGCGGAGCTTGAGCCTGACCGCCGCGCGCTTATATGGGTCGATCTCGAGGGCAACGAAAAGGCCTTTACTTTCAGAGATCTGTCCAGACTTTCCACAAAGGCTGCGAATATGTTCCTTGATATGGGCATTAAAAAGGGCGACCATGTAATGCTGGTGCTCAAGCGCAACTATCAGTTCTGGTATGTTATCATGGCGCTGATAAAGATTGGCGCTATCGCTATCCCCGCAACTCACCTGCTTACAACAAAGGACTTTGTTTATCGCTTTGAGGCTGCCGATGTCAAGGCTGTTATCGCGACCAGTCATGCAGATGTATCTCATTATGTTGAGGAGGCTGACGAGAAGCTCGGCGGCTGCCTTAATGCGAAGTATATCGTAAACGGCACACGCGAGGGCTGGGTGAATTTCGACGAGGAGATAGAAAAGTACCCGGATACGATGGAGCGTGTACCTACATCGTATGACGAAACGTTCCTCCTGTATTTTACATCTGGTACGACAGGCTATCCCAAGATGGTAATTCACGATCACACTTATGCGCTTGCTCATATCCAGACCGCAAAGCATTGGCATAACGTTGATCCCAACGGTATCCATCTCACTATTTCCGACACGGGCTGGGGCAAGGCTGCATGGGGCAAGCTGTATGGTCAGCTTACGATGGGAACTTGCGTGTTTGTATATGATTTCGACAAGTTCATTCCCGAGAATATGCTTGCTATAATGGAGAAGTACAAGATAACTACATTCTGTGCGCCTCCCACTATGTTCAGATTTTTTATCAAAACAGGTATCGGAAATTACGATCTGTCCAGCCTTAAATACTGCACTATCGCAGGCGAGGCGTTAAACCCCGAGGTTTACAATAAGTGGCTTGAATACACAGGTATCAAGCTTATGGAGGGCTTTGGTCAGACCGAGACCACTCTTGTACTTGCAAACACTGTAGGAATGACGCCGAAGCCCGGCTCTATGGGTAAGCCCACTCCCCTCTATGACGTTATGCTGGTTGACAGCGACGGCGAGGAGGTTCCCACGGGCGAAACGGGCGAGATATGCATTCGCGGCGAATACACCAAAACCGCGGGACTGTTCCGCAGCTACTATCGCAACAAGGAGATAACCGACGAGGCTTGGTATGACGGACTTTATCACACAGGCGATACCGCTTGGCGCGATGAGGACGGCTACTACTGGTATGTCGGCAGAAACGATGATGTTATCAAGGCGAGCGGCTACCGCATCGGCCCGTTTGAGATCGAAAGTGTGCTTATCGCTCACCCTGCTGTTCTTGAGTGTGCCGTAACAGGCGCTCCGCACCCGATCAGAGGCATGGTTGTAAAGGCTACTATCGTGCTTGCAAAGGGCTATTCGGCAAGCGACGAGCTTGTTAAGGAGCTTCAGGATCACGTTAAGAAGAACACTGCTCCCTACAAGTACCCCAGAATAGTGGAGTTTGTGGACGAGCTTCCCAAGTCCATCAGCGGCAAGATCAAGCGCACAGAGATAAGAAAGCGCGATATAGAAAAGTACAACGCGGAAAATCCGCTGTAAATATTGATTAAGGAGAAAATAAAATGGTTGTTATCGAACTTGAAAACGGCAAGAAGATCAAGCTGGAGCTGTATCCCGATAAGGCTCCCATAACAGTTGAGAACTTTCTGAAGCTTGTAGGTGAGGGCTTTTATGACGGACTTATCTTCCACCGCGTTATTAAGGACTTTATGATACAGGGCGGCGACCCCACCGGTACAGGCATGGGCGGCGCAAAGGACAAGATCAAGGGTGAGTTCCTCATGAATGGCGTTCCCAACAGCCTTTCTCATGAGCGCGGCGTTATCTCCATGGCGAGAGCGCAGAACCCCAACTCCGCAAGCTCGCAGTTCTTCATCGTTCACAAGGACTCCACTTTCCTTGACGGTCAGTATGCCGCATTCGGCAGAGTTACCGAGGGTATGGACGCAGTTGACGAGATTGCCGAGACCGCTACCGACATGAACGACCGTCCCAAGAGTGACATGAAGATGAAAAAGGTATATATCGAGGAATAAAAGACATTTGTGCAGACCTTTGAAGCGAGGTCTGCGCTTTGTTTTATACCGAGGTAATTATTTCCGCAGAAAAGGTTATGCATATTGCCCAAAAACGATTGGGCGTTTTAATCACATTGTGTCCATTTTTTATTCGTCAAGCGTTATTTCTGTCAGGTTGCTATTGACAAAAACTCTATTTTATAGTATCATTAAAGAATAGGAGTATAGGCGAAGTATGCCTTTTTTCCGTATCATTCATTAAGAGGTACTACAATGCGTTTTGGAAGTGTGGCATTTTTCAAGGTGCTTATCAAGACCGTCCTCTGTATCGCTTTTTTTGTTCCGTTGGTGCTTTGCGTTATTTTTGCGGTGCTGTTGTGGAACAAGGGTGCGCAGCTTGAGGAGGTAAACTCGAAATACGACAAGCTTTCGCATTACGCAGAGGCAGTCGAGGACGGCGAGCGGCTTTCGGTTGCCGGTTTTTATGAGATATATTCCAGCAGCGGTCATGCCGATGAGGATCTTATTGCATATATAGAGATGCGCAACGGCAAGCGCGATCCCCAGACCGAGGAAGCTAACGGCGGCGATAAAGACGATGAGGGAACAACAAGCTCTCCGCAGACCGATGTTAAGCCCGAACAGACCAACAAGCCGGCTCAGACCGACGCTCCCGATGAGCAGGACAAGCCTGACACGTCAGACGATCCTGTTTCTTTACCTGAAACGTCAGAGCCGAGCGATGTTCCTGTTTCCGATCCTGTGAGCGAGTATGAAACGCTGTATGCGGACATGAAAGTTCCCGTCCCCACTCAGTATATAAGAGATGAGAATGTTATCTATCTCACGTTTGACGATGGCCCCTCACGCAATACCCGTTCTGTGCTGAGCTATCTTGACCAGTTCGGCATAAAAGCGACATTCTTTGTTGTGCCGCAGCGCACAGAGGAGTGTTATAAGTATATGAAGGATATTGTCGATAGAGGACACGCGATAGGCGTTCACAGCAAAACTCACGATTACGAAACTATCTATGCTTCGGTAGAGGATTATCTGAAAGATTTCTACGAGGCTTGGCAGATGATATATGAGGCAACGGGCGTAAAAACTCACATATTCCGTTTTCCCGGCGGCAGTGTTAACGACTATAACGGAAAAACGCGCGATGCTATCATCGAGGAGATGACTCGCCGCGGCTTCCGCTATTACGACTGGAATGTTGACAGCAACGATTCAAAGGACGCTACATGGACGGAGATGTATAATTCGATACCCTCAGATGTAGCAAAGAATTACCGCTCCTTTGTGCTGATGCACGACTCCTCTCACAGAGTAAACACAGTGTATGTGCTGGAGGACGTTATAGAGGTGCTTATTGAAGAAGGATATAAGTTCGACAAAATAAATAATGACACGCAGCCTGTACAGTTTATAGGTCCGTTTGCGTGATGTACTTAGAAAGGATAACCGAATATGGGTATTAAGGATAATTTCTCACAGGCGGGAAAA
>JAZNTS010000025.1:0-14427 GCA_045591905.1 Oscillospiraceae bacterium | reverse complement strand
TTTCTGTCTTACCCATCTTCTTGCCCTCGGAGTTGAGAAGCAGTGTGATGGTCATAGCGTGAGCATCCTTGCCCAGTTTCTTTCTGATAAGCTCTGTACCGCCGAGCATATTAGCCCACTGGTCGTCGCCGCCGAACTGCATATTGCAGCCGTAATCCTGGAACAGCTTGTAGAAGTCGTAGCTCTGCATGATCATGTAGTTGAACTCGAGGAATGTCAGGCCGCGCTCCATACGCTGCTTGTAGCACTCGAATGTCAGCATCTTGTTTACACTGAAGCAAGCGCCTACCTCGCGCAGAACGTCGATATAGTTGAGGTTCATCAGCCAATCTGCGTTGTTTACCATGATAGCCTTGTCATCGGAGAAGTCGATAAAGCGGCTCATCTGCTTGCGGAAGCACTCGATATTATGCTCGATATCTTCCTTTGTGAGCATCTTTCTCATATCGGACTTACCTGAGGGGTCGCCGATCATGCCTGTACCGCCGCCAAGCAGCGCGATAGGCTTGTTGCCTGCCATCTGAAGTCGCTTCATAAGGCACAGCGCCATGAAGTGACCCACATGGAGGGAGTCAGCGGTAGGGTCAAAGCCGATGTAGAAAGTAGCCTTGCCCTCGTTGATCATCTTTCTGATCTCATCTTCGTCTGTTACCTGCGCGATAAGTCCGCGCTGGACGAGTTCATCATAAATCTGCATTGTTTTGTTCTCCTTTATATTGATTATGTGTTTATTAAAAAGTGCATTTACACTCTTGTTTTGATAAATTCGCTCAGCTTTCGCATAGGCTGGGTTTCAAGATAGGCTCTGTATTTCGCGGGATGATTTGCGGGGTAGTCCTTCTCGACATCTAACTCATACTCATAGCGGTAGCTTTTGTCGTCCTTTGTTTCAATAAGCAAAAACATAGTGTAGATAACTCCGCCGTAGCGCGTTCCCGTTGATTCAACCTCGCAGCGGACATTTGCTATCTCGCTCAGCGGAATTTTTCTGCTGAGAAAGCCGTAGTGCACATAAACGTCTTTTTCATCAGCCGTAATAGTGCCCTTGCCGAGCTTTGAATGTATTATCCATGCCGCCAGCATAACAGCACAGCAGGAAAGAAATACTATCAAACTTCCCACTGCATTTACATCCAAATACGCATAGCTGCAGATCAGGAATATCAATCCCAACATCGGTAGCACCACCATCGCAGTAAGCAGCTTCTTTACAGCAGGAGTACAGTCAAATCCGCACTCGATGAGCTTTGTATCACCGCTCGTGTCAGTCATAAAAGCCTCCTTCAGTTAATTTTAATTCTAAACCATTAATATGGCAAATAGGTCGAGTCATCACCCATCGCCTCAAAATGCCGTCTGTAGCGCTTGGGTATCTTTATATCCGAAAAATACCCGATATCTGAAAGCACCCTTGATATCGCCGTTATGCCATCGTTGTAAAAGCGAGTTATACGGCGCTTGCGGTCAGCTATTCCGCAATAATCAGGCGGGCATACGAATGTCCAGTCCGCGCTGTCTTCGTCAACAACTATACGAAAATACTTGTCGATATCGCTTTGCTTTTCACCGAAATGCGCAAGCAGTATGTGATGCTCAAAGCTATCATCAAGATGTGACATAAGCACATTCTCGCCATCGAACGAGATCGCAATAATAAGCGGCGCTTTCGCCGCAATATGGGCATTTACCGTCTGCTCATCGGGATATTTGCGGTAGGTCATGGCAGCCTCCTTTATGTTAATTTAAATTCTAACCGAATAGTTCTCGGCGTCATTCCCATGCTTTCATAGAAGCTCAGCGCCTCGGCGTTTTTGACCGCCGCTCCGAGTTGAATAAGGTCGCAGCCGTTCTCTTTCGCGTAGTCTTTCAGAAACAGGAACAGCCTTGTGCCGCTGCCCTGCCGTCTGAACTCCTCGCCGACCGCGAAATGCTCGATATAGAGTATTTTCGCGTATGTACGCTCCGCACGCTCGCGCTCGAATATATTCACCGCGGCGTATGCCGTGAGCGCTCCGTCAAGCTCCTCGACAAAAAGCTGCATTTTGCTGTCCTCGAAAAAGCTGCGCATTTCAAGCTCGAAATAGCCGTCAAACGGCATTTTATACGATTCGGGCGATATCTTTACATGATGCTGATGCAGCTGTCTGAACAACCGCCCAAGCTGCGGGATATCAGAAGCTTTTGCTTTTCTAATCATTCAACCGCTCCCCCGTTATTGCCACGGAAATACTCCGTTTACAGCCTTATTGAAATCAATGAGATAATGCTCCATTTCCCAGTCGTACAGATGCGATTTAGTTTCTATATCATACTTCACTGCGGGCGCAATATTGTTGAACGCCTCTCTGCCAAGCTTTTTCAGTATGAACAGATGCACTATGCGAAAATCAAATTCCGCTGTTTTGTAGCGTTTGAACTCCTTGCTCTGCATATATGTAACCGTCTGCTGAAGCGCACGCTCATAGCGGCCGTTTGCACAGTCAGCATAGATAGTCATAAGCAGCAACAGCGCTTTATCGACCGAACGCGCAGGTTTGTCGGCAGAGTGCGCTATATAATGCCGTTCCTGATGCCATATATTGTCGGCAAGCTGAGGCTCTCCCGCTTTCAATGCCGCTAGCATTCTTAGATAAATTAACGCCCTATACATAAACTTATTGTCAGGCGATACCGTAATTATCTCAAAATACTGCATTGCCTCTTTGACATGACCCGACCTCACCATTATCTCTGCAAAAACAACAGCGCTGTTTTCCTTATACGGCTTGCCGATGATGTTTTCTTTTTCATACAGCCTTAAATAGTTCTCGCTGAAGCCCTCCGCATTAAAGACCTTTGTCACCTTATAATCCGCAAGCACAATAATTGCAACGATCAGTAGCCTTATGAACATAAAAGCGGCAAAGCCCAGCGCGATACACAGCGGTATCCCATGAATATCGCCCTCAAACATACGCAGATAAAAACAAAGCGCCAGAAATAACGACATAGTTACCGTTGTCAATTTATCGTTTCTCATCACCAAGACCAACTGATTTAGATAATAGCGCAGAAAAAAACTCATAAGCAAACCTCCGAAAAGCCGACCCAAAAGCCACACGCAAATGCTTTCAAAAATTACCGTATAACAATAAAAGCCCTCCTGCATACAGCAAGAGGGCGAAATTCCGCGGTACCACCTCAATTTGCGGCACATCAATGCCGCCTTTGAACAGCTTTAACGGGCTTACCCGTGCCGCACTACACACTTTTGCTTCGTACAGCCGCTCAGGGAGGTAATTCGCACACTGCGCTCCTGCCGATTCACACCACACATCGGCTCTCTGAAAAGGAGTGGACAGGGCTACTGAGGTCCCCTCAACGCTTTGATTTATTAACTATAGCACATTATAACACAGAAAATCCATTATGTCAAGCGAAAAATAAGGGCACACCGCAGCGCGCCCTTATATTATCATCTAAGCAGATCGGCGATATCAAGCACCAGTCTTTCGGACTTCTCCCAGCCGAGGCAGGGGTCTGTGATGGACTTGCCGTAGCAGCCCTCGTCAACCTTTTGTGCTCCGTCCTCGATATAACTCTCGATCATCAGACCCTTAACCATGCTTCTGATCTCATCAGAATGACGCATACTGTGCAGTATCTCCTTTGCGATACGCACCTGCTCAAGATATTTCTTGCCGCTGTTTGCGTGGTTTGTGTCAACAACGCAAGCGATATTCTGAAGATTCATCTGGCTGTACATATCGTAGAGCATCTTCAGATCCTCGTAGTGATAGTTCGGAAGCGACTGGTCGTGCTTGTTCTGGAAGCCGCGCAGAATAGCGTGAGCAAGCGGATTTCCGTCTGTAGTTACCTCCCAACCTCTGTAAATGAATGTATGCTGCGCCTGAGCCGCACGGATAGCGTTCAGCATGATGGAAAGTGTGCCGCCTGTCGGGTTCTTCATACCCACGGGGCACTCCATGCCGCTGGCTGTAAGGCGATGCTCCTGATCCTCAACGGAACGCGCACCTACCGCAACATAGCTGAGCAGATCGGAAAGGTAGCGATAGTTGCTGGGATACAGCATCTCGTCTGCGCACACGAGCTTTGTTTCAGCAATAGCGCGGGTATGCAGCTTACGCACCTTCACGATACCCTCCAGCATATCCTCGCCCTTTGTGGGGTCGGGCTGGTGCACCATACCCTTGTAGCCCTCGCCTGTGGTACGGGGCTTGTTTGTATATATTCTGGGAATAAGAACAAGCTTGTCCTTAACCTGCTCCTGAAGTCTTGCAAGTCTGCATACATAATCCATTACAGACTCTTCGTTATCGGCAGAGCAAGGGCCGATTATAAGCAGGAACTTATCGCTTTTGCCTGTAAAGACATCGGCGATCTCGATATCACGGGCAGCCTTAACTGCTTTTATCTCCTCGGAAAGAGGATACATCTCCTTAACTTCCTTAGGCACGGGAAGCTTTCTTTTGAAATTCATAGACATAGCGCTGTACGCTCCTTTTCTGTTTTTCTATCTGTTACAATTATAGCACTATCAAGTTTCAGTGTCAATATATTTTATGACTTTAAAACATAAAATCGTTAAATTTTTGCATTTTCACCACTTTAATGCATTAAATTTTAAACATTTTTACTACAAATACACAAAAATACCGACCAAAACACTTTGGTCGGTATTATAGGATTACATATTTTACGCTCTCTCGGGGCCTCTGATAAGAACGCCGATAAACTCGGGGCCTGCGTTGCAGGATACAACAGCGCCGCAGGGTACTACCATAGCGGGGCCGTAGCCCAGTTTCTTTGTGAGCTTTTCGATAAGCTCCTTGTCAAGCTCGGGGCGTGTGGTAGTTATCATAGTCCAGGGAGTTTCGGGAATTATCCTCGACGCGATCTGTTCGGTAATAGCGTCAAGCGCCGCCTTTTCGCCTCTCGCCTTTTTAACTACCTCGGTCTTCTCGGCATAGAGAGAAATGATGGGCTTAAGTCCCATAAGCTCGCCGAGGAACGAAGCCGCAGCGGTGATTCTGCCCGACTTCTTCATGTGGCGCAGGTCAAAACCAACGATGTAAGCCTCGATGTGTCTTGCCCAGTCCTCAAGATATGCCACAACGCTGTCAACGCTCTGACCGTCCTTCAGCTTTCTGCAAGCCTCAGTGATGGGATAGCCGTATCCGATAGTGTAGTTCTGACTATCAACAGTGTGGATAACAAGGTCTTTAAGCTCCTCCGCAACCGCTTCCTTTGCCATAACAGCGCTTGCATAGGTCTGTGAGCCTGCCGCATTGATAACGTCAACGATTATCTCGCGCACGCCCTGTGCATAAAGCTCGCGGTACTTTTCTTCAAAGCGGATAGCTGTAATCTGCGAATGCTTCGGGATCTCGGCGTGATCCTTCAGTATCTTGAAAAACTCATCATTCGTAAATTCCTTGCGGTCGATGTAGGTCTTACCGTCGATGACCAGCTCAAAAGGCATGATGACCAGCACATCGCTGTACTTCTGCTCCATCTCAGGGGAGATATCACAGCCGCTGTCCGTAATAATTCTTACATTCTCGTTCATTCGGGAAATATCCTTTCTGTTTCTTATTCTGCGCTGCTCCAGTCGAACTCCGTAAGCCTGCCGTTATTCTGCAGCTCGGGGAAATCCCACTGACGAAGCACCTCGTACACTCCTATCGCGACGCTGTTGGAAAGATTGAGGCTTCTCAGCGTGCTGCGCATCGGAATACGCACACAGCGCTGCTTGTTTTGGAACAAAAGGCTTTCGGGAAGCCCCGCGTCCTCTCTTCCGAAAAAAAGATAGCACTTGTCGGGGTATCTGACATCGCTGTAGCAGTTGGGCGCTTTTGTCGTGAAGTAATAATATTCTCCGTCACAGCGGGCGAAAAAATCCTCGAAGCTGTCGTAATATGTGATATCCAAATAGCTCCAGTAATCTAGCCCCGCACGCTTCAGATGCTTGTCGTCGGGCGTAAAGCCCATCGGACGGATTATATGCAGCCTCGCTCCCGTGACAGCACAGGTACGCGCGATATTTCCCGTGTTCTGGGGAATCTGCGGCTGTGCAAGAACGATATTAAGCTCCATAAAAACACCTCGCGACTCATTTTCAAGAAGCAGCGCTTCTTATATCATATGATAAACATACTAAGGTTTATTGTAGCATATTATTCAACGTTTTGCAAGCTTTTTCGATTATTTTTTTGTATTTTTTTACCTCGGATATAGAGCGGCGCTGTGCAGATAATATTTTTGCAAAAAATCTTACAGGGAGCTGATGAAATGACTCACAAGCAGGAGAACTGCGTCAAAGCGGTCATAGCGGGAGCCGTAACGGGAGGACTTGCTTTCCTTGCCGTAAAATCTCTGTGCAGACGCCGCAGCTTTCGCCGAATGACTGCCGCAAAGGCGTTCAAGCTTATAGGAACGCTGATGAACGCATTCTGAATACAACAAAGCCCGAAGCGATATCACATCTCTTCGGGCTTGCTTTAATTAAAAGAGAGCAAGCCCCGATATTATCAGAGGCTTGCCCAAAAAGGAAACACAAAAGTGACCGGAAATCTAAATTAATTCGCGAGCTTTTCGCCAAGCGCCTTGCAGGAAGCAATTGCGTCTGCGTCGGGAGCCTCATTTGCGATAACGCCCTCGCCGCCAATGACCTCTGCGCCCGCAGCCTTGCAGCGCTCGCACCAATCTCTCATCCACTGACCGTCGCCCCAGCCGTAGCTGCCGAAAAGTCCTACGGTCTTGCCCGAAAGCTTGCCCTCGACGCCTGCAAAGAACGGCTCAAACTCGGACTCCTCCAGCACCTCGTCGCCCATAGACGGGCAGCCGAAAGCAAGTCTGTCGTACTCCGCTACATCGCCCTTGAAATCGGATACCGAGTAAAGCTCTGCGCCTGCGCCCTCTGCGACAGCCTTTGCCATCTCCTCGGTGTTGCCTGTTCCGCTCCAGTAAATTACTGCTGTTTTCATAAGTTTATCTCCTTTGTTATGATATTTTCAGAGCGCGGCAGATGTCCTCTCCCTCGCTCAGCTTATTGCACAGGTATCTCCTGCATTTGTTGTAGTTATCAAAGGTACGCTGCGCCTTTTCGGCGTTGCCGTACACCTTCCAATAGCCGCACAGCTTGAAGTTGCTGCCGTTGTTCTCGATAAAACCCACAACGTCCTCAACGGGATAATCAAGAAATATCCCCACCTCATGAGGAAAGCCGCTTTCTTCTTTTATGCGCTGCGCCAATCTCTTAATACAATCCTCGCTGCTCATATCGTCGGTGTAGCCGCATTCTCTCAGCACTTCCCTGCAATCCTCGCGCGAAAGCCTTGCCGCAAGCTTCTGCTCATTATAAACAAGCAGCAGAACGCGACGTCCGCACTCGCAAAGCTTTTGCAGTTTAAGTCCTTTTGCACACGCGCGGCTGTTGAAATACTCCGCGTTTGCGTCTATGTCAAATTCGCCCTTGTACAGCGACATAAGACTTGCACATTTTATTCCGAGCAGTGACGGCGCTGTATGGAACGCCAACTGCCGCTCAAAGCTGCAATATTCCTTAGTACACATATTCTCCCTCATTTAATTGGTTAGTTTTGCCTAACCTATCATCAAAGCTCAATAGCTTCGACATACTTAGTCTGTCCGAAAGCTGTCGCACAATGCACGGTTAGTAAATACTAACCCATTGTTTTTAAAAAAAGCCGTCATCTTACGGCATACTTATCAAGCACAGTTTTAAGCGCGTTTACGCTTGCGTTGTGTATCTTTACAACAGGGATATCAAGCCGCTCGGAGCGCTGATTCACGCTGTTTACCATTTTGTGCGAGCAGGTGTTTGTAAACACAACCATAAGGTCGGGATTTCCGAGCTTGTTGTCAAAATCCGCGGGCATTTGTGTGAACACCTTTGCCTTGCAGCTATAGGACTTGCATATCTCTTTATATCTTGTCGCCATGCGGTCGTTGCCGCCGACTACCACTACGCTCATGTTCAGTTGCTCCTTTCTCTTTAAGTTAGTTTATCCTAACCATATATATGATACCATACTTTTTTCTCCTTGTCAATAGTTTTTTCAAAAAAATCTGCCCCTGCCGAAAATTACCACGACAGGGGCAGATATAATATTAGCTCAGATCATTTACTACACCGCAGAACAGCACCATATCGTCGCTGTTTTCTATAACGAATATAAAGGGTCTGTCCAGCTTGAAATCTATAACGGGAGCATCAGGTATCATCATTGCACCTGTGTATTCAAGAACAACAAATGACGCCGCAAGCACACCCTCCTCGTCAACCGCAACGCGCACTGCGTTATCTGCTTTTCCGATACAAATTCCGTCGCTGTTTTCAAAAAGCGGAGAGAAATCCGAAGCTTCTGCGTCAAAGATATCGGTAACGCCAAGCTTTTTCATGCCCTCTATAAGGTCGCACTGCGAGCTTATGTCGAACTTCGGCATGGAGAAGTTTATCTCGCAGTCTATCGGGCTATCCTTAACGCCGCCGTAAAGGAAATCATACACTGCGCCGTTTTCCACGAGCTGCTCGGGAGTTGTTCCCTCATCGGGAAGTATCAGCCACATTCTGTCGCCGTCCTCAATGTGGAGATAGGTCGCGGTATAACCGTCGCCGTCGCAATAGCTGTACATCTCTCTGCTGAAGTTCATAAACTCCGTCTGCTGCTCATCACCATTTGTTTTTGTGAAGATACCCTCGGTATTCTCTTCCTTTCTGAACTCATCATACCACTGTGCCTTATAGTACACAGTCGAAGCAAGCCCGAAAACAGTCGCCGCGTCAAACCTCACATTCTCCGCTTCATTTTGGAGTAGCCCGCCCGTATTCTCATTAAGCCACTCCTGAAGCAGCTTGTTGTACTCATCACTGCCCATCTCACCCGCGAACGCCGAAGCATAATAGTAGTCCACAAGCGGCTGAAGCACCTCGGTGTTACAGCTTACCCTATTATTCAGCCACATGGAGTTTGCAAGCAGGGTCTGATTCAGCGCACTGTTCTGATAGCAGCTTTTCCAAAGTCCGTTTGCGCTGTTACGAAGCTGCTCTATGTTGTCCGCTCCAAGCACGTCAAGTATCTGCTGTCTGCTGTTTCCGTCGGCAGTTTCGGCAACCATCGCAAGCGCCATGTAAGCATTAACAGGCGAAAACGCGATATTCTCTCCCTCATGTCCCGAAAGAAAAGTCTTTATGGTATCTCCAAAGTAAGCGTCGGGAATCTCCTCTGCATACGGCACATTTTTCCTAAATTCAACTAATGCCTCTCTGTAGGCGGAATCATCTTGGGATAATTGATCGGGATCTTGCAGATATTCTCCAAAAGATGGTTCTCGCAGATCCGGATATTCCGCTTTTACAAGCGTCATTTTCTGCGCAGCTTCACCGCTCATAAAATCATCTCCTCCGTCTTGAGATGTAAGTCCTCCCCTGTTAACCGTCAGCAGCACTGCCGCCGCGATCGCCGCACACGCTGCAACCGAGCCAAGCGTTATCCAAAGCGGTTTTCTGCTCTTTTTCTTTTCGTCACGCATTCTGTCAGCCTCCTCGATGATGTCATCGTCAATCATTCCTATAGCTTCGCCAAGCTTTTCAGACCTCATATATCAAAACCCTCCTTTTCAAGGTGCTGTTTAAGCCCCTGTCTGATGCGGTGCAGCATACTTTTCACCTTGCCCTCGCTCTCGCCGAGCCTGTCGCAGATATCCTTTATCGGCTCGCAGAAATAGTATCTCCACACAAAAACCGCGCGCTTTTCCCTTGTTATACCGCGAAGATACGCGCTTATCGCCTTTGCAAGCTCCGCCGTTTCATAGTCCCTTACAGGGTCGCCGCCGCCCGTGCAGTCGCAAAGCTCGTCAAGGGATAACAAATACTCGCTGCCGCCGCGCTTTTCGCGCGTTTTGGTGCGAAGCCTGTCTATCGAAAGCTGCCGCGTTATCTTGCCGAGAAACGCCGAAAGCACGCTCGGCTTATGCGGAGGTATTGCATTCCATGCTTTGAGGTAGGTGTCGTTCACAGCCTCGCTGCCGTCCTCGGAATTATTCAGTATATTCACCGCGATCTTCATGAGATAGCCGCGGTATTTCCTGTCGGCTTCCGCAAGCGCAGCTTCTTCCCTCGCCCAGAACAGCTCAACTATTTCGAGATCGTTCAAGCTACCGCCCCTTTCTGATGTCTTTCATAAATAATACCGACAAAATTTAGCTTTGGTTTCACTTTTTTGCAAAAAAATCAGAAAAAACAGCGACCCGAGAGAATTATCTCGCGGGCCGCACTGATTATTTGGTTTTGAAGCGCGATACTTCATCGGAAAGCGAAACAGCAAGCCTTGAAAGCTCCTCGCCCGATACAGCGGACTGCTCGGCGGTGGAGGTAGTAACACGCATTCCGTCGTCGATGCGCTGCATACCAGAGGTTATCTGCTCTACTGCGGCATTCTGCTCGTTTGCGGCAGTAACTATGCTGTCCATATAGCCCGCAACCTCGTTTACGTCATCGGCAATAGTGCTGATGGCACGCTCTGCTCTCTCTGCTATCTCGGTACCCTGCTTTACAGCGGTGATCGTATCGTTGATAAGCACGGCCGTCTGCTTAACAGCGTCAGCAGACATGGAAGCAAGACTTCCGACTTCCTGCGCAACAACCGAGAAGCCGCGGCCAGCCTCGCCTGCTCTTGCCGCCTCTATCGAAGCGTTGAGCGCAAGGATATTGGTCTGGAAAGCAATGCTGTCGATGGTCTTGATTACCGCACTGATAGCGTCGGACTTGTCGCGGATATTCTCGATAGCGTCGCTCAGCTCTCTCATCATAGCCGCGCCGCGCTGTGCGTTTGTATTAGCCTCATTGGTAACGCCAAGCACCTTTGCGGATATCTGCGCTGTGGAATCAGCCTTTTCACTGATACTGCCGATAGATGTGATAACGTCAGCAACAGCCGCAGCCTCGCTTGCGGAAGCCGCAGAAAGCTGCTTGGAATCTTCAGCAACTCTCATTGCGCCCTGCTTAAAGGTCTCAAGGCTGTTCTTTACGCTGACAAAGGATCTGTTGAGGGAGTCTGTGATGACCGTGAGCGAAGCGCCAAGCTCCTCGAAATCACCCTTATACTGTACAGCAGAGGAAGCGGCAAGATTGCCGTCTGCTATCTCGGAAAGAACGTGCTTGATATCGGTTATGTACTTGTTAAGCTCCGAAACGGTAGCGTGAAGCGAGTTTGTAAGCACACGTGTTTCATCATTGGGCGAATTTGTGGAAAACTCGGAAGAAACATCACCCTCGGAAAGCTTTTTGATACGTCCTGCTGTACGGGCGATAGGTCTTGTTATCTTATTTGCAATACCAATGCCGATGAAAGTTGTTACTACTATAACAAACAGCGCAAGCGCGGTCGAGATGACCACATTTGAAATTATATTCGAGATAACGCTGCTGTAGTTCAGACCTACCGCAATGGTATTTTCTGTGCCGCTAAGCGGCTTGTAAGCAGCAAGATAAACAGTGCCGTTTGAGGTATAACGTGTTGTGCCGCTCTTTTGCGACATCATCTCATCAGCAAGCCTTGCAAGTCCCTCGTCATTGTTTCCTTTAAGGCTGACCGCGTTCTGCACAAGAGAGGTATCGTCGCTGACGATAACAGTGCCGTTCTTATCCAGCACATAGATGTTGTTTTCGCCTGCGATAGCAGAAAGGCTCTGCGACAGCGCCGCGTCATCGGAATGTTCGCTCACTATCACGGAATATGCGTCAACAAGGGCATTCGCCTCGTTTGTGTAGATGGTGTTGTAAGAAGATATAGTGCCTATTACGGAATACGCCTGCATTATGATAACGGACGCAACAACGCTGATTATGCTGAGCCTCAGTATCCTGAACTTTATTCGAGTGCCGCCTTCTGCAAGCTTTACCTCAGCGCTCTTGTCGTTCTTGAAAACAGACAGGATACGCTTGAAAAGGCTCTCTTTCTGCTCTGTCTTTACGATAGGCTTTACAGGCTCACTCTTAGGTGCGGTAGCAACCTTTGGCTCTGCCTTTGCGATAGGCTTTACAGGCTCGCTCTTAGGCGCAGGAGCGGCTTTAGGCTCTGCCTTTGCGATGGGCTTTACAGGCTCGCGCTTTGGCGCAGGAGCAGCCTTTGGCTCTGCCTTTGCAATGGGCTTTACAGGCTCACGCTTCGGCGCGGGAGCAGCCTTTGGCTCTGCCTTTGCGATAGGCTTTACAGGCTCACGCTTCGGTGCGGGAGCGGGCGGTGCCGGCTGCGGCGCAGTGCGCACAACAGGCTCATCGTCCATTGCATACTTATCATCATCGGGTAGATCAATACTTATCTTTGCCACGAGTTAGACCTCCAAATTAATAGTAATATATTAATCATACCACTTTTCAATGAAAATTTCAAGCCCATTCATATTTTTTGATGCAAATCAAAAGCGACCCGAGGATAACCCCGAGCCGCCGATGATTTTAATTATGCTTAGTTATTGCTCCCGCTGTATAGCCGAGATCCACTATCGTCTTTCTGATAATAAGCTCTGAAAGCTCTTTTTCACTGCCTATCTCAGCGAATCCCGTCTTATGCGACACTCTTGCGCTGACGCCCTCCATTTTGTTAAAGGCGTTTTCAATACGCACTGCGCATTTTTCGCAGAACATACCGCCGACTTCAACGGTGTAGTTCACAGGAAGCCTTTCCTGCTTTGCGCCGATACGCTTCTCATTGTCGCCGCCTGTTCCGCAGCAGCCCTTTGAAAGCTTTTTGGCATAGCCGATGACCGCAAAAACGCATATCACAGCTATCACCGCAACGACCGCCGCAGTTCCGAACCATTCAGGCATCTTTACCTCCCAAAGCCATGTCTGTAAGCTTTTCGATAGTTTCCTCAGTAAGCTGAGCCGCCATAATCACGGAATCCTTATCGGCATTGTCCTCGCCCACTCCCACGCGATTTATCAGAAAATCGCGCACGATAAGGCTGTTGGTATAGATGGCATTTGCCTCCCTAACACCGATATCCGTCAGCGTGATCCTACCGTAGGGCTCTTTAATGATGTAGCCATCTTCGCACAGACGTTTTGTCATCTTGACTGTGCTCGCCTTGCTGACCCCGACAATGTCAGAAACCTTTGTCGAGCTAACTCGCGGCGAAAGCGCACCAAGCTTATATATGGCATAGAGATACTTTTTCTGCGCACAGGTCAGCATTTCTTCACCGACTTTTTGTCGTGAGCCGCATGGCACAGCCCCGCATTCGGGCAGGAGCTGCACGCAGCCCCGCAGGAGGACTTGCCCTGACGCTTATCGGATATCAATCTATATGACAGAAATACGACCAGCGCAAGCACCGCAGCTCCGACAATGATAGAGCCTATATTGTTCATAATAAACTGGAGCATTTTAATAACCTCTTATTATTTTACCTTGACCTTAGTTGTAAGCTTTGTGCTCTCCTTGTAGGGTCTGAACAGCATATAGCAGATGAACGCGAGCACGACAAGCGCGCAGATAAGACCGATAACGTTCAGTCCGCCTGTAAAGATAGAGCCGATCTGGAATACGATCAGAGATACCGCATAAGCGAATACGCACTGGTAAGCGATCGCAAACGCTGTCCACTTGGGGTTGTTCATCTCACGTCTTATAGCGCCCATCGCTGCAAAACAGGGTGCGCACAGCAGGTTGAAGATAAGGAAAGAGTAGCCTGCAAGCTGAGTCATACCCATGAAGTCGGTAACACCGAATACCGCAACGACCTCTTCCTTTGCAACAAGACCCATGATAGTAGCCACTGCTGCAGTAGGCTCGCCGAAGCCAAGAGGAGCAAACAGCCAGCAGATCGCTCCGCCGATGATATCCAGAACGCTTACAAAATTCTCATCTTCACCGAGGAACATACCAAAGCCGCCATCGGGAAGCTGACCGAATACGCTGCCTGCCCAGATGATTACAGTAGACAGCAGAATGATGGTTCCTGCTTTCTTGATAAACGACCAGCCGCGCTCCCACATAGAACGCAGAACTGTTCCGACAGTGGGAAGATGGTATGCGGGAAGCTCCATTACGAAAGGCGCGGGATCGCCCGAGAACATCTTCGTCTTTTTCAGCACGATACCACTGATGATGATAGCCGCACAGCCAACGAAGAATGCACTGGGAGCTACCCACCACTCGTTTCCGAACAGTGCACCTGCAATAAGCGCGATAATGGGCATCTTTGCACCACAGGGGATAAATGTTGTTGTCATGATGGTCATACGGCGGTCACGCTCGTTTTCAATGGTACGCGAAGCCATGATACCGGGAACACCGCAGCCCATGCCTACCAGCATAGGAATGAAGCTCTTACCTGAAAGCCCGAACTTTCTAAATATCTTGTCAAGAACGAAAGCCACACGCGACATATAACCGCACG
>JAZNTS010000024.1:0-15106 GCA_045591905.1 Oscillospiraceae bacterium | reverse complement strand
TCATCTCAAACAGCTTGTTTACGCGCTGACCTGTTTTGGCGGAGATGAACACGAACGGAGCGTAGGACATGAACGAGAAATCAACTTCAAGCTTCTTTGTGAACTCGTTCATGGTCTTGTCGGTCTTGTCCTCAACGGCGTCCCATTTGTTTACTGCGATAACGCAAGCCTTGCCCTTGTCGTGCGCGTAGCCTGCGACCTTGCTGTCCTGCTCGGTGAAGCCGACGGTCGCGTCGATAACTATAACGCAGACATCGGCGCGGTCTACCGCCATGAGCGCGCGGAGCACGCTGAAATGCTCGATGTTTTCAGTAACCTTTGCCTTGCGGCGCATACCTGCGGTGTCGATGAAGATGAATTTCTCACCGTTTCTTTCAACGGTTGAGTCTATCGCGTCACGGGTAGTTCCCGCAATATCGGAAACGATGGAGCGCTCCTCGCCTGCGATGAAGTTTATCAGCGAGGATTTGCCGACATTCGGCTTTCCGATAACTGCGACCTTTATTGCCTCGTCCTCATAGTCGTCCTCGGTGTCGGGCGGGAGCTGGTCAAACACTGCTTCAAGCAGGTCGCCTGTACCGTGGCCGTGCACGGAAGAAACCGCGATAGGGTCTCCAAGACCGAGATTGTAGAACTCATAAATATCGGGCGGCGGCTCGCCGATGCCGTCAACCTTGTTTACTGCAAGAACGATAGGCTTACCGCTCTTCATAAGCATAGCGGCAACATCGCTGTCGTTTGCGGTAACTCCCGTTGTGATATCTGTTACGAATATTATCGCGTCGGCGCGCTCGATGGCGAGCATTGCCTGTTCACGCATCTGCGCGAGAATGATATCATCTGTTTTAGGCTCGATACCGCCTGTGTCGATCAGCATAAATTCCTTGTCGAGCCATTCGCATTTGCTGTATATTCTATCGCGTGTTACACCGGGGGTGTCGTCTACGATAGACAGGCGCTTGCCGACAAGCTTATTGAATAATGTGGATTTGCCGACATTAGGGCGGCCCACAATAGCAACTACCTGCATTTTTCTACCTCTCTTTCTTTTCTAGGAGGGTACTATTTATTTTTTTTGTGTAGTACCCAAACATACTTATACTATTTTAGTATACCACAATTAAAGGCGATTTGCAAGCCGAAACGGGATTTTTAAACACAAAAGCACATAAAGAAAAAAATCCCCCGACAATTTGTCGGGGGACTCTCGTATACAAATTTTGTATTACACGAAACTGAAATTATGCTTCCTTAGCGATAACAACCTTATCATTGTAATAACCGCAATTTCCGCAAACTCTGTGGGGGAGCTTCAGCTCACCGCACTGCTTGCAGCGTGAGAAAGCAGGTGCGGATAACTTCCAAACCTGTGAACGTCTCTTATCGCGTCTTGCACGAGAAACTTTTCTCTTCGGAACTGCCATTATTGCACCTCCTCCATATAACATTAATCATACTCTATGAGCCGCATACACGAACTCTTTTATAGTCACGCTTAATATTATATCACGCGATCTTTGATTTGTCAAGTTTTTTTTGAAAATCAGCCGACAAATTTTTTGATATTGTCAGAAAGTTCAGAATTATCAGCGGAAATCGTGCAGGTGATTGTTGTATCTGCCGAAATCTTAGCAAGCTTTTCGAACATTTCGCCAACCTTATCGTAATCTCTGCCGATGATTCTCAGTGTTGCGTCAACGAAAATATCAGTGCAGTCGTGGTCGGAAGCGAGGATACCTGCGATGAAGCCGTAGAATGCGTCATAGCCCTCTACGTTGTAGTCCTCGATGTTTATCAGACGTACCTTGTGTGTGATGTCTGTGTTGAGGGAAGAGCCCTTCTGGATAGCAACAACGTTGCCGTTGGAAGCCTTCTCGGCTGCGTGGATAGCATCGATGAGCACCTTTGTCTTGCCGGAACCTCTTCTGCCTGTGATAAGTTTGATCATAGTGGTGACCTCCGTGTTTTTATATTGAATTAAGGAGCTTAATGTAACCTTAATTAATGCCTAATTTTGCTTCAAGCTCTGCCTTTGCAGCCTCATAGCCGGGCTTGCCGAGCAGTGCGAACATATTTCTCTTATAGCTTTCAACACCGGGCTGATCGAAAGGATTTACGCCCATCAGATAGCCGCTTATTGCACAAGCCTTTTCAAAGAAATAGATGATGTAGCCGAGATTATACTCGTCGAGCTGGGGAGCCTCGAGTATCATGTTGGGAACTCCACCCTCGGTGTGAGCGATAACAACGCCCTCGAAAGCCTTTCTGTTTACGACCGACATATTCTGGTTGGACAGGAAGTTAAGGCCGTCGATGTTGTCGGGCTCATCCTCAAGGAAGAACTCTTTCTGGGGCTTATCAAACTGGATAACAGTCTCAAACAGGATCTTGGAGCCGTCCTGAATGAACTGACCGAGAGAGTGCAGGTCGGTGGAGAACACAGCAGATGTGGGATACAGACCCTTATTGTCCTTGCCCTCGGATTCGCCGAAAAGCTGCTTGAACCACTCGTTCATCATTGCGAAGCTGTTTTCGTAAGCAACCAGCATCTCAGCCTTCATGCCCTTTCGATAGAGTATGTTTCTAAGTGCTGCGTAGCGATAGCAGGAGTTCTTTTCAAGATCGCATACAGAATATTCTGTGCGAGCGTCTGCCGCGCCTTTCATCAGAGCGTCGATATCGCAGCCTGCGCAAGCGATGGGGAGCAGACCTACCGCAGTAAGTACGGAGAAGCGTCCGCCAACGTCATCGGGAACGACGAATGTTTCGTAGCCTTTCTTGTCGGAAAGCTCTTTCAGAGTGCCCTTTGCCTTGTCGGTCGTAGCGTAGATACGCTTGTTAGCCTCTTCCTCGCCGTAGCGCTTTATAAGCAGATCGCGGAATACGCGGAAAGCGAGTGCAGGCTCTGTTGTTGTGCCGGACTTGGATATGATATTTACCGAGAAATCCTTGCCCTCAACGAGAGAAACAACCTCGCTGAGATATGTGGGGCTGATGGAGTTGCCCACGAAGTATATCTCGGGTGTATCCTTTTTAAGATTGTTGTAAAGTGTGGACTTTATTGCCTCGATAACGGCTCTTGCGCCGAGGTAGGAACCGCCGATGCCGATAACGATAAGCACATCGCTGTCAGCCTTGATCTTTTCGGCAGCCTTTTTTATGCGGCTGAACTCTTCCTTGTCGTAGTTTACGGGAAGATCCATCCAACCGAGAAAATCATTACCGGGGCCTGTCTTTGATTCAAGCAGGTCGTGAGCGGTCTTTACCTGAGGAGCGATATTCTGCAGCTCGTGTGCGGAAATAAAGCTTTCAAGGTGTTTGTCATCAAATCTGATGCCCATTGTTGAGTGTTCTCCTTTCGGGTGCGCAGACGTTTTATATATGTTGTAGGCTGCGCGTTCTAATGATGTAATTCTATTATATATTATATTTTATTTTTTTGCAACAAGTTTTAAGCCAAGCTGTCAATTTTGGACAATCATAACGAAGTTTAAACTGAAATTATAGGCAATTTCAACAAAATATTTTGCGGTGCTTTTTCACTGACACAAGCTTCCGTATATTGCCGATTGACTTTTTCTGCGCGCGGCGGTATAATTGGAGCATAAAGAAAAACGGATTTTGAAAGGAGCCGCTATGCGCCGTGACCGCAAAAAAGCAAGCGTTGAAATAATAGCGCTGCTGAAACAAGAATACCCAGAGGTAAAATGCGCGCTTACATATACCCAGCCGCACGAGCTGCTTATTGCGACGCGGCTCTCCGCGCAGTGTACAGATAAGCGTGTGAATATGGTAACTCCCGCGCTGTTTGAGAAATTCCCGACTGTTGAGGCTTTTGCTGACGCTGATATTGCAGAGGTCGAGGAGCTGGTGCGCACCTGTGGTCTGTACAAGACAAAGGCGCAGGATATCGTGCTGATGTGCAGAATACTCCGTGACATACACGGCGGAAAAGTCCCCGACAGTATCGAGGAGCTTACAAAGCTCCCAGGTGTGGGGCGCAAGACCGCAAACCTTATTGTTGGCGACCTATACGGCAAGCCTGCCTACGTCTGCGATACGCACGTTATAAGGCTTACGAACAGGCTCGGGCTGTCCGATACAACGGACGCGGGCAAGGTTGAAAAGCAGCTTCGCGAGGTAATTCCGCCCGCGGAGAGCCTTAATTTCTGTCACCGCCTTGTGTGGCACGGGCGCGGAGTATGCTCCGCAAGATCGCCGCAGTGCGAGGTCTGCGTGCTTAGGAATTTGTGTAAGTCTAAAGATAAATAATAACGGATAAAGCCCGCAGCGGTCGCGAAAAAGCGCTTGCTGCGGGCTGTTTTTATTTGATGTAGGGTAAGAGTGCTTCAAAGGCTTCCTCGGCGCGGGCGCGGCGTTCCTCGCTCATGCTGCTTAGCTTGTCGTATAAGCCGCGGCGCTCGCTGTCCTTTTCCCCGAAAAGAATGTAGTCGGTCGGAAGCTTCAGCGCTTCGGACAGATTTATCAGAGTTTCAAGGGACATAGCTTTCATTCCGCGCTCTATCTCGTAGATATAATGCGGAGATACATTGACCTGTTCCGCCAATTTTTCCTGCGAAATGTGCAGATTTTTCCTTTCAGCTTTTATTCTGCCGCCTATCTCTTTCAGCTCCATATTTCACTCTCCCAGTTTTGTTATAATTATATTTTATAGCTAATAGCTATAATTTAATACTATCTTTTGGCTAGTATCACTATTGCAATTAGCTATAGATATTTGCTATAATGAGTAAAGCAGACAAATTTCGGCATTCAAGGAGGAGATAAAATGAAGGTGCTGCTTTATTCGGAGGGAATGAAACTGATAAAAATATCGGGGCTTGGCCGTGCGATAATGCACCAGCAGAAAGCGCTGTCAATGAACGGGATAAAATATACGCTAGACCCCAGGGACGACTATGATACGGTGCACATCAACACGCTGGGGCTGAAATCAAAACATCTTGCGAAAAAAGCGCGCAGGGCGGGGAAGCGCGTTATATATCATGCGCATTCTACCGAGGAGGATTTCCGCAATTCCTTTATCTGCTCAAATCTGATATCGCGCATTTTTAAAAAGTGGATATGCTCCTGCTACAAGCAGGGTACTGTGATAGTTACACCGACGGAATATTCAAAACGACTGATACGGGGCTATGGGCTTACTCAGCCGATATATGCGGTGTCTAACGGCATCGACCTGAATATGTACAGCCCGAAAACGGGAGACCGAGAGGTGTTCAGGGAAAGATACGGATTATCTGATGAGGATAAGGTGGTTATTTCCGTAGGTCTTTATTTTGAGCGCAAGGGAATACTGGATTTTGTGGAGATGGCGCGTGAAATGCCCGACCACAAATTTATATGGTTCGGAAAAACTCCGCTGTGGAGCGTACCTCACAAGATACGCAAAGCAGTGAAAACCAAGCTGCCAAATCTTATTTTTGCGGGATATGTGCAGCCCGAGGAGCTTAAGCAGGCGTATGTAGGCTGTGATGTGTATATATTCCCTACTTTCGAGGAGACGGAGGGTATCGTGCTGCTTGAGGCGCTTGCCGCAAAGGCAAATGTTATAGTGAGGGATATTCCTGTTTTTGAGTGGCTCGAGGGCGGCCGCGAATGCTACAAGGCAAAGGATAAAGCGGATTTCATGGGGTTGATACGCGGTATCACGGACAGCACGCTTGAAGCGCTCAGCGAAAACGGCAGAGCGGCAGTTGAGGATAAGGAGATAAAAAGAGTGGGAGAGCAGCTTGCGAGGATATACAGCGGTGCTGACCCTATAGCTCAAAAGACAGAAACATCGTGCGACAGAACATAAACAGCAAAACACCCGAGAAGTACGGCTTCTCGGGTGTTTTGCTTATCTGTAATTATTTAACATTTCTATCGCCCATAACAATATATTTTTAAAACTATCAAATTCAATCATTCTGCCGTGATTAAATCTGCATATTTTGCCTGTAGATATAGAAAAACATAATTTTTCTCCATCGCCGATCAAATCCCCAATAATCACATACCCCTCCGGAACGAATTCGCTTTTGTACGTTTTTTCAGGAATATAAAAACAAGCTAATTCCCCAAAAATGCAGGAGCATTTTGAAAAGTGCAGCCACTCTTTAAATGAATCAGGAATTTGAATACCAGTCGCATTTTCCCATTCTTCGATTTCGCTTTCTGTCGCAGGAGGAGAAAATTCTGAACCATCAATCTCGTCAAGATCAATGCAGAGTTTTACAATCTCCTTGATCTCTTCTGTCAAGCTGTTGTCGGGTATGGGTGGTATGTTCACAATGCATTCTCCTTATCAATAAAAATACTCTTTGAGCACTTTGCTAAATTGAGTTTTCTTCATAATGAATCATCAAAAAACATTGGAATGTAGTATCTCAGAAAATCTTTAAAACTACCATATTCACGTATTTTCCCGTGGTCAACGGACGTAATGTTTTTGGTTTTTATCGAAAAACAAAGAAATTCCCCATCTCCAATAATTTCTCCTATAACTTTCAAATCGTCTGAAACATATTCATCGTATTCTCCGATCATGTCTAATTTATAGACAGTTATAAACCCGTTTAATACTTCTGAGCCATTTGAGAATCTTAGCCAATCTTTATATGATTCAGGCAATGTCATATCGTTTTTTGTTTCCCAAAGATTTATTTCTTCTTCACTTGCAGGCGGGTTAAAATGATAAGCGTTTTTTCCGTATTTAGATGTTTGCTTTTGACACACCTCGACTATCACCTTAATTTCTTCGGTCAAGCTGTTGTCGGGTATCTCTGGTATGTACATAGCAGATCCTCCTCACTAAAAATCGTTTGCTATATCAATTATACATTATATGCCAATGCAAGTCAAGATACCGTGCTTTTTGATTTGACATTATTCACACATATAATTACCACATCTTGTATATTCCACAGAAAATAATTGCCATAAAACACAGGAATTATTATTGACTTATTGCAAAATATAATGTATAATGTTATATGTGGAGAACGTTTTTTCGCACAGATAGCGATACGGAACTTTCTCATGACTTAGTACAATATTATTAACAAAGGAGATAAAACATTATGGCAAGAAATCCCGGTGTTTTAACACAGAACCCCAACATTACCAAGTGGGTTGACGAGATGATCGCCCTTTGCAAGCCCGATTCCGTTGTATGGATCGACGGCTCCAAGGAGCAGCTCGATGAGCTTACAGCAGAGGTATGCGCTCTTCCCTCTGACCACAAGGACGCTATGTGCCGCCTTAACGAGGAGAAGCTCCCCGGCTGTCTGTACCACAGAACACTCCCCAACGACGTAGCTCGTGTAGAGGACAGAACATTTATCTGCTCCAGAGAGAAGGAGAACGCAGGTCCTACAAACAACTGGATGGACCCCAAGGAGATGTATGCTAAGCTTACTCCCCTGTACGATGGCGTTATGAAGGGCAGAACAATGTATATCATTCCCTACTCCATGGGTCCCATCGGTTCTCCCATCGCTAAGGTAGGCGTTGAGATCACTGACTCCATCTACGTTGTTCTTAACATGAACATCATGACAAGAATGGGCAAGGAGGTTCTGGATTGCTTCGGAACAGAGTCCAACGACTTTGTTCGCTGCCTGCACTCCAAGGCTGACGTTGATCCCGAGAAGAGATATATCGTTCAGTTCCCCGAGGACAATGCTATCTGGTCCGTAAACTCTGCTTACGGCGGCAACGTTCTGTTGGGCAAGAAGTGCTTCGCACTGCGTATCGCTTCCTATCAGGGCTGGAAGGAAGGCTGGATGGCTGAGCATATGCTTATCCTCGGCGTACAGAAGCCTGACGGCGATGTTAAGTACGTTACAGCAGCATTCCCCTCCGCTTGCGGTAAGACAAACCTCGCAATGCTCATTCCTCCCACTTACTACACAGAGAAGGGCTACAAGGTATTCACAGTAGGTGATGATATCGCTTGGATGAAGCCCGGTCCCGATGGCAGACTTTACGCTATCAACCCCGAGAACGGCTTCTTCGGCGTTGCTCCCGGTACAAACGCAAAGTCCAACTTCAACGCTCTTGAGTGCACAAAGAAGGATACAATCTTCACAAACGTTGCTATCAACAATGACGATATGACAGTTTGGTGGGAGAGCCTTGACAAGAATCCTCCTGTTAACGCAACAGAGTGGAAGGGCGCTAAGGTAAACGGTGTTGAGTTCACATCCGTAATGGCTGAGGACGGCAAGCCCCAGAAGCTGGCTCACCCCAACTCCAGATTTACTGCTCCCGCAAAGAACTGCCCCTGCCTGTCACCTGAGTTTGACAATCCCCAGGGTGTTCCCGTTTCTGCTATCGTATTCGGCGGCAGACGCGCTTCCACAACTCCTCTGGTATATCAGTCCTTTGACTGGAACCACGGCACATATATGGGCTCCGCTGTTTCTTCTGAAACAACTGCTGCTGCAACAGGTGCAGTAGGCGTTCTCCGTCACGATCCCATGGCTATGAAGCCCTTCATCGGCTACAACGTAGGCGACTACTGGGCACACTGGATCGAGATGGGTAAGAAGCTTGGCGACAAGGCTCCCAAGATCTTTAACGTTAACTGGTTCAAGCAGGACGAGAACGGCAACTTCATCTGGCCCGGCTTCGGTGACAATATGCGTGTTCTCGACTGGATCATCAAGAGATGCGAGGGCGCTGTTGACGCTGAGGAAACAGCTATCGGCTACCTCCCCAAGAAGGGCGACATCAACTTCACAGGCATTGAGGACGAGATCACTCCCGAGATCGAGGATATGCTGCTTGCAGTTGATAAGGATCTCTGGACTAAGGAGATCGCTGAGATGCGCCGTTACTACAACGACGATATCGCTGCAAAGGGCGGCAAGATCCCCGCAGAGCTGTGGGAAGAGCTTGACAAGCTTGAGGCTCGCATCAACAAGTGATTTTATTGCTTGTAAAACAGCATAAAAATTCCTCCGTACTCGTATGAGTGCGGAGGTTTTTTGTAAGGTTTAATAAAAAGGGACGCTTTCAAGTTTAAGCGTCCCTTTTTTCAGATGCTCGTGCTGACGTATGTCGTGCTTTCGACTATTTACCTTGCTTTTTCGCAGCCAAAAGAAGGATTATAAAAGGACCTGCCAATATTGCAAATAACCAAAACATAGTGGTTTCTCCTTTTCAAGCTCTTGCTGCACACAGACTCCGAGTGTTTAATGTTAAATCTATCAATCCTCGCCGAGCTTCAGCGCCTTGTTGATGTTGATACGTCTGATTATACCGCCGAGGACGGTGAAGCCGCCAAGCAGCATAAATCCGATGATGATATACATCTTGATATAGTCGCCGCCGTCGCCTTGAACGATAAAGGGCGGGGTCTGATTAGCTGCGTCGTACATCGTGCGGAAAAGCGGAACGAACAAGTCGCTTGCCATTCCGCCTACAACGAAGCCCGCTGCGATAGAGGCTACGCTGACCAGAAGCTGTTCATAGCCGAGGGTCGCGATTATTTCCTTGAAAGTAACGCCCATTGCGCGAAGAACGCCGAATTGCAGCGTGCGCGAGCGTATCGACAGTATCCAGTATATAAGGAAGCCGATGACTGTCATAAGCATGATGACCACAAAGCCCAGAGTAAGCGCGCCGTTCATGCCCTGAAGCTCGGGGTCGGTCTTTTCTTCAATAAGAAGCTGTGAGCTGTCGGTCACGCGTTGCAGCTTGATGTTCTTTGCGGCGATATCCGCATAAAGCTGCTCGCTGGTAGCATCTTCGGCAAGCTTCAGCCAAATGCGATAGGGCTGGAATTCGACCAGCTTTCTTATATAGTTGTAGTTGCACACAAGGAAATCCTTTGTTGCGGTTTCGCCTGTGCGCTCGCTCACAACTACGGTTTCGTGCGGGTCAAGGCTTGGCCAATAGTCCACGAATGCGATAACGGTGAGCTGTACGGAGTCGTTTCCGCCCCAGTTTACAGTTATCGTGTCGCCGAGTTGAACGCCTTTTTCTTCCCATGAGCGGGAGGCGAGCACGCCTGACTGACATTCGTAGAGTGCGTTGCAGTAATTCCACCAATGAACGGGCAGCAGGTCGTCCCTAAACCATGCGGTATTGGAGAATTTGCCCGGCTCTATGCACATGAGGGTACTGTCAGCTTTGTTCTTTATCCCTCCTATTGCAGTGGAAACGTCGGTTGTAAGCACCTTGGTAGCACTCTCTACGCCGCTGAGCTGCTCATACTGGGAGAAATCCGGCTCGACGTAGCTGGTGTTGTCTTCGATCGACTCTAAAAGCCAAAAAGCGTCAAGCACTATATCCGTGCCTGTGTTGTAGTATATGCGGTCGGATTTGCTGTTGTTGATGGCTCTTGCGGTGTTAGCCGAAAATATGCCAAGACCAAAGGTTATTACCAGAAACAGCATAAGGAAGCGCTCCTTGCCGCCCTGTGAACGGGCCACCGCGGTTATGGCTATGTACTGCGAGGCGCTCCATATACGGCTGCCGAGATGGTAGACAAGCTTCAGCAGGTGGGGGTAGAGCCTTATAAAAAGCAGTCCTGCACCAAGTATAAACATGGTGGAGAATATAAAGTACATCGGGTTTATTCCGCCGTCGGAAACAAAAGTGCCGTCCTCAAACTGCGCGGTTATCGACTTTGCGGTGAAATAGTACCATGCAAGCGAGCCGCCGAGCAACAGGATATCAACGCATATTTTTTCCCACAATGCCATCTTTACGACCTTTGCCTTGCTCTGCTTATATTTTACGATAGAGAGCTTGGAGGCTGGGATTATCGGCACCATAGTAGTGAGGAAGAACATGATTATCGCCATCAGCGCATAGATGACAGCGTCAAAGCTTAGCTGAGCGGCAAGACCTGTTCTGTTTACGAATTCAAGGAAGCCGTTGGAAATTCCGAGGAAGCTGCACAGGCAAAGACCGATAAACGGTGCTATAATAAGTGTTGCCAAGCCCAGAAGCCCCGCTTCCATGGCGTAAATGCCGAATATCTGCTTTGAGGAGGCGCCGCGGCTTTTGAACACGGCTATCTCGTTCTTTTCCTGCTCTACGTTTAACTGAGATACCATAAAAAGATAAAACGCAAGCATTACTATGGTCGGTATCTGAAGTATCCACAGCATGGACTTTAGGCTTTCGGCGCGGACAGCGTACTCTGTCAGAATATCATATATTCCCATCGAAAATTTGTAGCCGTATGAGGGGTATATCTCAAAATCCTGTTCGATGCTCTTTGTTACATTTCCGAGAGCATTGAGATCCATGTGCTGATAATCGAAAGCATATCTTGCGGAAATATCCGAAAGCACGGTCGTGCCTGTGTTGAGATAATCTGTGAGGAATGTGTCGTAATCCATTATCAGGGCGTTTATGTAGGGATCCATCGTTTCTGACCAGTAGCTGTCATTTTCGCTTGACTGCTCATAAACGCCGACAATAGTCACGGCGAGCGGCTCTGTCTTGCTGTAAAAGCTGTTTTGCACATTGTAGGTCTCGCCGCACACCACGTCCAGTATCTTCATGCATTCGGAGTTGCAGATCACCTCGTAGCTGCCGTTGGCGGCCCTGCCGGGGTTATACATTCTACCCTCAATGATGTTAATATGCTCGTTCACATTATCCATCGCCATAATTTTGACGCGTGTGTTGGAAGCGCTGAACAGATAGACATAGTTGTCGTAAAGGATAGTTTTGCTGTTTGCCTGAGGGATATCTATCGCGTTTGTGCGCTGCTCCACAAGGGCTGTCAGTGTTTCAACAGTAGCGAGGCGCTCGTCATAGTCTGCTTTCATCTGCGGCGAGGCAGTGACGATATACTCACCCGGATAAAGCCCTGTTTCGGTCTGATATTCCTGCATATCTTTTATAAGAATACGCTGCAGCGAGGCGTCCATATAAATGGGGACGGTACTCATCATGCCCGCAGCAAGTAAAAATCCTATGAAAAGGCACAGCACCATCCATTTGGTATTGCGCATCTTTCTTAATAGAAGTGTTAACAAACCGTACCTCCGATATAATTCAGTATTGCAGAGTTGTTGAGTTGTATCAGCGCACCACTACGCGGTCGCCCTCGCTGAGGCCTGTTAGTATCTCGGCTTCGGTGGCGTTTGTTATGCCAATAGTAACATCGACCTCTCGCTTTGTGTCGTTTTCATCGAGAATGGTAACATAGGTGCGGTCGTCGTTCTCTTTGATAAGGTTTTTGGGGATAACAACGGCGTTTTCGTGGATATCATATACTGCCATAATGTCAGCAAGCTTTCCTATGGTGAGATATCCCGGTATATCGCCTTTGAATTCGCAGAATATGGATTCCTTGTCTGAATAAAGAGTTTCGTTACCCTCGTAAAGTCCTTCAATGACCGCAGAGGGGGTTTTTGACACGTATCCGACATAGTCCATGCCGTCAATGGTTATGGTGACCTCCTGCTCCAACGGGAAAGCTCTCAGCGCAGAGGAAGTGTATTTTACAAAAAGCTGTGTAGGGTCTACTATTTTAACTATGGTCTTGTAGGCGGTTATCTTATCCCCCGGCTTTATATCCTGAATAAAGCAAACCTGCCCTGACATTCCCGCATACAGGTGGGAAACATTCATCTGACGCTCGTATTCCTCGAGAGTGTTTTGCTCCATCTCATAGTCCAGCTTGTCTGAGGAGCTGCCTGTTGAAAGATATGTAAGGCGCGCTTTTTCGGTGATAAGCTTTTGCTGCTCATAGAGGTATTCAAGGTTGCCTGTGTCAAGCTCCGCGAGAAGTTCGCCCTCTTCCACAAACTGACCTGCGGTGACGTGGATCTTTTTCAGCGTGCCGCCGCTTTCGATAAAGCTGCAGTTGTTTTCCGCTTTGCTGGTGATATATCCCGAGGCAACGGTCTGATTTGCTATCGACTTTACTTTTGCGGTGTAGGTGGAGTATGCGACCTCCTCTATCGGGACAGTAGGCGGCTCCAAAAGTTCTTCCTCCGCGGGGAAGAAGTAGCAGCCTGTAAGCGATATAGCAGCTAGAAGCGCCGCGGTGATTCTTGCTATTTTATTCCTCATCATTAATACCTCACATGGTGAAATGGATTACATAATAATACAATTATAATAATAACATGGTTTCTTAAAAAACTCTAGTAGGAAAAGGACAAAATCGTTACAAATAAATAAAAACGCACAAGAAGTTTGTGCGTTTTTGCCATATTTAGTAAGAGATGCTATTTGTGCGCTTTACGGGGTATCGGGCATCACCGCGATAAGCTTTTTGTATGTGCGGCGCATTATTATAATAGAAAGAATGCAAGCGACAAGCTCCGCTGCGGCGTAGGCGTACCATACATAAGACGGGCCGAGGAGGTTGAGCAGCAGTATCAGCACAGGCAGCAGCACGATGGCCTGTCTTATCGCGGAGATGAGCAGACTCGAGAAGCCGTGCCCGAGCGCCTGAAACACACCGCTGCACACAATTGCTACGCCCGAGAACAGGAAGCTTATGGAGATTATTCTGAAAGCCTCGCACGCGGCGGTGACGGTTGCAGGCTCGGGGTTAAACAGGGAGAGCAGAAGCTCGGGGAACACCCAGAACAAAAGTGTGCCAAGCAACATAACAGACAGCGCAATTACAAGCGAGAAACGCAGGGTTTCTTTGATACGCAACTTTCTGCGTGCGCCGAAATTGTAGGCTACTATAGGAATAACTCCATTATTAAGGCCGAAAACGGGCATGAAAACAAAGCTCTGGACTTTGAAATAAACGCCCAGTATCCACACGGAAAGCTCGGACACGGGCATGAGCAGTGCATTAACTATCATTATAATAAAGGAATTAAGCGCCTGCATTATAATAGAGGGGAAGCCTACTTTATATATAGTGAGTATCATGGCGCCGTTGGGTTTCATTCTGCGAAGGGATATCTTGACTTCCTTGGTCTTTTTAAGAATAACGATAACGGAAACGGCAGCGGCGGTGAACTGTCCTATTACAGTAGCGATCGCAGCGCCCGCTACACCCATGGCGGGAAGTCCAAGCCAGCCGAAAATAAGGATCGGGTCGAGGATTATGTTGGTGACAGCGCCGATAAGCTGCATTATCATGCTGGCAAGCGCCGCGCCCGTGCCTTGAAGGATACGCTCGCAGTTTATCTGAACAAAAACACCGAGGGAGAAGGTGCAGCATATCTGCAAATATGGTATACCCATTGAGAGGATTTCGGGGTTGTCGGTGTTGGCTTTGAAGAACATTTCGGTGAAAAACAGTCCGAAAATCACAAAGGCAAGTGAGCTGCAGGCTGCAAGGAAAAAGCCTTGGTTTGCGGCTATCCCTGCGTCATTGAAGTTTTTTTCGCCGAGCTTACGTGACATAAGGCTGCTCATTCCGACTCCTGTGCCGACCGCAAAAGCGATTATCAGCATTTGTATAGGAAAGGCGAGGGAAACGGCTTTGGTCGCGTTTTCATTTATCTGTGCAACGAAAATACTGTCTACTATATTATAAAGAGCCTGCACAAGATTTGAGATTATTAGCGGCAATGCCATGGAGCTGACAAGGCGGCGCACCGGCATAGTGCCGAGTTTGTTTTCTGCTGTGGTATTCAATATTACACTTCCTTTATATTAATCAACGTTTTATAGTTTAGCACATTCTAAATTTGTTGTCAATCTGAAAAAAAGTATTATACATATAGTGGAAGTGCTGTTGTGCAAGGTGCTTATAAAAGTTGATTAAAAGGCAAAATTCGTGATTGTTTTGCACAGAGTTGCATTTTTCGATAAAAAAGGGGTTGACAAAAATCTCTGCTGATGGTATAATACAAAAGCTGTCCGACGAAAGCCGAACTGATAAAAACGATTTGGAAATGAATGTTTAAGAAAATTTCAAAAAAGTTTGAAAAAAGTGCTTGACAAACATTTCAAAACGTGATATAATAGTTAAGCTTCCTCGGAAGTGATCGCAGCTTTGAAAAAAGTCAAAAAGTTTTTTAAAAAAATTAAAAAACCACTTGACAAGCTCAAAAAGATGTGATATAATATAAAAGCTGTCGCAAAGAGCGCAGCGAACAAGCTCCTTGAAAATTGAACAGTAAGAATAAACGAATTAACATTACCTTGTCGATTC
>JAZNTS010000023.1:0-4416 GCA_045591905.1 Oscillospiraceae bacterium | reverse complement strand
ACGGCGAGGATATCAGCGAGAATATCCAGAAGATGATGAACGACAGCATCGAGGCTAATGTAAATATGTACTGCGCTGACAGTATCGCAGAGAACTGGAACCTTGATGGTCTGCGCGCGCATTATCTCAATCTGTTCCTTATGGACAGTGATCTGCGCTACTCAACAGAGGAGCTGAACACGCTCTCGAAGAAAGATGTTGCAAAGCTCATCAAGGAGCGCGCACAGCTTATCTTCAACACAAGAGAATCTCAGATCGGCGCAGAGGGTATGCGCGAAGTAGAGCGCCTCTGCCTGCTGAATGCTGTAGATAAGCACTGGATGGATCACATCGACGCTATGGAGGAACTGAAGCGCGGCATCTATCTGCGCGGTATCGCTCAGAAGGATCCCGTTGTAGAGTACCGTTTCGAGGGCTTTGCAATGTTTGACGATATGATCGCAGCTATTCAGGAGGAAACTGTAAGAATGGTTCTGACCGTCCCCGTAAGAGTACGCAGACCCTCCGCACCCGAAAAGAAAGCTTAAAACAAAATACCACACACCGCAGCTTTAAGGCAACACCTCACAAAGATTGCGCACAGATTGCGCCGTCAGATTTTTCGTTAGATTGTACAAATCCGACGCAGGCAGGCTGGCGCCTGTCCAGGAGAATTTGTGCGATATAACGGAAAAGATGCAAGCAAGATGTGTGCAAAACCAAAAGTGGTCTTTGTGCGGTATTGCCTTATGCCGCGGTGTGTTTGACAAAGGTGAAAAATATGGTTTCAACAGAATTTCGCAGCGAGCTTACACAGCACATAATCCCTTTTTGGAACAAGCTTCGCGATGATGAAAACGGCGGCTTCACAGGCTTTATGGATAGCGCACTGAATATCGACAAAAAGGGAGAAAAGGGCGTTATTCTTCACTCAAGGATACTGTGGTTTTATTCTAACGCGTATCTGCTGCTGAAAGACGAGAAGCTTCTTGACAATGCAAAGCACGCATTTAAGTTCCTCACGGAAAAGTGCGTTGATAAGGAATACGGCGGCGTTTACTGGTCGATGAACTACGACGGCAGCGTAAAGGACGATATCAAGCACACATATTGTCAGGCGTTCTTTGTGTATGCGCTGTCCAGCTACTACAGAGCAAGCGGCGACAAGCAGGCGCTGGAGCTTGCCTACAGCGTTGTTGACCTCATCGAAAAAAACGCGACAGACGATGTGGCGTATCTTGAAAAGCTTTCCCGCGACTGGAAGACCGTGCTCGCAAATGACGAGCTTTCCGAAAACGGGCTTATGGCCGACAAGACCATGAACACAACGCTCCATCTAATGGAGGCTTACACAGAGCTTTATCTCGCCGATAAAAACGAAAAGGTGCTGGAGCGTCTTAAATTCCAGCTTCAGCTTACATACGACAAGATATTCGACCAAAACTGCAACAAGCTGCTGGTGTTCTTTGACAAGAACATGGACGTCATCGGCGATATACACTCTTACGGTCACGATATTGAGGCTACATGGCTCATCGACCGCGCCTGCGATGTTATCGGCGACAAGGAGATATCCGAGAAATTCGGCGCGATGAACAAACGCATAGTGCGCAATATCGCAGATATTGCCTATCACAAGGAAACAGGCTCTCTGCTCAATGAGCGCGAAAACGACAAGATAAACACATGGCGCATATGGTGGGTGCAGGCAGAAACCGTTGTGGGCTTCCTTAATGCTTATCAGAGAGGCTACGGCAACGACGAATACCTTGATATCGCGTCAAACGTGTGGAATTTCATCAAGGGCAATATAATCGACAAGCGCGAGGGCGGCGAGTGGCACTCTCAGCTTGACGACAGCATGAGATATGCTGAATTCAAGCCTGTGGTAGACCCGTGGAAATGCCCCTACCACAACGGCAGAATGTGCATCGAGGCTATTGAAAGACTGGAAAACAACGCGTAACAGAAAGGTCGCATCATGATCAGAAAAGTGACAGCACTTGCATCGGTGCTTGGCATAGTAGTCTGCTCCGCAGTCGGCTGCAGCAAGAGCGGCAGTGCACAGAACGAGATACAGATTCCTATATACGGCGCCGCTGAAATAACCTATGAGGTTGCGACAGCAGAGTATATGGATCTTACGGAAAGCAAAGGCATAGGCGCCACTGTGGGTTATCCTTATGCTCAAAATCTGTACTACCCTGCCAACGCACAGGTGATAGAGTTCAATGCGGTCAAGGGAAGAACTGTTGAAGAGGGCGAGGTGCTCGCAGTACTCGACTCCTCCGATCTCGACTATGAAATAAACAATCAGCAGACTATCGTTGACACTGCGTATTCCAAATCACTCTACGGCGGCGAGATCGCAAAGCTTAATTATGAAATAGAAAAAAGCAAGCTTGAAATGATGCTTGCCGAAAAAGAAAGCTACATTATCCGTGCGCCGTATAAAGGCATAATCACACAAGCAAACCGCAACAAAGCAGGAGATAAGATCGCAAAGAACGATGTGTGCTGCGTTATCTCCGACGAAAGCATGGTCGAAATATACATAGACGGAAGCGACGCAAGCAAGTTCTTGTTCGGTCAGCAGGTGATCGTAAAGCTCGACGGCAAGGAATATCCCGCCACAGTAACCATGGCACCTAATATTGCGCCCGCTACAGCAGACGGTTCTGCAGCAAGACGTGCGGTATTCTCTCTCGGCGAGGGCGTGATGGACGAGATATACAAGGAGAATCCTATAGCTATATCTGCCGGCTGGGCAACCGTTTACCTCACTACCGAAAAGAAAAATGTGCTCGCTGTGCCAAATTCCGCGATAAAAACCAGCGGTACGGTAAACTCTGTTACTATGGTCGATGGCGAGGAGCGTTTCAGACTACCCGTGACTGTAGGCGTCAGCATTGGCGGCTACACCGAGATTCTCAACGGTATCTCTGAGGGCGACGTTGTGATAGCAGACGGAAGCGGCACTTTCACCTCTGCGGCAGTTGAAGAGGATAACTCTGAAAACGATCATCGCGGCGAATGGAACGGCGAATGGAACAGCGAGTGGAACAGCGAGTGGAATGACGACCGCCGTAGCGACAGATGATAAAATACACAAAAATCGGAGGAAAAACCTCCGATTTTTTACATTATGCTAGAAAATGCTAAAAAACGTCACTTTTTTGCATTAAACACTGTTTTATATATAGGGAAATTTCGTCTTATTGTAACACACATTCATATGATTTGACAAATATGCGCATAATGTGTATAATTAATAATGTATGCTTTATTGCAATAAAATGCAGCTAGGAAATATATCGCAATTGTTTATACAAATAGTAAACAACATTTTGTATAATTTTTTTAAAAAATTCTGAAACTTTTTTCAAAATAACGCTGACTTCTAAAGTGAGCGGATCAAGTGAGGTGATCCCGCGTGGAGAATATTGACATCGACAGTTTTTTTGACGCCGTATACGCAGAAACGTTCAATGCCGTTTCCCGCTATGTTGTGAGCCACGCGGCACGCTTTCAGGACGCTGAAGACATCGTTCAGAACGTGTACACCCGCTTTTACAAGCGCTTAAAAGATAAAGGCTTCGATGACATCGATAACACCGAGGCTTTTGTAATAAACATTGCGAAATTCGAGTGCAGAAGCTTTTTCTCAGGCTTTATAAAGCGCAAGGACAAGGTCATGAATATGTCCGACTTCGACGAGGAGCAGACAGCCGCCCTTGAAGCGGAGCTTTCGCGCGATCAGAAGCGCCTTGAAGACGTTATGTCCGACAAGATACTAGCAAAACAGATCTTTGACGATATCATGTCACAGGACGAAACTGTCGGAAAGATCTTCTATATGCATTTCGTCTGCGACATGAAGCTTGACGAGATCGCCAAAAAGCTCGATATCAAGCTCTCTACGGTAAAAACCAAGCTTTACCGCACGCTTGAAAAGCAGAAGAAAAAATTCGATATCTGAATATAATGTACCGAGAGCCATGCTCTCTAAAAACGAAACCAACGGAAAGGAGGTCAGCTTTGTGAATAAACACGATTTTTACAAACAGCTTATGAGCGAGTATACTTTCGATATCGAAAAGATTGCTGATAACGCGAAAAAAGGCAGATTTGCAAAGCAGAAGATCTCCCCGTTTATTATAGGCGTTACTGCGGCGGTCGCTGTCTGTACGGTTGCGTGCGGCACACTGGTGCTCAGCATGACAAACGGCAAGAACGGAGTAGACCTCGTTGACAGCGGAAATCTGTCGCTGTCGGCACTCTCCTCCTCCGAGCGTGTTAAGAACGCCATCGAACAGCAGAATAAAGAGCTTAACAGTGCAGAGCAGCACGATGTATTGGTTACATTTACACAGTCGCTGCCCTCAGCACAGGCTCAGTCTATAAAGTCGGAGGCCAAGCGGTCTTAGGAAGACAATT
>JAZNTS010000022.1:0-5131 GCA_045591905.1 Oscillospiraceae bacterium | reverse complement strand
AAGGCGGCGAGGATATTGACCGAGGAGATGCAGAACGCTGTAAAGCTGTCTGTACCGCTCACCGCACAGGCTAAAAACGGAAGCAACTGGTATGAAGCACATTGACAGGAGGAAAAAATGAGCAAAGCATCAATTTACAGCGGAAAGAAAAGAACAGGTCTTATCGTACTTTTCATAGGAGTGGCAATATTGATCGTCGGAACGGCGCTTATCTTTGATTCGCTCACTTTTATGAATAATGCGGTAGAAGCAGTGGCAACGGTGACCGATATAGAATCGGAAAGTAAAACTTTTAATTCGCATGATAAAAACCGCAGCCGCTATTATCATATTGAATTTACGGTTGACGGGCAGCTTATCCACACAAAAGTGAGAGATGTTGACATTGACGCTGGCGCTGATGTCGGCAGTGTGATCAATATTCATTATGACTCCAGAAATCCCGAGAGAGTAAGACCCAAGGCAGTGACGAGCGAGCTGTTTTTTATACTGATAGGAACTCCTGTTACGATAGTTGGTCTTGTCATTTTCCTAAAAGCTGTCGGCAAGGAAAAAAGAGCGAAAAAGCTGCAGAAAAACGGTATTCATGTTAAAGGCGTTATCGTTGATGTTTACACTGACACAAGTGTTTCTGTGAACGGAGTTTCTCCCAGTTGGGCAGAGTGCGAGGTAGAGGACCCCGAAACCAAAGCGGTATACAAATTCCGCTCCGAAAAAGTATATAAAGAACTTGGCCATTTAAAGGGCAGAGAGGTCGATATTTGCTTCGACCCCAAAAACCCCGATGATTATTATATTGATTTCGCAACGCTGCTTGAAAACCAGCCGGCGCAGGAAGAAGACTATGAAGCTGAGTGTTAAAGAAGAGCAGCAGCTTAACGAGGTTGAGCAGCAGTGCTTTCACGGAAGCTGGACGAAAGAGATGCTGCTGGAGGAGGTAAACAACCCCTTGTGCGCCGTTGTTACGGCAGAGCGCGGCGGCAGTATCGTGGGCTTTGCGCTTGGCAAGATAGTTGCAGACGAAGCGGAGCTGTATCAGATAGGCGTGCTTCCCGAATACCGCAGACAGCATATCGGAAATGAGCTGCTGACAGCGCTTCACGAAAAAATGCGCGAGCGCGGCGCGGTCTGCTGCTTTCTGGAGGTAAGAAGCAGAAATACGGCAGCGGCGGCGCTGTATGAAAGCCTCGGCTATGAAAAGATATCGGTACGCAAGGGCTATTACGGTGATGATGACGCAGTGATATATAAGCTTTCGTTTGCTTAAGGTTGCATAATGCTTCCAAAAGTGATATAATGGAAAAGTATTTGTGAAAAAGATATATCGGAAAGGAACAACAATGGAAAAAGTACAATGGAAAGGCGGCACTCTGCTTGCTCCCGTGCCTGCCGTGCTGGTAAGCTGCGGCACTGTGGAAAAGCCTGCGGCTATCACTATCGCGTGGACGGGAATAATCAATTCCGACCCGCCGAAGACTTATATTTCTGTAAGACCCAGCCGCAACAGCTATGATATAATCAAGAACAGCGGCGAATTTGTTATAAATATGATGCCCTCGGGCTTTGTAAGACAGGTAGACTACTGTGGTATAAAGTCGGGAAAGCATGAGGATAAGCTTGCAAAGCAGCGCCTTACCGCACAGAAAAGCAACATTGTTTCTGCGCCGCAGATAGAGCAGTGCCCCATCTCGCTTGAATGCAAGGTGACGGACGTGCTGCCTCAGGGCAGTCATGATATGTTTATCGCGGAGATAGTTTCGGTGAATATCGCGGAGCACCTTATCGACGAAAAGGGCAGACTCATGATAGAGAAAGCGGGTCTTATGGCTTACGCGCACGGAACTTATTTCGCGCTCGGCAAGAAGATCGGCAGCTTCGGTTTTTCTGTAAAGCCGAAGAGAGCGAAAAATCCTCACTACAAGAAAAAGAAGAAGTGATATCATGGTACATATAGGCAACGAATGGGACGCGCTGCTCGCTGATGAGTTCAAGAAAGAATACTATCTGCGTCTGCGTGAATTTCTGAAAGCAGAATACGGCAGCCGCAATATATTCCCGCCAATGAATGATATTTTCAATGCTTTGCGCTATACTTCGTACAGCGATGTCAAGGCGGTAATTCTGGGGCAAGACCCGTATCACGGTATGGGTCAGGCACATGGACTTTGCTTCTCGGTGAAAAAAGGAGTTCAGCCGCCGCCATCGCTTCAGAATATCTTCAAGGAGCTTAACGCTGATCTCGGTATACAGCCGCCCTCTCACGGAGAGCTTACCGCTTGGGCGAAAAGCGGAGTGCTGCTGTTAAACACGGCGCTCACTGTGCGCGAGGGTCAGGCTAACAGCCATCGCGGACAGGGCTGGGAGATACTCACCGACCGCGTTATTGAGCTGCTGAATGAGCGCACACAGCCGATAGTTTTCATTCTGTGGGGCGGAAACGCGCGTGCAAAGGCAAAGCTTATCACGAACCGCGCACATCTCATTCTGCAGTGCGCTCACCCCAGTCCGCTGTCGGCATACAATGGATTTTTCGGGTGCAGGCATTTCTCAAAAACGAATGAATTTCTTGTGAAGAATGGTATACAGCCTATCGACTGGAGATTAACATGAAAAAGCTATTGTGTATCGTTTGCGCGGCGGCGCTTGCGGTGATATGTACAGCGTGTTCGGCAGAATCAATGATAGAGGCTGACGCGGGACTTCAGGCTGTGACGGTTGATGGTGTTACAGCAGACATCACAGCGGAGGACGATCAGCTCAAAGGCGCTTTGGGAGATCGCTACGCGGTGCTTGAAAGCATCTTTGGTTTTGATGCGGAAAATCCCTCAAAGATACTGCTTGCGAATGTTATGACAACAGAGGACGAGAGCAGCAAAACCAAGGTGTACCTCACAACGGGCTTTGGCGAGCCTAGCGAAAAGTTATCTTTTTATCGCGGCGTACGCTCCGACAGCAGCTATTCTGAGTACCTTTCGGCGTATGGTGAATATTGTTTTACAGAGGAGATGTCGGAGGAGTACAAGAAGCTCACGCTGGTGCAGTATGACGGAGAGCTTATGAGCGTGGAAAAGCTATGCTCTATGGCGCAAAGCGAGATAGACAGCGGCGCATATGAAAACTTCTACTCTTACATAAATCCTGCGGACTACACCGCCTACAGAGTAGAAACAGGAAGCACAAAGGAAGCTGTAGCTTTAGAGTGCAGCTTTAACGGCGAGGAGTGCGTGATGTGCAAGCTTCTGGTGCTTGAATCAAAACAGCAATAAAAAAGGGAGATATAGATGACGTTTGAACAGATATTATCTACGATAGACGACGCGGTGTGGGGAATTCCACTTATCGTTCTGATACTTGGCTGCGGAATCTGGCTTACGGTGCGCACGCGCTGTCTGCAAATTAGGCGGCTCGGTACATCGCTGCGCTACATGGTAATGAACGAGGCAGACGGCGACGGTGATGTCAGCAGCTTTGCGGCACTGTGTACGGCGCTTTCCGCAACCATCGGAACAGGAAACATCGTCGGAGTTGCGACCGCAATATGCATAGGCGGCCCCGGTGCGCTGTTCTGGATGGAGGTCGCGGCGCTGTTTGGTATGGCGACAAAATATGCCGAGGGATTTTTGGCGATAAAATACCGCGTTACCGATTCAAGCGGCAACAAGCTCGGCGGCCCGTTCTACTACATTGAGAACGGCATGGGCAAACGCTGGAAATGGATGGCGAAGCTTTTTGCAGCGCTTGGTGTGTGCGTGGGCTTATTCGGAATAGGCACATTTACGCAGATAAACGGAATTACTTCTGCCGCAAACAACTTTTTCGATCCCATGAAAACCAGCACTGTTCAGCTTTTCGGTGCGGAATATACGCTCACCACAATAATCACAGGCGCTATCGTTACAATTTGTGCGGCGCTGGTGATAATCGGTGGAATCAAGCGCATTTCCTCTATTTCTCAGGTCGTTGTGCCTTTCATGGCGATAATCTATGTGCTGTGCGTGATGGTGATACTTGTTGCGAATGTGACAGAGATACCTGCTGCTTTCTGCGCAGTTGTGGAAAGCGCGTTCAGCTTTGAGATAAACGAGGTTGCAGGCGGCGTTGTGGGAATACTTATCGCAATGAAGAGCGGTATTTCACGCGGTATCTTCTCGAACGAGGCTGGTCTTGGCTCTGCGCCTATCGCATCGGCTGCCGCAAAGACAAATGACGCCGTGCGTCAGGGTATGGTCACAATGACGGGCACTTTTATAGATACCATCATCATCTGCACCATGACTGGACTTGTAATAGTTATCGGCGGAAGCTACGCACCCGAGCTTGGTCTTGAGGGCGTTGAGGTAACTACCCACGCATTCCAGAACGGACTTTCATTCCTGCCGTCCGAAGTGCCTGCGTTTATATTGATGATATGCCTTGTGTTCTTTGCGTTCACTACGATACTTGGTTGGAATTATTATTCCGAGCGCTGCCTTGCTTATCTTGCAGGCTCGAAACCAATCGTAACAAAGATATTCCGCTGGGTATATATCGCGGCGGTTGCAATAGGTCCTTATATGACGGTTTCTGCGGTATGGACTATTGCGAATATATTCAACGGACTTATGGCTATCCCGAATATCATAGCGCTTATCGCTCTGTCGGGAGTTGTCGCGGCAGAAACGCGAGCCTATGACAAACGTAAAAGCATAGAAAAATATCAATAAACAGGAGGATAAAATCATGCCTTATATCAACACAAAGTATTCCGCTTCCATCACACCCGAGCAGGAAACTGCCATCAAATCCGCACTCGGCGAGGCTATCGCCCTTGTCGGCAAGAGCGAGGGCTGGCTTATGCTGGGCTTTGAGCAGAACTGTTCCATGTATTTCAAGGGTGAAAAGAGCGAAAAGATCGCTTTTGTTGAAGTAAGCCTTTTCGGCGGAGCTTCGTCCTCGGCCTACAGCAAGCTTACAGGTGAGATATGCCGCATTTACGGCGAGGTGCTGGGTATTCCTGCAGACAAGATCTATGTCAAGTATTCCGCTACAGACGACTGGGGCTGGAACGGCAGGAATTTCTGATACTCGTTTTTTTGTAAATGATAACGCCGCACATCTTCCTGTGATCATGGAACAATGTGCGGCGTTTTTG
>JAZNTS010000021.1:0-4178 GCA_045591905.1 Oscillospiraceae bacterium | reverse complement strand
CAGATGGACAGGCTGAACGCTTTCTTCAAAAAGAAAGCGGACGAGCGCTATCCGCTGGATATCTTAGATGTTGTTGTCGGCGCTCTGCGCGACTTCGGAACATACCTCTACCTCGGTGCGCTTGCTATCCTCGGTCATATCACGATAGGCGTATATTCGCAGCTTACGACCTCGGGCGGAGTTCTCAATGCCTCGCTTCAGGGTGCGATATTCGGACTTCAGGATATCGTAAAGCGCTGCAACTACGGCTATGAGATAGTTAAGCTTATGGATTATCCTCCAATGCTGCAAAAAGGCGACAAGAAAGTAGAAAACCTTGGAAAGCCACACGAGATAGAGTTCAGAAACGTAAGCTTCCACTATCCGAACACAAAGGTGCAGGTGCTTAAAAACGTGTCCATCAAGATAAAAGCGGGCGAGCGCCTGTCTGTAGTAGGACTCAACGGCACAGGCAAGACTACGTTCATAAAGCTTCTCTGTCGTCTTTATGACTGCGACGAGGGCGAGATACTGCTTGACGGCGTGAATATCAAGAAATACGACTATGACGAGTATATGAAGCTGTTTTCCGTTGTGTTTCAGGATTTCAGGCTGCTTAGCTTCACCGCAAAGGACAATATCCTGCTCGGCAAGGACGACACAGACGAAAATGTTGACGAGATGTTTGCTAAGGTAGGACTTCTCAACAAGGTGAACAGCTTGCCTAAGGGCAGAGATACCATGATGTTCCGTCAGTTCGACCGCGATGGCGTTCAGCTTTCGGGCGGCGAGCAACAGAAGATGGCGATAGCGCGTGCGCTGTACAAGGACGCGCCTGTCGTTATCCTCGACGAGCCTACGGCGGCGCTCGACCCTGTTGCCGAGTACGAGATCTACTGCAAGTTCAATGATCTCGTGCAAGACAAATCAGCTATCTATATTTCGCACAGACTGTCAAGCTGCAAATTCTGCGACCGCATAGCTGTATTCAGCGAGGGCACTATAAAAGAGCTCGGCACGCATGACGAGCTTGTGCATAAGGAGAATGGCATTTATTCTCAAATGTTTAACGCGCAGGCACAGTACTATGTATAACAATTAGGAATGAGGAGTGAGGAATGTCGGAGTCGCTTCGCGACATATATGAAAACGGCTGCGCCGTAACATTGCAAATGATTACAATATTGCTACGCTGCGACGCAGTCACTATTAAATATTATCCGACGAAGTCGGATACCGAAATTCCCCACTTCTAATTCCTCATTCCTCATTTTTAAGAAAGGAAGTTTCTCATGACCGTACCAAAGCGAATCGCTTCAAACCTCATAAACGCCTTAAAAGGCGGCGTTGTGCCGCGCACAGGGCTTGGCTATATCGCAGTGGGAAGAACAGCCGAGATAAACGCGCTGCTGCACGATGTTGAAATAACCGAACAGGGCGGCGCATTTTTCCGCTTTATCGTGGGACGCTACGGCAGCGGCAAGAGCTTTCTTCTGCAGACGGTAAGGCAGCATGTTATGGACAGAGGCTTCGTCACCGCTGACGCAGACCTCTCCCCCGAGCGCCGTCTTATGGGCAGCAAGGGTCAGGGACTTGCAACCTACCGTGAGCTTATGCGCAATCTCTCCGTCAAGACAAAGCCTGACGGCGGCGCACTGTCGCTTATTCTTGAAAAGTGGATCACCTCCGTCAGAAACGAGGTAATTGAAGAGGGCACAGCACCCTCTGATATCTTTTTTGATACCGCTGTTGAAAAAAAGATATACGTTAAAATAAGCGAGCTTCAGGATATGGTACACGGCTTTGATTTTGCAAAGGTCATAAACGCATATCACAGGGCTTATTCCATGGGCGAGGAGGAAAAGACCGCCTGTGTTATCAAGTGGCTTCGCGGCGAGTATTCCACTAAAACCGAGGCAAAGAACGACCTCGGCGTGAATGTTATCATCACAGACGAAAACTGGTACGACTATATCAAGATACTCACCGCGTTTTTTGTGAAAGCAGGCTATAAGGGCTTTGTGCTTATGATAGACGAGCTTGTGAACATCATGAAGATACCGCATTCCGTAACACGTCAGTACAACTATGAAAAGATACTGATGATGTATAACGATGTGCTTCAGGGCAAGGCAACGCACCTCGGCATAATCATGGGCGGAACTCCACAGTGCATCGAAGACCCGCGCCGCGGCGTGTTCAGCTATGAGGCGCTGCGCTCACGTTTAGAACGCGGCAGGTTTGCAACAGATGATGTGCATGACCTGCTTGCGCCGATAATCAAGCTGCAGCCGCTGACCTATGAGGAGCTTACGGTGCTGACCGAAAAGCTCACCGAGATACACGCGGGGCTTTACGGATATGAAAGCCGCGTTACGCTTGAGGATAGAATATACTTTATCAAGGCAGAGTTTGGGCGTGTCGGCGCTAATGTAAACATCACTCCACGCGAGATGATAAGGGATTTTATCGAGCTGCTGAATATGGCGATGCAAAATCCCGATAAAACGCTGCCCCAGCTTATGGGCGAGGAGAGCTTCTCCTTTGCCGAAAGCGAAGAGGAAAAAGCGGATATCTCGGGTTTTGAGGATTTTGAACTGTAATTTATCATACTTAAACAGCGGTTTTTGCCGCTGTTTTTGTTTTGTGTTTTTCCGCAATCATGATAAAATATCGGTAAAGTGATTGATAAAATCCGAAAACTATGCTATACTAATAACGGTATGTTTTAAAAAGAAAGGTGTCCTCTAAGCAGACACACTTATTCCGCCGCTTGGCAGGAAAGGAGTTTATACATGAAGATCGAAAATTTCAAGGAAAAGCTGTGTGCGGCTTCCGTTAAGGAATACCGCGCAGAGCCTAAGAACATCACCCCCGAGCAGCTTCACAACGTGCTTTCGGGCGTGGTTATGGAGGAGCTTGCGCCTGCATGGGGTAAGAGCAAGACGGCTCACAACAAGGGCAGAAAGGCAAGCTATCTGTCAATGGAATTCCTCGTGGGCAGAGCTATCTACAACAATCTGTTGTGCCTTGACCTTTTAAAGGACGCAGAGAACACTCTCGGTGAGCTTGGCGCAAAGCTTTCCGATATGGAGGAGATAGAGGACGCCGCTCTCGGTAACGGCGGTCTTGGCAGACTTGCGGCGTGCTTTTTGGACAGCGCCGCGACTCTCGATCTGCCGCTTGACGGCTACGGTATCCGCTATAAGTACGGTCTGTTCAAGCAGGGTATCAAAGACGGCTTCCAGACCGAAACTGCCGACAATTGGCAGAAGTACGGTGACCCGTGGGGAGTTCGCTGCGAGTGCGATACTGTCGTTATCAGCTACGGTGACGGCGATGTGAACGCTGTTCCCTATGACTACCCCGTTATCGGCTACGGCACTGAGAACGTCGGCACTCTCCGTCTGTGGCAGGCTGAGGCAGTTGAGGAGTTCGACTTTGACCGCTTCAACCGCGGCGATTTCGCTGCCGCAAGTACCGCAAAGAACTATGCCGAGGATATCTCCCGAGTTCTCTACCCCAACGACGAAACACGCGATGGTAAAAAGCTTCGTTTAAGACAGGAGTATTTTTTCAGCGCTGCGGCTGTGCGCGACCTTATCAGAAAGCACAAGGTGCTTTTCGGCTCACTTGACAGCTTCGCTGACTACAACTCCATTCAGATGAACGATACTCACCCCGTTATCGCGCTGCCCGAGTTTATCCGTATCCTTATCCGCGAGGAGGGCTACACCTTTGACAAGGCTTTCGAGATGGCGAAAAAGGTATTCGCTTACACCAACCACACCATCATGCAGGAGGCTCTCGAAAAGTGGGAGGGCGCTCTCATTGAGGAAGTAGTTCCCGATGTATACAACGTTATCATCATGATAAACGAGAAGTTTGAAAGCGAGATGCACAAGCTGAACGTACCCGCCGACAAGAAAAAGGTAATGAAGATAATTAACGGCGGTACTGTTCACATGGCGAATATTGCGGTGTTCGGCTCGTCCTATGTAAACGGCGTTGCCGAGATACACTCCGAGCTGTTAAAGACAACTGTGCTGAAAGAGTGGTACGAGCTGTACCCCGAGCGTTTCCAGAACAAGACCAACGGTATCACACAGAGAAGATGGCTTGCACTGTGTAACAGCGAGCTTTCCGCGCTTATAACCGAGCTTCTCGGCTCTGATAAATGGATAACCGACCTTGACAAG
>JAZNTS010000020.1:0-2842 GCA_045591905.1 Oscillospiraceae bacterium | reverse complement strand
TAGGGGAGCTTATGCAGCCGAGCGAATACTTGATAACGCCGAAGCTTGACGAGGACAGCCATATATTTCCCTCATAGTCGAGTGCTATGGTATTTACGGAAGCTGCCTCTTTATCATCGGTGTACACGCTGATGTTGCCATCAGGAGCAATAACAGCGTAGCCTTGCACTCCCGCAACCATTATGCTTCCCGTTTCGGTTACGGTAACGCTGTTGTGCGAGGTAACAGTACCGACCGTAAAATGCTCAGCTGAATAGCCGCCGTCTTCGGTGAATGAGCTTAATCGCACCACTTCGTTTGAGGAGCTTCCAAGTATGATATTGCCGTTTTTGTCTGCAGTTAGGCTGTATATCTCGCTGCCGCTCAGTACATTATCGGAGGTGAACATCTCCTGAAGCTTTCCGTTCTTGACGATAGCACACATACCGTTGTTCATTGCGCCCCATACGCGTCCGAGGGAATCCTCGCCAACGCAGTAAACGGTCTGTCCCAGCACCTCAGGGATATCATAGGGCAGTATCTTGTCGCCGCTTATCTCGCCCATGCCGGAGTTTGAGCCGACATACACAGTGCCGTCGCTGCCCTCACAAAAGCCGCGCACGCAGAGAAAATCGGTTTTTGAGTCGGCGGTGATGTGCGTAAACACGTCGTTCTCCATCATGTACACACCCGCGTCATTGGTGCCGACCCACAATCTGCCCTTGGAGTCCTCAAATATTGAGCGCACGGAGCTTGACTCTATCGCGCCCTCAGTGCTGTAGTTTCTGAATTGTGTGCCGTCATAGCGGATAAGTCCGCCATAGCTGCCTATCCAGATATATCCGTCAGACGATTGCATAACAACGTTTGCTTCACCTGTGGGCAGACCGTTGCTCTCGTTGTAGACGGTGATAACATACGGCTCGTCCTGAGCGTATGCGTTGAGTGGGATATTCGCAAAAAGCATAATTGCTGACAGCAGCCAGCACAAAAACCTTTTTCTCATACGACCTCCGTTGTATAGTCTCGCAGCGCGTAAAGCGCGCTGAATTTCTCTAAATTGTATACTTCTATTAAGTATAACATATTTTGCTAAAAATTTCATTATAAATTGCAACTAATTTTTTTAATCTAATAACTTTTTATTTATTGAATATGCAAAGCGACTACAGTAAAACGAGCCGTTCGAGCTGATATCTGCAATAATTTAAGGATTATTTAATAATTTCCATGCTATAATAAAAACAGCTCATTTCAATTGCTTTGCAATTGCGCTGTTTTTATTGAACGGCTGAAAGGTCGGCGTTGCCGACAACGGCTGTAGCCGTTTCCAAATGCTCCGCATTTGCTTTCATGGTATAATGAGGTTACAACGATGAAAGGAGAACTGAAATGTATCTCAACATACTTAAAAAAGATCTTAAACGAAAAAGAGCAATGAACGTAATATTGCTTGTATTTATCATACTTGCGACAATGTTCGTGTCATCAAGTGTAAACAATATTATAAGCGTTACCTCTGCGCTGGATAATTATTTTGAAATGGCGAATGCGCCCGAATATCTTGCGGTCACTATGAACAAAAATCTCGCAATCGATGTTGAAGAAACTGTAAGTTCAGCAGCTGCAGTAGACAGCTATGCCATGGAAAACACGCTGTTTTTAGCGCCTGATAATTTTATATTTGAAAACGAGGATATAGTTATTAACGGCGGCACGAATATGATACACAGTGATATTGCTATGAATTATTTTCTCCCTGACGGCAGTATCCTTGAAGCTGTAACGCAAGGCGAGTTTTATATGACAGAGGGCAAGGCAGACGCTCTCGGTATTGATGTGGGTGATAAGCTTACCATAGAGTTAAATGGTGTAAGCCGTAAATTTGTTCTCGCAGGCAAGATAAAGGACGCGATATTCGGTTCAAATCAGGTTTCAGTTGCTCGTTATATTATCAGCGAGGAGGACTATAATCATTTCGTTCATACCGAAAACACAGAAAAATTTTACGGCGGAAGTCTTATTTACATATATTCGGACGACGCTGAAGCAGTGCCGACACAGATAAAGCCTCTTGTTGATAACAGTATTCTTTTAATGGACAGGGGCTCAATGGAGTTCAGCTATATTTTTGATATGATAGTGGTAGGTATTCTGCTTGTGGTAAGCGTTATCCTTATTATCATAGCATTTGTGGTACTGCGCTTTACTATCACCTTTACATTGTCGGAGGAATTTCGTGAGATAGGCGTTATGAAAGCGATAGGCATAAGCAATTTCAAAATCAGAGGTCTGTATCTCGTAAAGTACATGGGACTTTCGGTACTCGGTGCAATTATCGGTCTTGTACTCAGCTTCCCATTCGGCAATATGCTGATGAGTGTTACCTCGAAGTCAATCATTATCAATAATCAGAACCCTATTTTCATAAATGTTCTTTGTGCTGTGTTTGTGGTAGCGGTAATCCTGCTGTTCTGCTACGGATGCACAGGCAAGGTAAAGAAGCTTACCCCTATTGACGCAATCAGAAATGGTCAGACAGGTGAACGCTTCCGCAAAAAGAGTATTATGAGCCTTGGAAAATCAAAACTTGGTGCAACAGCTTTCCTTGCGTTTAATGACATCGTGAGCGCACCTAAAAGATACAGCATCATAACCCTCACCTTTGTGCTTTGTCTTTCCCTTCTGCTTATTCTTTCAAATACAGTTTACACAATGAACAGCGGTACTCTGATCCACGCTTTCGGTATGGTAGACTGCGACGTTTTTATTTCTAACGGTGATATGGAATTTTTAACAGAGGACGGACAGGATAAACTTAAAGACAGTCTTAAAGCTATGGAAGAAAAGCTTGCGGAAAACG
>JAZNTS010000019.1:0-2033 GCA_045591905.1 Oscillospiraceae bacterium | reverse complement strand
GATCCGGCTTGTCCACTCCAGAAGCCAGCCCAACTCCACCATCGAGGTGATCGAAAGCTGCAAGGCTGCCCTGCAGAGAATGTACACCTGCCGCGACAGCCTCAACCGCGCTATCGCAGCCGCTGCTGACGGCGCAGCAGGCGAAGCATCCCTCAACGATGTAAAGGAAGCACGCGAGCAGTTCATCAAGGCAATGGATGACGACTTCAACACCGCGGACGGTATCTCCGTTATTTTCGAGCTGGTGCGCAAGATTAACACCGCTATTGCCTCGGGAAATGCGACCAAGGGTGACCTTAACGCATACAGAGATGAATTTTCGGCATTGACAAATGTACTCGGTCTGCTGTATAATAATAAAGATGAGGAAATTCCTGCCGAAATCACCGAGCTTATCGAACAACGCAAGGCTGCAAGAAAGGCAAAGGATTTCGCGCTTGCCGATTCTATCCGCGATAAGATAACCGCTATGGGCTATATCGTAGAGGAAACACGTCAGGGCACTATAGTCAAAAAAGCCTGATGATATAAAACCAAGGAACAGCCGCCGCAGTTCTTTTCCGCGGCGACATGAAGAAAGGACTACATTTTGAAAAAAATTCTTGCGGCAGTATGCGCCGCTATAACGCTTACAATGACAGGCTGTGCATTCGGCGGCACAGAATCCTACAATGTACTCGGCGAGTACGACTTCACTCAGATGGAGCTAGTTCAGCTTGAAGCGCCTAAGGACGGCGACCCCATCGCTATAATCGATACCTCCGAGGGCGAGATACGCGTGGTGCTCTACCCCGAATACGCCCCCAAGACCGTTGAAGCCTTTACCAAAAAGGCAAACGAGGGCTACTACAACGGACTTGATATCGCAGGTATCATGGATAATATGTATTTCCTTTCGGGCTACGCAAAGGACGACAATGGTAACTACAAGGCGCGCGAAAACGACGATGAGCTTATCGCAAACGAATGCAACGTAAACCTTTGGCCGTTCAAGGGCGCACTGCTCACGTTCTCCGAAAAGCCCGGCTTCAGCGACGCTCGTTGGTTTATCTGCAACGAGGAAGAGCTTACAGAGGACTCGATAAACGAGCTGAAAGCTTCCGCCGAGGAGAAAGAGGACGCTAACGAGCGCGAAAATCTGCTGACCCTTTTCGATAAATTCTATGAGGTTGGCGGCGTATTTGGCTGGGGTGGAACATACACCGTTTTCGGACAGACCTATGAGGGCTTGGACGTTGTGGTAGATATCTGCAATATTCCCACAGACGATGACGGTATCCCGACACAGGAGGTCAAGGTGAACTCCATCACCATTTCCGAGTACTCAGCAGACGATGCTGCCGAAAGCACCTCTGAAAGTACAGCGGAATAATGTGGAAAGGATACAAGATGAAGCTTAAAACTACTATTGCCTGCGTGCTTGCGGCAACGCTTATCGTACTCTCGGCAGGCTGCAAAAGCAACGACGCTCAAAGCTCCGACGCCGAAAGCGGCTCTCAGAGCACTGTTACAACTACCGCAACAAGCGGAAACATCGGCGATATCCAGCTAAAAAACGGTGATAAGATAGCGGAATTTAACATTGAGGGCTACGGCACGATAAAGGCGAAGCTCTTCCCCGATATCGCACCTGTAGGTGTTGACAACTTCATAAAGCTTGCTGACAGCGGTTTTTATGATGGTCTTACCATTCACCGCGTATACGCAGGGTTTATGTTCCAAGGCGGTTCGCTAAACGGTGACGGCACAGGCGGCGAGGCTGCAGACGGCGGCTCTTTCGGAATTGAAACGAGCGACAACGCCCGCCACTTCTATGGTGCGCTTTGCTACGCAAACGCAGGCGGACAGAACACCTGTCAGTTCTATATTGTAAACAATAAAGAAGAAAACGAGATAACAAACACCATAAATGTCATCGAGGGATATCGCGAGGAATGTATAACAGAGCGCGACAAATATGAAAAAGACTCTTACGAATACAGCTATTATGACAGCGGTGTTGCATATTACGATGAAATGTTAGCCGATTACAA
>JAZNTS010000018.1:0-3314 GCA_045591905.1 Oscillospiraceae bacterium | reverse complement strand
ATTATATCCTGCTCCATGAGCACAAAATACTGAAGAAGTAGGATTATCTATATCTGCTTCCGAATCATATCCCATAATTTTTACAATTTCATCTTCATTATGACATACATCATATCCCCTAAATTCATAATATATATTCCCTAGTCCTCTTGTATAAGATATAACTTCTCTGCTATATCCTTGAACGCCGCTTCAACTGCGCTGTAATTGGCGAGATCGGGGCAAAGTCCCATGACCTCCCATGACGCGTTTTCTGCTTTAAGCTTAGAAAGCGCGTTATCAACCGTTTCTTGTCGTGAGCCGAGAACTGCGACCTTTGCTCCATTTTTGAGGAATGCCTGAGCGATGGCAAAGCCGATTCCTCTTGTTCCGCCTGTGATGATTGCAACCTTGTTTTTCAGCATATTTTTCGCTCCTTTGTATTTGATGGACAGCAGTTTGTCTGTATTCTAATTATATTACAATTATTCCGCGGTGTCAATACAAACGGTGTTGACATTGTGCGTATCTGATGTTATTATAATTATACAATATACTTCGCAGGTGTAAAATGAACGTTAGCGAGTACAAAGAAAGGCTGATCTCTCTAGCCATTGAAGCAAGAAAAAACGCGTATGCGCCTTATTCGGGCTATTGTGTTGGAGCTGCGCTGATGTGTTCTGACGGCTCAATATATACAGGCTGCAATGTGGAGAATGCGTCCTACGGCGCGACCAACTGCGCAGAACGTACAGCGGTATTCAAAGCGGTCAGCGAGGGACATCGCAGCTTTATGGCTATCGCAATAGCAGGCGGTAAACGCACTGAAAGCATGGACGAGCCGACAGACCTTGCTTACCCCTGCGGAGTGTGCCGACAAGTTCTGCGCGAGTTCTGCGTGCCGTCTGAAATGACAGTGATAGTCTGCAAAAGCGTCAACGACTACCAAGAGACAACTCTTGAGGAGCTGCTGCCAAACTCATTCGGCCCCGATAATTTAGCATAAAAGCAGGAGCGTTCCCTACGGGAATGCTCTTTATTTTTAAACTTCAGCATATCTATATCAGCTTTTCCCTCAGCGCCGATAATATCTTACGCTCCCTGCGCGAAACCTGCACCTGAGTCATTCCCAGAAGCGCTGCGGTCTGGCATTGGGTGAGCTCCTTGACATAACGCAAAAGGATAAGCTTTCGGTCGGCTTCGTCAAGCTCCGATAAACACTGCTGCAAAGCAAGCCTGTCCACAAGCCGTTCCTCGCCCGAGCCTACAGGTATCTCAAGCGCCGCGTCATCGTCCGAAGCGGGAGATAGCGACAACGGCGGAACGCTCGCGCTTATCGCTTCGGCAGCGACCTCATTCGAGACCCCAAGGCTTTCGGCAATATCGGATATTCTAGGCTCCTTGCCTGCGGCAAGCAGGCGGTCGCGCTCTCTTGCAGCTTTCAGCGACAGCTCTTTAAGACTGCGGCTCACCTTTACCGTACCACCGTCGCGAAACAGCCGCTTTATCTCCCCGAGGATAACAGGCACCGCATACGTTGAAAAGCACAAGCCCCGCGTATGGTCGAAATTGTCATACGCCTTGACAAGCCCCATGCTTCCCGCCGCGAAAAGCTCCTCGTATTCTATACCTCTGCCGCGAAAACGATTTGCAAGCGAATGTACCAGCGGCAGATTACTTTCTATAAATTCATCGCGCTGCACGTTTATTTCTCCCGTCGGCTGAGCTTCTTCTCCATGATGACGGTAGTGCCCTTTCCCTGTGAGCTTTTTACGCGAAGCTTGTCCATAAAGCTCTCCATCACCGAAAAACCAAGCCCCGAGCGCTCCTCGTCCGGCGCGGTAGTGAAAAGCGGCGTCATCGCCTGTCCTATATCCTCAATGCCTCTGCCCTTGTCCTTTACAGCTATGTAGATAACTCCATCGGAATAGCGGCGCAGCAGCAGCTCCACTACCCCAACGCTGTCGCGGTAGCCATGTACGACCGCATTCGTCACAGCCTCAGAAACAGCGGTCTTTATCTCGCCTATCTCCTGCACCGTAGGATCGCACTGTGACGCAAACGCCGCAGCCGCCGAGCGCGCAAAGCTTTCATTTGCTGAATACGAGGGAAACTGCACCCTCGCCTCGTTTATCAATTCTCTTTTCATGCATTAACTCCTTCCGCCAACAATCCGGACAGACCCGACAGCTTTATCACTGCCGCAATGCTCGGACGGGCGTTTTTAATTATGATATCTCCGCCGCACGCCTGCACCGCTTTGAGTCTGCCAAGGATAAGCCCTATACCCGAGCTGTCCATAAAGCCCACGTTTTCAAGGTCGATTATAAGCATTTCGGGCGCAGAGCGCGCAATTACATTATCCAGCTCCTCGCGCATCTTGCGTGCAGCATGATGGTCTATATCTCCGTAAAGCGCAGCGGTTATGCGCTTACCGTCATTATACAGCTTTATCATTTTGTTTCCCCCTTCGCTGTGTTTCGTGTAAATGATACCACATCTAAGGCAAATATCCTGTCGCTATTACACCAAAGAATATGTTTTATATAGGCATAAAACCAAAAAACCGCACACCCCGCGCCGAGTTAAAAAGACAATTATCATAAAAAGTCGTAATATACAGCGATTGGAAATAATTTTTTAAAACTATCTTGATTTATATGAGCAGTTGTTGTATAATTAATCTGAGATATAATTGCTGTCAGTTGAGCCGCATAGGCTCCTCTGTATTTGAAAGGAGCGCTCCCGCATGAGCGATAAGCTTAATATATGTCTTATGAACGATTCGTTCCCTCCGCTCATCGACGGTGTTGCGAATGCAGTCGTTAATTATGCAAATGTAATTTCAAACGGTCTTGGCACAGCAACCGTCGTTACCCCAAGTCACCCTGACGCGGAGGACGACTTCCCGTTTGAAGTAATGCGCTATAAAAGCATACCCACAGAAAAATGGTGCGGCTACCGCACAGGCTATCCGTTCAGCAGCAGCAGACTGCAGAAGCTCAGCAACAACGGCTTTGATATAATTCACAGCCACTGTCCGTTTGCCTCTACGGTTATGGCAAGAGTGCTGCGCGAAAAAACGGATATCCCGATAATCCTCACATACCACACAAAGTTTGATATAGATATCCGCCGCGCATTGCCGACAAAATTCCTTGCCGACTCCGCGATAAAGCTTGTTGTTGCTAACATCGCTGCTTGTGACGAGGTATGGACGGTAAGCAGAGGCGCAGGTGAAAACCTCCGCAGCCTTGGCTATGAGGGCGAATACTACGTTATGGAAAACGGCGTTGACTTCCCTTGCGGACGTGCCGACAGCGAGGACGTAGATG
>JAZNTS010000017.1:0-9253 GCA_045591905.1 Oscillospiraceae bacterium | reverse complement strand
ACACAGTGCTGCTGATGCTTCTGGTTGTAGCGTGTTACACGATATGCTCGCTCAGTGATAAATACGCTGTTGCAAAGCTTAAATTTGACGGAAATACGCTCACCTTTCTCATGGCTGCGGCAACAGCCCTCCTGATGTGCGCGTATCTTCCGTTTGACAGCAGGATATTTGTGATGTCATGGCAGAGCTTTGCGGCGATACTGCTGATGGCTGCTTCAAAGCTGCTGGAATTTAAACTTGCTGCTGTCATATTAACGGAGATGTCCGCATTTGAGCTTAAAGCATGGCTTGGAATAACGGTATTTTTGTCTTACGGTACTGACCTTGTCAGTGGGGTTTCGCAGCTTGGTTTAAGCTCTGTGTGGAACTTCTGCTTTATTGCGCTTTCCGCAGTGGGACTTTTTATGATAGCGCGGTCGGGCGGAAAGAAGATAAACTACGCAAAAATAGCGCTGCCGCTTGTTGGTTATTTGCTTGCAAAGTTTGGCTATGGTCTTATTGTCAGCTTTTTCTGCAATGAAAAGACAGGTGTTTGCTATATTTCGCCGACGCTGTCGCTGTTTTTCGCACTGGTGCTTCTTGCTGTGATGCTTGCGCCAAAGGTACACCCCGTAAAGCTTTTCAAGGAAAAAACAAGCGGCGCTATGTTCGTGTCCCTCACAAAAATACCGAATGTTGTGGGACTGGTGTGCGAAAACATCGTTGCAACGGAAAGCATGGCGAACTATGCATTTATACAGCCCATGATACTAGTGGTGCTGTTCTTTATAGGACTTATCAGGCGTGAGGAATGCACAAAGCTAAACATCGTGGGCGGCATTATCTGCATTGTAGGTATTATAGGCTTTCAGCTTTTTTGAATAGGAACATAAAAACAGATATAAAAAATAAGGTGTAAACAAATGAAAGATCTAACTAAGGGCAGCCCTTTGCGGTTAATTATAGGCTTTGCCCTGCCTATTTTGCTGGGGCTTGTTTTTCAGCAGGCTTACAGCTTTACCGATACGATAATCATAGGTCAGCAGCTTGGTGAAAGCTCGGTTGCGGCGGTTGGCTCTACTTCGGCGGTGGTATCGCTGATGTTCAGTCTTATAAACGGTCTTGTCACAGGCTTTGCTATAGTGGTTGCGAAGAATTTCGGCGCAGGAGATCTTGACGAGATGCGCCGCAGCATTGCGCGAATGATGACATTCTCAGCTTCTCTCACGGCTGTTGTGATAGTGCTGGTGACGGTGTTCGTGACACCGCTGCTGCAGCTTTTGGATACTCCCGAGGGTATCATGGAGGAGGCGAAAAGCTATCTCCTAATCGTTGCGGGCGGACTTGTCGTGACGCTGATGTATAACCTCGAATCAAGCATTCTGCGCGCTGTAGGCGACAGTATCGTACCGCTGATAATACTCATCATCTCTGCAGCTCTCAACATCGGTCTTGACCTGCTGTTCGTATGTGTTTTTCAGTGGGGAGTAAGCGGCGCGGCGCTTGCAACTGTGTTTGCTCAGCTTGTGTCGGCTGTTGTGTGTCTTATCTATCTCATGAAAAAAAGGCGCTCGCTTTGCGTCAGCCGTTCAGATTTCAAGTTTACGGCTGATTCCACAAAAGCGCTGCTTAGCGCGGGGCTTGGCATGGCGCTGATGTATTCCATAGTCGATATCGGCTCTATATTGCTCCAAAACGGCATAAACGGAATGGGCGAGGAGATAATCGCCGCTCATACTGCCGCGAGAAAGATATTCAGCCTTACGATAATGCCATTTTCCTCAATAAGTGCGACAATGGTCACATTTTCGGGACAAAATCTCGGCGCAGGAAAATATTCACGCATAAAGCTCGGAATGCGCGACGGGTTGCTTATATCCTTTGGCTGGTCAACGATAGCATTGGGTATAGTGTTCCTGTTCGGAGAATTTCTTGTGCGGCTGATACTGCCTGACGCCGCGGCTGAAACTGCTGCAACGGCGGTAGAATATATGCGTTTCAATGTGCCGTTTTATTATGCGCTTGCTGTGCTGCTGGGACTTCGCTCTGCGCTTCAGGGGCTTGGACGCAGCATGATACCGATAATTGCAAGTATTATAGAGTTTATATGGAAGCTTATCACGGTTGCGGTGATGATACCGTGGCTTGGCTATTTCGGAGTTATAATTTCCGAGCCGATAGTCTGGACGGTCTGCGCTGTGCTTGTAGGAGTTATCGCGGTGATAACTCTGCGGTCTATGCCAAAGGAAGATGTGGAGGGTTAACATGATAAAGGATATTTCAGAAAAGCTAATTGACAACATTTCGCTTGTCGTAAGGGGCAAAAAAGCGGAGATAAGGCTTGTGTGCGCCGCTTTGCTTGCGGGCGGTCACGTGCTGCTGGAGGACGTCCCCGGCACAGGCAAGACCATGCTCGCGCGAAGCCTTGCAAGGTCGATAGACTGCGATTTCAGGCGTATCCAGTTTACTCCAACCTGCTGCCCTCGGATATTACGGGTATTAATTTCTACAACATGAAAGAGCAGGAGTTCGTTCTGAAAAAAGGCCCTGTTTTTGCGAATGTTCTGCTTGCAGATGAGATAAACCGTGCGACACCGCGCACGCAGTCCGCGCTTCTGGAATGCATGGAGGAGCGGCAGACGACCATTGACGGCGAAAGTCTGCGGCTGCCATCTCCGTTTTTTGTTATTGCCACACAAAACCCCGTGGAAACTGCGGGAACTTATCCTTTACCCGAAGCGCAGCTTGACCGCTTCATGATAAAGCTTCAGCTCGGCTATCCCGAGAGGGCTGAGGAGATAAATGTAATAAGCGGTGCAAAGAGTGCGAATGCGGCGGACGAGCTTAATGCCGTATGCACCGCCGAGGATATCGAAAAAGCGCAAAGTGAGATAGATGAATGTATCGCAAGCGAAGCAGTGTGCGGATACATCGCGGATATTGCAGAGGCAACAAGAAAGCACGCTGCGGTAAAGCTGGGTCTTAGCACGCGCGGTGCGGTTGCACTCAAACGCATGACGGCGGCGCTTGCTCTTATTTCGGGCAGAAGCTATGTAATGCCGCAGGACGTTGCCGAGGCAGCTCCGTGGGTGATACGCCACAGGCTGGTGTGCCGCGGATATTCGCTTCAGGGCGGCGCAGACAGAACTGCCGACGAGGTGCTTCGACAGGTGCTTGACAGTGTCCCTGTGCCGACCGAAAGCGTTGAGGAATAAAAATGGAGCTTATTGCGATGGCTCTGATACTGACGGCGGTACTTATCGCACAGTATCTTGTCTATAAAAAACTGGGGCTTCGCGGCATTGATTACAAGCTGACTATCGGCAAGGCTGAGGCGTTTGAGGGCGAGGAGATAGAGGTAATCGAGGAGATAACCAACGCAAAGCGGCTTCCGCTGCCGTGGGTGCGCTCCGAGATATGCTGCTCACGTTGGCTGTCGTTTTACGGAGAGGCGCAAAATGTCGCCAAGGACGCGCAAAAGGGCTTTGTTGCGGGAATCTTCATGCTGAAAGGTCATCAGAAGCTTCGCAGAGTATGGCGCGTGAAATGCGAAAAGCGCGGCGTTTTTACCATCGAGGATATCACGCTATCGGTCAGCGACCTGTTCGGGCTTGTAAAGACCTCGTGTATGATAAAGGTGAAAGAGCAGATATGCGTTCTGCCATCGCCGTCCGAGCCGCAGCTTCCGACGCTTTCGAGCGACAGCTTTATCGGAAACAGCACGGTGCGCAGATTTATACTGCCCGACCCGTTTCTAATCAGCGGCGCAAGGGAATATACAGGGCGCGAGCCTATGAACCGTATCCACTGGGCACAGACTGCGAAAACAGGGGCACCGATGGTGTATAACAATGAGTTTTCCACTGAGCGAAAGGTATTGGTTGCGTTCAATCTTCAGCGCATGGTGTCAGATGAAAAGCAGCGGCTTCCCATATCGGTGCTGGAGGCGCAGATAAAAGCGGCGGCATTCGTGCTTGATTACTGCTACCGTTCACATATAGAGGCGGCGTTTGCAGCAAATTCCGAGCACGGAATATTCGTTCCCGCGGAGCAGGGATATGAGCATATGCTGAATATACTGCGTGCGCTTGCAAGGATAAAAAACCGCTGTGGCGCACACATGGACGAGTATTTTCGGCAGCTTGACTACTCCGAATATACTGATGTGATATTTATAAGCAATATTATGAGTGACAAAATGGCGCTGGTTATGCAAGGGCTTGCTTCTGAGGGAAAATATGTCGCGCTGATGTCAAATGAAACGGAACAGACAGGCTTCTGCGATGTGTACAGAGTACCGCGCACAAGAAGCTACCCTATGGAAAGCGGTGACGACGAATGAGTGAACGTTTTCTGATGATATTATCGGTGCTGGGACAACTGCTCTCGGTGTTCCCGTTCGTTGTGCTGTGTGAGAGCGCAGGCTTTGGCGGCTTTACATGGTGGCACTATCCCGTGCTGTATGTGGTATTTGCGGTGTTTTATATATGCGGCAGAGCGTGCGCTTTATGGGCGCTTGACGGCAATCACTCGCGAAGCTTTCGACCTAAGGCGTTTTTCCTGTCGCGCGCGGCATTTTGTGTGCCGACAGCGTTGTATATAATCGTCTGTGCGGTGTTTGAGCTGTCAAGCTGTCTATATATGTATGCGCTGCCTGCTGCTCTGATAATGTACTATGCGGGATATACTTCGGCGAAAAAGAACTACAGCGATGTGTTTACACGCGGCTGGTTTGCGCTTTATTTTGTGACGGCGCTTATATTTACGCTGCTGATGTACTTTATAAAGGACGAGGATATAACGCGTGTCGCAGGAGTGCAGATGTGCGTCGGTCTTGGAGTTATGATAGTGCTTGCGGCAATTCTTACAAATCAAACTAATATCGACCTTTGCACGCGGCAGCGTGACTCGGGGCGTTCAGCTCTGCCCAGAGGATTGCGGCGATACAACTGTCTGCTGTCGGCTGCGATATCCGTGGCTGCGGTGGCGCTGCTTCTGTTGGCTGCGCCGCTTGCCGAGCTGCTTTCATCAGGCTTGTTGGCGCTGCTGAAATTGATATTGTCGCTGTTTCAGAATATTGAATACGACGAGGCAGAGGACGAGATACTTTCTACTCCTGACGGCGGAGGGCCTCTCTGGGGCGGCACGGGAACAAGCGCCCTTGCTGCAATATTGCAGATGCTGCTTTATGTAGGAATTTTTGTGGTGATAATTGCTTTCAGAAAGCAGATAGCCGCATTTTTTAGAGAGCTTATCGCGCCGCTTTTTAAAGTGCGGGAGGAGCAGATCCAGCTTGCCTATACCGACGAGTTCAGTGAGCTTCCCGAGCTTACACGCAGCGGTTCGCGCAGAAAGCGCGAGCAGCAGCTTTACAAGCTGTATCGAAAGGAGCATGACCCTGTTTTGCGCTACAGGCTGGGCTACAGATTTATACTGACGAGGCTTTGTTTTACGCAGTATCCGCCCGTGCCTGCCGATTTCACCGATATCCACAGGATAAAATGTGAGCGCGGCTTTCACAGTGAGAATATCAGCAAGATATTTGAGGTCTACAACGATGTGCGCTATGGCGGGCGTACGCCGACAAACGAAGAGCTTGGCTTTGAAGAGAGCTTTATTGAAGAGATAAGGAGATAGCTATGACATTTAAAGAACTTATAAACAGCGACGGACATATACTTTTTGACGGTGCGATGGGAACTATGCTGCAAAAAAGCGGTCTTAAGCTCGGCGGTATCCCGGAGGAGCTTAATTTCACAAATCCCGAGCTTATTGAGGATATCCATCGTCAGTATATCAAGGCGGGCGCAAAGGCAGTGTATGCGAACACTTTCGGCGCTAACAGCTTTAAGCTGCGCGACAGCAAATACTCTGTAAAAGAGGTGATAGAGCAGGCTATAGCTATAGCAAGAAAGGCGTGCGCGGGCACTGATACTCTTGTTGCGCTGGACGTAGGCTCAGTTGGAAGAATGCTTCGTCCTACGGGCGACTTGCCTGTTTCGGAGGCTTATGAGGCGTTCAAGGAGGTTATGCTTGCAGGCAGAGGTGCGGATTTTATCGCCATCGAAACCATGACCGACCTCATGGAGATAAAGACGGCGCTGCTTGCCGCAAAGGAGAATACCGATCTCCCCGTGCTTTGCACTATGTCATTTGAAAGCAATATGCGCACATTTACGGGCTGTTCTGCGGCGTCTATGGCTATAACACTGTCTGCGCTCGGTGCTGACGCAGTGGGAATGAACTGCTCTCTCGGCCCGAGAGAGGCTATGCCTATAGTTGAGGAAATTCTGAAATGGGCAACAGTGCCTGTTGTAGTGCGCCCAAATGCGGGACTTCCCGACCCTCAGACCAATGAGTATGATATAACCCCTGCCGAGTACGGCGCACTTATCGCAGAGATGGCTGACAAGGGTGTAAAGCTTTTTGGCGGCTGCTGCGGAACAAACCCCGAATATATCGCAGAATGTGCAAAGGCTCTCAGCGGCAAAAAGTGCACATGGACAAAACCTGAGATACCCGCGGTTGTGTGCAGCGCCTCAAACGTTGTGGAGATCGACACAGTGCGCATTATCGGCGAGCGCATAAATCCCACGGGTAAAAAGATTTTCAAGGAGGCTTTGAAGCGCCGCGACCTCGACTATATCATGAAGCAGGCGATAGAGCAGACCTCTGCGGGCGCAGAGATACTTGACGTGAACGTAGGACTGCCCGATATTGACGAGAGGGACATGATGCTTGCCGCAGTTGACGCTGTGCAGGGAGTTTGTGACGCGCCGCTGCAGATAGATACTACCGAGCTTCCCGTGCTTGAGGCGGCGCTCCGTGTGGTTTCGGGTAAGCCGATAGTTAACTCAGTTAACGGTGAGGAGGAGAAGCTCCGCACAGTGCTGCCGCTTGTTAAGAAGTACGGCGCTGCTGTTGTTGGACTTACACTTGATGAAAACGGTATCCCTAAGACCGCTAACGAGCGTTTTGCGATAGCGGAGCGCATACTTGAGCGCGCACTGGAATATGGTATTCCGAAAAGCGATGTGTATATTGACTGCCTTACGCTTACCGTTTCCGCCGAGCAAGAGGGCGCAGCAGAAACGCTGAAAGCTCTGCGCATGGTCAAGGAGAAGCTTGGGCTTAAAACTGTGCTTGGTGTATCCAATATCTCATTCGGACTTCCCAACAGAGAGCTTATAAACTGCAATTTTCTTGCTGCCGCGATGAACAGCGGTCTTGATCTGCCGATAATAAACCCGAATATCGCGTCTATGTCGGGAGCCGTAAGGGCGCATCGTCTGCTGACAGGCTATGACAAGGGCGGCGCGGAGTTCATCGAAGCATATGCAAATGAAGCGGCAAAGCCTGTGGCGGCAGTGCAGCAGCTTGACCTTGCTTTTGCAGTGGCGAATGGCTTAAAGGCTGAATGTGCGGCTGCTGCGGAGAAGCTGCTTTCTGACGGTGCTGACGCGATGACGATAATAAACGAGCAGCTTATTCCGGCGCTTGATAAAGCAGGCGAGGGCTTTGAAAAGGGCAAGCTGTTCCTGCCGCAGCTTATACAGTCGGCGGGTGCGGCACAGGCGGCTTTTGATGTTATCAAAAAGCATATCTCGCATAGCGGTGGCAGTACAGAATCACGCGGAAGAGTTATTCTTGCGACAGTTAAGGGCGACATTCATGATATCGGCAAGAATATCGTTAAGACCTTGCTTGAGAACTACGGCTTTGAGGTCATAGACCTCGGCAAGGACGTTGAGTATCAGGCGGTAGTTGACGCGGCGAAAAAGTACCACGTTCGTCTTGTGGGACTAAGCGCGCTCATGACCACAACACTGAAAAGCATGGAGGGAACTATCTCTCTGCTGCGCGAGAACAACGTTGATTGCAAGATAGTCGTAGGCGGCGCGGTTTTAACTCCCGAATACGCCGAAAAAATAGGCGCGGATTTCTATGCAAAGGACGCGAAGGAAACGGTGGATATTGCCAAAAAGGTATATTCCGATTAAAAAAACGCATAACGAAAAGCCTGAGAAGGAATACATCTTCTCAGGCTTGTTTATTTATATTGCTTTAATTACTTCAGGGAGTTTACGAGATCTCTTGTATCACGTGCAATAAGCAGCTCCTCGTTTGTGGGAACTACCCAAACCTCAACCTTGGAGTCGGGAGCGGAGATCTTTGCGAGCTTGCCGCGCAGACCTGCGTTTGCGTTCTCATCAAGCTTGATGCCGAGAACTTCCATGTTGTTGCAAACGTCAGCACGAAGATCATCGGAGTTCTCACCGATACCGCCTGTAAAGAGAACAGCGTCAAGACCGTTCATTGCAGCGGCAAAGGAGCCGATGTACTTCTTGATCTCATAGCGGAGCATCTCGCCAGCGAGGATAGCTTTTTTGTCGCCCTGTGCAGCAGCAGCGGAGATGTCGCGGTTATCGCTGGAGATACCCGAAATACCGAGGAAGCCGGACTTCTTGTTGAGGTAGTTGCTCATTTCAGAGGGAGTCATGCCCATCTTGTCAGCAACGAATGTTACAGCGGAGGGGTCAACGCAGCCGGAGCGTGTGCCCATGATAACGCCGTCAAGGGGAGTGAAGCCCATAGTAGTATCAACGGACTTGCCGCCATCGATAGCAGTGATGGAGGAGCCGTTGCCGAGGTGACAGGAAACGATCTTCAGATCCTTAACGTCCTTGCCCATAGCCTCTGCGAGAGCCATGGAAACAAAGCGGTGAGATGTGCCGTGGAAGCCGTACTTTCTTACATGGTACTTCTCGTAGCACTCGTAGGGCATACCGAACATATAAGCCTTCTCGGGCATTGTCTGATGGAATGCTGTATCGAATACAACTACCTGAGGAGTTGTTTCGGGGATTACCTTCTTGCAAGCCCACAGAGCAAGTGCGTGGGGGTGGTTATGTACGGGAGCAAGCTCAGCAAGGTCGGCTATCTGCTGGATAACCTCGTCTGTAACGAGAGTTGTCTTGTCGAATATCTCAGCGCCCTGCACGATACGGTGACCTACAGCGGAGATCTCGCTCATGCTGTCGAGTACCTTAGCGTCGCCTGTTGTGAGAACCTCAACCAGCTTCTCAAAAGCCTCTGTATGTGTGGGGAAATTGCAGTCAACATCAACTGTGTTGCCGTTAAAAGCAACGTGCTTGATGTGACCGTCGATACCGATACGGTCGCAGTTACCCTTAGCGATAACGCTTTCGTCCTCCATGTTTAAGAGCTGATACTTCAGCGAGGAGCTGCCTGCATTGATGACCAGAATTTTCAT
>JAZNTS010000016.1:0-13024 GCA_045591905.1 Oscillospiraceae bacterium | reverse complement strand
AGCATGGGGGGATAGTCCATAAGCTTAACTATCTCATAGCCGTAGTTGCAGCGCTTTACGATATCCTGAAGTCCGAATATCGCGCCCTGAAGCGAGGCGTTCAGCACTCCGCCCGAGGTGGTCAGCTGCGAATAAACACCTATCGTGATATGACCGAGGATAGCTAACGCACCGAGGTAGAGATATGTTCCGAAATCGCGCAGAGCGCCGACAACAACATCTAAAACATCAAGCGGATAGCGCTCGTCGGCTTTCTTTTTGAAGAACGCATTCAGCCTGTCCATCTGCTGCGAGGCACGCGCTACAAGCGTTCCTGCTGCTCCGTAAAGGCGCACGTCCTTGCCGAAGCGGAAATCCTCTATCTCATGTGTTACGTACCACAGCACGCGGTTTATGTTTGCCAAATCTGAGAAGTATTTTACTTCTATCTTGTTTTTCTTTGCATTGATGAGTGTGGATATGCCCAGCAGCACGCCGATTATAAGCAGCAGCCACGGCGCGCTTATCGCAAGCACTGTTACAACACCGCATATCTTGATGATATTCTGGGTTATCTGGAAGAACGCCTTAGCTATACCGTGGATACCTCCTGACCAGTCCTTGCCCTCGCGCGCCTTGTTTATCTGGTCAAGACACTCCTTGTTCTCGGTCAGCGCAAAGTCTATCTCCATGCAGCGGTCAGCTATCTGTTCCGCCTGAAAATTGAGGAACTTATCCTCATACTTTTCAAGATGGATAGTAAGCTGCGAGTTTATAAGTCCCACGATAACGTCAAGACATACCATAAGCCCTGCGTAGGTGAATATCAGCGCGACATCGCGCGTTTCGGCGCACAGCGCGTCTACCAGCAGCGGCAGGATAAAGATATCAATGAAAGGCAGAGCCGCCGCAACGATAACGTTTATCGCGGAGAGTATGAAATACTTTTTATCGAATTTCCATGCGACAGGGAAGAAGTATTTCAGCGTTTTCCATACAACGCCCTTTGTCTTAGGGGGAGCTTTTTTAGACATCTCAGCCATTTGCGCTCACCTCCTCCGCGTTTACAGAAACAGGTGTTTCGTTTTCGTCCTCGATGTAATACTGCGCCTGTACGCGGAACATCTCGGCATACGCGCCGCCCTTTGCGAGAAGCTCGTCATGCGTTCCGTGCTCAACCATCTCGCCTGCAACGAACATCGCGATAGTATCGCAGAAGCGCGTTGAAGAAAGTCTGTGCGAGATATACACGGCGGATTTTTCGCCTATCATGCCGTTGAAGCTTTGATACAGCTTGTATTCCGCGAGTGCGTCAAGTGCCGCGGTAGGCTCGTCCAGCACCACAACAGGAGCGTTTTTATACAGCGCTCTCGCAAGCGCAAGCTTCTGCTTTTCGCCGCCCGAGAGGTCAACGCCATCGTCGTACAGCACTTTTAAAAGCTCGGTGTCCATGCCGTCGGGGAGCTTGTCAAGCTTCTCGCCCATGCCTGCGGCACGGAGATATTCCTCCGCTTTTGCCTTGTCGGTTTCGTCCGCAGTAGTCATCGAGATGTTCTCCGACAGCGGGAATGCGAACACCTCTACCTCCTGAAATGCGGGCGCAAACAGCTTAAAATATTCGTTGCGGTCAAACTCGCGGATATCAATTCCGTTGCAGAGTATCGCGCCCTCCGTCACGTCATAAAGGCGCAGAAGAAGCTTGATAAAAGTAGTCTTGCCTGCGCCGTTGAGTCCGACTACGGCAAGCCGCTGACCTGCCTCGAGCGTGAGGTTCAGGTTTTTCAGCGCGTAGGTATCCTGTCCCTGATATCGGAACGAAACGTTTTTGAACTCGAACACATATTTGTCGCATTTCGGCACGGGAACGGTCTTTTTGCCCTCGTCACCAAACGGGATATCCATAAAAGTGCGGAAGTCGTCCATACGCGAGGAACGTTCTCTCATGCCGCCGACCGACTGCAGGAAAGCGTTCACGCTCGACGACATTGCAGCGGCGCTTCCTACATAGAGCGTGAAATCGCCTATACTCATGCCGCCCCACAGCATATCGCAGATAAGCCAGCCATAAATAACGGCGTTTCTGACAAGCGAGATTCCCGAAGAAAAAAGGCTGTTGTACTGCCAGTAGGTGCGGCTCTGCACCCAGCGCTGAAGCTCCTCGTCGTTTACCTCGCTGTGCTTTTTGGAGAGCCAGTTTTTCATGCCGTAAAGGCGGATATCCTTTGCGTATGTAAAGTCTGTGGATACGGTCTGCATATACTCCAGTCTGCGCCATGTACCTGCCATAGCGTCCCACATTACCTCTTTATCCTTTATGCGGATATAGTCGAAATACTCAAACTGGATAAACGACAGCACGAGTATTATCAGCACCAGCCATATATTCAGCGTGCAGATGATGGATATTGCGGTTATGACAGAGGTGAACTGCACCATAAACTGCCACATATCGCGCATAAGTCCCTCGACACCGCCATACTGGAAGCCCGTAGCGCGCTTTGCTTTCTGCAGTCTGTCCAGCATATCGGGAGTTTCAAGTAGCTCATACTCCATGCTCATCGACTTTGCAATACGCTCTTTCGTCAGCTTAAGCCGCGTAAAGGTGAAGCCGAGGTCAAGATTTTTTGATACAAGGGTATTAAGCCACATCATGACAAACTCAACAAGGGTAGTACCGATGATGAGGTACAAAAGCGGCATGATATCCTTTTCAGGGTTTTTCTGCTGCTGCTCTATCATGTCGATAACAAGCTTTCCGATGACCGTCCAGATATAGCCCATCGAAGCGCCTGTTATTCCGCCCAGTATAAGATAGAATATCATCGACGGACGATATTTCTTATACGCGCGCAGGATATAGCCGCAGTTGCGGATAACTCCATACTCGTGATGAAGCTCGTCCGTCTGCTCTTTCTTTTTTACTTTAAATATAAACATCTTTCATACCAAGATGGAATGAGGAGAGATGCTTCGCAATGAGTAATGAGGAGTGAGTAATTAGGAATTAAGGAGCGCCTGCGGCGTAAATCCGAAATCGACTCTGCCATAATTATGATAAGCCGCACAGCGGCAACAATAATTCCTCATTTCTAATTTCTAATTCCTCATTGGTCTGAGCCTATGGCTCAGACCTCAACGTCTGCGTCGTAGTCTACTCCGTCGATTCCGAAACCAAACAGCTCATAGAAGTCGCTCCAGTAGCCGTCAATATCGGTGTATTCCTTGAAATTGTCGGCGTTAAGCTCCTCCCAGATCTTTGAAACTTCGTCCTGAATGCCCTGCTCCATTTCAAGGTCGTCAAGACGAATCATGCCCTGCTCGTCAACAACAGGCGCACCTGCGTAAAGCTTCTGATTGAACAGACGGTACATCTGCTCGATACAGCCCTCGTGTACTCCCTTTGCTTTCATTACCTTGTACAGAATGGAAATGTACAGCGGCACTATCGGGATAGCTGCGCTCGACTGTGTGACCAGTGCTTTGTTGACGGAAATGTACGCTTTGATATTGCTGTCCGCATATTTCTCGGTCAGCTTCTTCGAGGTTTCATAAAGGTGAGCCTTGGCTCTTCCGATGGAGCCCTCGAAATACATCGGGTGAGTGATCTTCGGGCCGATGTAGGAATAGGCAACGGTAACGGCGTTGTCCTCAATAACGTCGGCGGCTTTCAGCGCGTCTATCCATGCTTCCCAGTCCTCACCGCCCATTACCTTTACGGTAGCCGCGATCTCTTCCTCTGTCGCAGGCTCAATGGTCACCTCGGAAACGGTGTTGTTTCTGAGGTCGATGGACTTGTTGGTGTAGCTGTCGCCTGTCGTTTTAAGCACGGAGCTGTAAACTACATCGCCGACAGCTCTTCTGGGAGAAGCTAAGCTGTAAACTACCATATCTACCTTGCCTAAGTCGGACTTTATAAGGTCGATGACCTCTTTCTTGCACTCGTCGGAATAAGCGTCGCCGTTTACGGTCTTTGCATAAAGTCCGTCAGCAGCGGCAAATTTCTCAAACGCCTTTGTGTTGTACCAGCCGGAGGTGCCTGTCTTGTTGCCGCTTGCCTCCTTGTCGAACATCACGCCGAGGGTAGCTGCGTCGCAGGAATATGCCGCAGAGATACGGCTTGCAAGTCCGTAGCCCATGGACGAACCGATAATAAGCACCTTTTTCGGGCCGTTAGTTTTAGGCTGGCTCTTAACGTATTCTATCTGCTGCTTTACGGCAGCCTCGCAGCCCACGGGGTGAGCAGTTGTGCATATAAATCCTCTTACCTTAGGTTTAACTATCATTTTTTGATAAACTCCTTTCATAATGCGAAGCGCAGATCGTGCCTCCCTTACACGGTCGGAACGCACAAAATGCCGCTTCTGTTTCCTTTAGCTATAAAAAAGCGTACTTTCTTATTTTACCACAAAATTTTCCTTTTAGCAAGAGGATATGAACATTAAAATCAGTTTTTTATAGCTGCGGTCAGTTTTTGCAATAAATTCACAAATTGCGCTTAGAAAATGTGTCTTAATATCTGCACTATATTATCAAAAAAATACGAAAAATATCTTGACAAATGACATATTTCGTATTAAAATTGAATAGGACAAAAACCTTAACAAAAGAAAAGGAGAACTAATATGGAAAAACTTTACACAGGCAAGACCAAGGACGTTTACAAGCTTGAAAACGGCAATGTTATGCTGAAGTTCAAGGACGACTGCACAGGCAAGGACGGCGTTTTCGACCCCGGAGAGAACACTGTCGGTCTTACCATTGATGGTATCGGCAAGGCTAATCTCCAGACTTCCGTGTACTATTTTGAGCTTCTCAAAAAGGCAGGTATCAAAACACACTATGTAAATGCTGATATTGACAATGCTACTATGGAAGTCCTTCCCGCAACTGTTTTCGGTCACGGCCTTGAGGTTATCTGCCGTCTCGTTGCAACAGGCAGCTTTATCCGCAGATATGGCGAATACATCAAGGACGGCACTGTTCTTGAGGGCGGCTATGTAGAGTGCACATTCAAGAACGACGAAAAGGGCGATCCTCTGGTAACAAGCGAGGGTCTTGCTGCTCTCGGCGTTATGACTCCCGAAATGTTCGAGAGCATGAAGGAGCAGACACTGAAGATCACAAAGATCGTTGCTGACGATCTCAAGACTATCGGTCTTGATCTGTGGGATATCAAGTTTGAGTTCGGCTACAACAACAATGAGGTTATCCTTATTGACGAGATCGCTTCCGGCAATATGCGCGTATACAAGGACGGCACTATCGTTGATCCCGTTGAGCTTACAAAGCTTATCAACAACAGATAATCAAAAGTCGTATATAAAAAGCGGAGCATAAGCTCCGCTTTTTTGTTGCTGTTTTATTGATGATGTGTTTTTGATGGATCATTTTACCTTAAAGCTTCCATCTGATTGCAGAACGTATATTTCGCCCTCTTCGAGAGTAGGAACTGCAACCGAGGAAATGATATTTCCGTCCTTGTCGGAAAGGGTCAGCGTTTCACGCTTTTTCAGGCTGAATGTTGCTTGAAGCTGCATGAGAGCCTCTTGAGTTTTGTTGTTTTTCATCACTATCAGAAGTTCGCCGCCTGCGGGGATAGTGTTGTCGGGTATCCTCCATTCGGTTGGTGTGAGCTCGTCGTCGGAGAGATAAAGTCCGCCAACAGAAACAACTTCCGCATTTGGATTGTACAGCTTTATCCAGCCTGCATTTTCATCGGTGCATATCGCGCTGATTTGGACTGGCTCGCCATGAAGCTCCTTTTTTTCGGTAACAAGCTTTGCGTAGACGTTTCCGTCCTTTGCTATATCGGAGGAAATAGTAACCTCGTGAGTCGTGTACTCCACATCATTTATCACCCATTTTACGAACTCAAAGCCGTCAAACATCTCGGCGCGTATCGTAACATCGCAGTATGTGAGATATCTTCCGTAGACCACGCGGTTAGTGTCGTGCTGGGAGTTGAGATAAATGTGCGCGCCCTCGGTGCAGCTTGCGGATACATCATACATACTTATAGGGGTATTAAGTGCGAGTATCATATCAAGCATGACATGAAATTCGCGGTTTGCGGCAAAGTCGCGTATCTGCTGACGGCTCTCCTCGAAGTTGCGAGTTCTTGCCCATTCCGATGTGATTCCAAGCTCCAGCGCATAAAGCTGCTCGGGGTCGCTTATTTTCAGCAGGTCGTCCAGCACCTCGTTGATATGCTCTTCGCTGAATGCATATGACATAATATCGCACATGGTATTAGCGTAGAGCTGCCGCATATCCCCCCGCCTGAGCAGTGCCTTCAGCGCCTTGCTTTCGCCGCTGGAATGACTTCCGTCCAAGAGGTCGGAAAGAGTTTTGTCCTGATATCCGTTGCCGTAGAGCCCCCAACCAAACTCCGCGTCAAAGAAAAGAAAACGCCACTTGCCGTCCATGTGCTCGGAGGTTAATTCCTCGCCCTCGGCGGGATAGTATCTGTAAGCCTTGAAGTTGTTTCCGGGCCAATCGCGGTTTGCGATGTATATCTGCAAACAGTAATACTGCATCAGATTTTCAATGTCAACAAGCTCGCAAAGCTCGGCGAATAGCTTGTCATCGGTGAGGTCTTTTTCGTAATATGCGCACATATCAAGATAATCCTGATGCGCAGACTCTATGACCTCGCCCTCCTCGGGTGTGGGTACTTCGATATTTTCAACTATGCTGTATTGCTCGCGGTTGCCGCCGAACTGTGTTGCAAGATAATCCTCGTTGAAATTTTCGTGCAGCCACGAATAGCCATAATACTCGCCGTTCAGGAACACCGCACACGGAGTGGTGTTTTGTATGCACGGGAAGCCGTAGTCCTGTGCAAGCTGCTGTGAAAGCTCATCGCGAACACCCGCAAATTCGCGGTCGTTTGCGCCGTTTCTCAGCACTATACGGTCGTATTCCTCGATAGGCTCGCCCTTTTCGTTTACCGCGTCATCAAAGAACGCGTATTTGAATTTGCCGTTTTCGGGGTCGTATTCCTTTCTTGCAATAAGCTTAAAGGATTTCTGCGATACGACGCGGGAATAACCGCCGACAACACGCGCACCCGCCGCCTGCGAGATAACGTTGCTGCCGTCGCTTTCAAATACCTCTACATACATATCGCGCTCGGCCTCTCTGCCGCTCATGTAGTAGTTACCGGGAGCGTTGTAAGGAATCTCCTCGCCCGGGTGCGCTGCGACATATTCGTCGTATATCTTACCCGGTACTGCGATACCGTACTCGTAATCGTACAGATTATACGGGTCTGTACTGAGCACGAAAACAAGCGTATCCTCGTCAAAGCGATCATCGACATCGGTACCTGTAACAAAGCTTCTTGTATGTATCCTGCCGATCTCTCCGTCAGTCACCGAGATAGCTTTTATAGTGGTGGCGCGTACCTCGGGACCTGCGTTTATCTGTATCGGCTCGGTGTATAGCTGCTGTTTCTTCACTACAGGGTCAGAACCGTCGGTAGTGAAATATATCTCGGAGCCGTCGGCAGCCGACAGCTCGACCGAGATGTTTTCGGAATAGAACGCCGCGGTATGCGAAAAGTCTACAGCGCCTTTTGAGATCTCCTGCGAGGTGCTTTCGGGCTGCGACAGCGTAAGCTCGCCGTCCTCCCCGATGATCGCAGACACCTGCACAGGCTCGGGCGGAAATAACATATACACGACCGTTGCAGCTATTCCGATGAGAAGTATAACTCCAAGAATGATAAATCTGCTCATATTTTCTCCAAAATCATATCATGTGCCGATGTCCTTTTTGTATTCCTGCTCCATGCGCTCGTAAAGCTCGGGCATAGCTTTTTTGAAATTCAGCGGACGGAAGCTTTCTGCGTCAACAAAGCCGTGAGAGCTTGTGCCCTCGCAGAGTATCTGTTCCTCTCCTTTACGCGTCACACAGTAGTAAAACTCTATACGCGCGGGAGTGAAACGGCTGACAGTTGCTTTTACTATCAGTGTATCGTCATATTTTGCGGGGAGATGATAGCGGCAGCTTATGCCCGTGACGGGGAGCATAACGCCGCTTTTCTCCATGTCCGAATAGCTCATGCCGACGCTTTTGATATAGTCTGTCCTAGCGATCTCAAACCATATCGGATATACCGCGTGGTGCACAACGCCCATGCAGTCGGTTTCGGCGTAGCGCACGGTAATTTCGGAAAACGAAGCCATTTCACATCACCTCTCTGTGGGATTGTATAAGCCTTGCCGCAAATGCCACTGCCTTATCGGGTGCGAAGCGGCTCAGTGTTTTGCCTGCCATTATAAAAATCGAGGGGCATATCATAAATCTGCCGCCGAACATTTCGCGCACTGCATATTCCGCAACATACTCGCTGCTCTGCGGCGGCATAACAAAATGCACGCCCGCCTTTGCGATAAATTCGGTCGCAACGGGACCTGGGCACAGCACCGAAAGATACACTCCGCTCTTTCTGCAGCGAAGCTCCTCGTAAACCGCCTGCGTCATGCGCAGAACATACGCCTTTGACGCATAGTAGGACGAAAACAGCGGCCCAGGGAAAAATCCCGCAGAGCTTGAAGTGTTGAGAATATAACCGCTGCCGCGCTTTGCAAAATCCTTTGTGAAAAGCTTGAAAAGGATATGGAACGCGCGGATATTCACGTCGATAAGCTCCAGTTCTTTTTCAAGCGGTGTTTCGGTAAATTCTCCGAAAACGCCCAGCCCTGCATTGTTCACAAAAATGTCGATGTTGTATTTCTGCACGCGCTTGTGCAGCTCAATGCACTGCTGCACGGAGCAAAGGTCTGCGGTTATGATCTTTACTTTTACTCCGTAAGCTTCGGTAAGCTCATCTTTAAGCTCCTGAAGTCTGTCCTTTCTCCTTGCGGTGATTATGAGGTTTATTCCGTGCTTTGCAAGTGAACGTGCGATATCTCTGCCGATACCTGCGCTTGCGCCCGTAACTAAAGCTATCATTCGTGTTTTCCTTTCGGGAATATTATTGTTTTGGAAGCATCTTTGTGGTGCTGCCGTCTGCTTCTTTGATATAAACTCTGTCAAGCTGTCCGAGCAGGCTTGACTTGAACTCTGCGCGATACTCGTCGCGAAGCTTCTGCTGCTCTGCCTTTTCCTCCTCGGTAAGTCCCTCCGCCTTTGACTTTCGTGCAAGCTCGTTTATTCTGTCTATCTTTGCTCTTTCCATAGTGTCTCCTTTAGCCGTTGTAGCTAGGCTTTTCCAGTTTGAAAGGCGGCAGCGGAATGCCGTTTTCAGAGTCGAAAAGTGTTATATCGTCAGTGTAGTTTGTCCACAGATATCGCACAGCCACAGGCTCGGACACTCCTGTAACGTGGATTATCGCGCTGCCCTCGGCTGCGTTCCAGCTTTCGCGGCTGCTAAGCTCCGCTGCTGCGGCGGTAAATTCCCCGTCTGCGCCCATTAACTCAAAGCCGTGTATCTCGCCGCCCTTTATCTCAAGGTCAAGCCCTGTTGAAACGAAGATATCTACGCTGTCGCTGTTCCACTGAACATCGAACACCTCCGGGTTGTAGGTGGATTTGCCCTCTGCGGCTGTGAAATCCGCGTCATAATAGCCGTTCATTGCGGCAAGGAAAAATCTGTGTGCGGGGAGCACCTTGTTTCTGGGGTGTATCTCATTGAACTCGCCGCAGTCGGTAAGAATTGCAAGCGCCGCACGGCGGTCGGTACGCGCAACACGCGCCTGCGCCTCTCTCACAACGCACCAGTGCTTTCTGTCCTCCTCGCCGCTCCAGCGGTGCATGGGAAGCTGACCGATAACAAAGAACAGCTCGTCTTTCCAAAGGTCGCGCCAATTTTTTATCATCTGATTAAGCAGAGTATAGTACATATCGGGGCGGTGGTCGTCACTTTCGCCCTGATACCAGATAACGCCTGTCATAGTAAACGGAGCAACGCGTTTTACCATGCTCTCGTAAAGAACTCCGGGGCTCATGGGATTGAGGGGAGAAGCGGGGCCGGGATACTTGTTCGGGCCGCAGTATTCAAGGCAGCCGTCCCAATTCGCGTCGGGAGTGTTGGAATAATATTCCGCGCTCTTTTCCTCCCACTTTCTGTGGTATTCCTGATAGTCGCGGTAGTCCTTTTTAAGCTCCTCTAATGTTTTGCCCGCAATTGCCGCATCATATTCCTCGAAATATATAGATGTTTCGCCGTCTGCGTAGCTTCTGTCCATCCAGGCGGAAGCGGAAGTGCCGCCCCAGTTGCAGCCGATTATTCCCACGGTGACACCAAGCTCCTCTGCAAGCTCCTTTGCGAAGTAGTATCCGACTGCGCTCCAGCATTTTGCGGATTCCTTGTTGTCGAATGTGTTCCAGTCCATACAGCGCTCGCTCTCGAAGAAATCATCGTCAGCGATGCTTTTTTTCTGAGTGTAGTAGAAACGCACATCGGGTGAGTCTTTTTCAAGGCTTTCATCGCCTGTAAGGCAGTTGCGAAGCTCATATTCCATGTTGCTCTGACCGCCTGCAAGCCACACTGCACCCACTGCGGCGTTTGTAAACGTCACTGTGTCCTTGCCGTCGGTGACGGTAAGCTCAACGCTTTCCTGTGCTGGCTGGGGCGGCAGAACAGCAAGCCATCTGCCGTTTGTGACAGTAGCGGTGACTGCTGCGGGCTCCTCGCCTGTGATGCTTATCGTAAGCTTGGTGCCGTCCTTGCCTGTACCGAAAACGTTCAGCGGCTTCAAATATTGAAGTACCATATTATCGCTGAATATCCTTGCGACCTGAAAATTCATAATCATCTGTCCTTTCAAAACGGGTATTTTTACCCATAATAATCTATTATTATTGTACAGCTTGTGAGGCTAATTGTCAAGGGTTAATTTAAACGTTTTCACAGGCTTTCATATGCAAACGGGCGTACCGCTCGCACATTGACATTTTCGCTAAAATAAAGTATAATTAATTGCATTATATTTTTGAGCGGAGTGGAGATATGAAGAAAATATTTGTGCTCGCGGGAATCTTTATCGCGGCGCTGATAGTGGGTATCGCTGTTATCAACTACTCAGAGGCAAACACCGAGGTGACGACAAAGACCACGCGCGTAGGGCTTATACTTAACGGCTCAAAGGATGATAAGAGCTGGTGTCAGTCGCATTACGAGGGACTTTGCAGGACTGCGGAGGAGCTTAATCTGAGTGTTATTTATGAGGAGAGTGTGCTGCCCGAGGAGCTTCCCGAGCGTATTGACGAGATGGTAGAACAGAAATGTGAAATAATCATCGCAAGCACTTTCGATTATGCAGACGGAATGATGGCGGCGGCAGAGAAGTATCCCGATGTCACGTTTTTCCACGCAACAGGAGTGGGCGAGAGAAAAAATCTCACCTCATACTTCGGACGAATGTATCAGATGCGCTATCTTTGCGGCATTGTTGCGGGGCTTCAGACCAAGACCGATAAGATAGGCTATGTTGCGGCTATGCCCATATCGGAAGTAAATCGTGGCATAAACGCATTTGCGCTTGGCGCGCGCTCGGTGAATCCCGACGCGGAGATTTATGTATCGTGGACAGGCTCGTGGACGGACGATGAATCTGCAAGGCAAGCGGCGATAAGACTTCTTGAAAGTCAGGATATTGATATACTTACGCTGCACACCGATTCGATAGCGCCTCTTGATGTTGCGGAGGAATACGGGGTGTTTTCTATTGGCTATAACATCGACAACAGCGAGAGCTATCCCGATACTTATCTCACCGCCGCAACATGGGACTGGGAGAATTTTTATACATCAAATATACTTAAGTGCTTGCAGGGAAAGTTTATCGGCGGGCATTGCTGGGAGGGCGTTTCCACGGGTATCGTTTCGCTTGCGCCTTTCACCGAAAATGTTGACAGCGGCATAGCCGAGGCGGTCGATAAGGAAATGGAGCGTCTGCTGGGCGGCACATTTGATGTTTTTTACGGCCCGATAAAGGATAACAGCGGAGCTTTGCGGGTTGCGTCAGGAGAAAGCATGACCGATGATTCTATGCTTAACAGCTTCAACTGGTATGTGGAAGGAGTGCATATTTCAGATGAGTAACAAGAGAAAAAGGTGCATACTCCTTTGTGCGGGTGCATTAGTGCTTGCCGCAATATTTGCGGTTATACTGTTTTGGGGAGCAAGCCCAAAGTCGGAGGTGCCGAAGATAGGCTTTATCATGACAGGCACTGCAGATGATATCGGCTGGAACGGTATGCATTATTCGGGCATAAGCGCTGCTTGTGATACGCTGGGTGCAGAGCTGCTTATTAAGGAAAATATCGATGAGGGCACGGGGCAGTGTGCTGAGGCGATAAAACAGCTTGCAGCAGACGGTGCAAAGATGATAGTGCTTTCAAGCTATTCTTATCCTGCCGAGGCGCAAAGCGTTATTGAGAGCTATCCCGATGTCGCGTTTTACGGCATTTCCGCGGAGTATTATGCGGATAACATGACCTCCTTTTTCGGACGTATGTATCAGGCTCGGTATCTTGCGGGAATAATTGCGGGAATGCAGACCAAAACCAACAAGATTGGTTATGTTGCGGCTATGCTTAACAGCGAGGTGAACCGCGGTATAAACGCATTTGCCCTCGGCGTGAAAAGCGTTGCTCCCGACGCAGAGGTCAAGGTGTACTGGACAGGCTCATGGGACGATGAGGCAAAGGAAACAAAGGCGGCTCAGCTTCTTATAGAAGACGGTGCAGATGTTCTCGCTTATCATCAAAATCAGCCGTATACCGCCTACGCGGCAGATAAAGCAGGTGTGTTTTCCATCGGCTACAACCAAGCAGTGGACGGCTTGTCCGATAAATATCTCACTGCTGCTGTGTGGGATTACGAGGAGCTTTACAGCAGGATAGTCAAGGAGCTTCTGCAGGGCAAACCAAATTCGGTGACGCGCCATTGGTTCGGCATAGAAACAGGAGCAGTGGGACTGTCGGAGCTTTCTCCGCTTGTGTCCGAGCAGACAAAAAATGCGGTCAATTCCGCGATAGAGGATATGACAAACGGAAAAGATGTTTTTTCGGGCGTGATATATGATAATAACGG
>JAZNTS010000015.1:0-4863 GCA_045591905.1 Oscillospiraceae bacterium | reverse complement strand
AGGACGCGCCCGCGCTGAAAATTACTGAAATAATGGTAAAAAACCATGTGAGCGCAGTTGACGAGAACGGCGATTTCTCATCTTGGGTCGAGTTTTACAATGATTCGTCGTCGGGATTAAAGCTTTCTGATTACACGGTATATCTCGGCGAGGAAAAAACTCCGCTTCCTGCGATAGATATTCCTGCGGGAGAATATGCGATAGTATTCTTTAATGGCAAAAGCGGCAGCGGCAGTGTTCCTTTGACCCTTAAGGAGGAGGGACATATAGCTGTTTTCCACGGCGAGTTTATAAGCCACAGCGTAGAGTATGCAAACCACAATGATAACTATTCTTTTGTGGTGTCAAACGAAAGAGAATCGTCCACTCCCACGCCCGGCTACAGTGTTGTCAGGGATAAGGACGATATTGTGATAACCGAGATAATGGCGTCAAATTCCGTCTACATAGCAAACGGAAGTAACGGCGACTGGGTCGAGATATATAACGATTCAGCTACGGATATCGACCTGTCGGAGTATTATATTTCTACCGATAAAGAGCAGCCCTTTATGGCGGCGCTCCCCGATGTTACGCTTAAAGGCGGGGAGTATATGGTGATATGCTGTGAAAAGGACGTGCCGTTCAAGCTTTCCAAGGACGGAGAGAGCGTATATATCAGAAGAAAAGACGGTGTTCTTGCATCGGCTGTGACCTTTGACGCGATGGAGGAGAATACCTCTTGGACATATGACTGCGGCGTTGTTGATTACCCCACGCCCGGACGTGACAACACCGTATCCAACAGCTTGAACCAGTTCATGGACAGAGAGGGTCTAATAATAAACGAGGTAATTTCGTCGAATACAGAGTATTATGCACCCGACGGCGGATATTACGACATCGTGGAGCTTTATAACAATTCCGATAAGGCGATAGAGCTTTCGGAATATTATCTTTCGGATAAGGGCAGCGAGCTTCAGAGATATCAGCTTCCCGACAAAACGCTGGAGCCTTGGGAATATTTCGTTGCATATTGCAGCAGCGACAGCACTGAATACGCTCCTTTCGGGATTTCTTCCGCGGGCGAGAAGCTTTACGTCTCAAATGCCGATGGTTATATAACCGACGCTGTGGAAGTCCCCGAGATCCCTGTTGACAGAAGCTGGGGCAGATCTCAGGACGGATTCGTTTACTTCACAGAGCCTTCGATCGGCGAGCAAAACGGCGAGGGATATAAGGCTACTGCAGAACCTCCCGTTCCCAGTGTAAAGAGCGGTGTATATTCACTGCCGCAGACCGTTACTTTCTCCTATGAGGGAACTATGTACTACACCACCGACGGCTCCAGACCTACAAAGGATTCGAGAGTGTATGACGGCGAGGAGATATCCGTAAGCTCCACTATGGCGATAAGGGCTATCGTATACAACAAGGATATGATCCCCTCTGACAGCGTTACATTCAACTATCTTATTGATATACCCGATTATACCTTGCCGATAGTTAAGCTTTCAATTGCGGATTCCGCATTGTTCGGCTCTGACGGAATCTACACAAACTACAACGGCCATGAAGAGATAATGGGCAACATGGCGTTCTATTTAGACGGTAACGAGGAGTTCTCAATAAACTGCGGTATCAAGATATTCGGTGCATACAGCCGCCGTTTTGATAAGAAGAGCCTACAGATAGAATTCCGCAAGGAATACGGCACATCAAGGCTTGAATACCCCATTTTCGGAGAGGACGGACTTTCAAGCTTCAGCAACATCGTTCTCAGAAGCGGCTCTCAGGCTTCCTACCTTTCGGATTCCATGTTTACAGACGAGTTCCTTACCTCGCTTGCGTCTGAAAGCGGCAACATGGAGAGCCTGATGGTTCAGGATTACCGCCCGTGCAACCTCTACATAAACGGCGAATACTTCGGAGTTTATTTCATACGCGAGAAGATTGACGATGACTTTATTGCGGATAATCTTGGCGTATCCGAGGAAAGCGTTACGATAATCGACAAGTATTACGACCTCAAATACGGCTCGTCCTATCAGGGCTGGGACGATATCTGGGAAAAGATATACTCAAGCAAGGTCAATTTCGCAAAGGACGAAAACTATCAGTGGCTTGCGGATCAGATAAATCTTGAAAGCTTTTCTGATATGATAATCATGAGAGCATACAGCGGCGACCTTGACGCGGGCAATATCAGATTCTTCAAGTCAAAGGAATACGACAACGGCAGATGGAACTTTATCCTTTACGATAACGATATAAGCTTCAGAAGCAACACAGCGGCAAAAACAAGATTTGATAAATTCCTCCACGACTCGGAGTATGTAAAGATACACGCGCTGTTCAGAGCGCTTATGGAAAACGATCAGTTCAAGGAGTTTTTCCTTGCAAGACTTGCTTTCCATCTTAACAGCACGCTTTCTCCCGAGTATGTAGGTGCGCACCTCGATAAGATGATCGAGCTGATGGAGCCTGATATGCCGTATCAGGTAGATTGCTGGAAGCACATTGAGGACTTCTATCTGCCCTCGATGGATAAGTGGTACAGCAACCTCGATTTTATGCGTTCACTGACGACCGAAACAAGAATTGATTGGTTTGTTGATGATATAGCAAATGCTTTGGATCTTTCTAAGGCGGATATTGAAAAATACATGGGCGAGGAATTTGTGAAATACCTCGAAAACTGACATGAAATTAACGGGAGGCAAGAGCCTCCCGTTGTTTTTTATCCTGCTCCCGTTATTCTCATGCCGCTCGGCATGGTGTTAGGTATCTCCTCGGCGGTGATGTTCGGCGCGGCGATAAGGCTGCCGATGTTGATGGCAGAGCTTCCGTAGCGGCTGCGGATACGCTCTACTGCAAGCTCTATCCTGTCGCGCTTTCTGCGTGTGTCGGTATCGCTGAAAAGCTCCATTTGCAGCGGCTCGTCCTCGGCTTCGGGGAGAAGATCTATAGTCCTCACCGTGACCGCACGCACTCCGCGCTCCCATTTGTAGCTGTCGTTGAACAGCGCACAGGCTGCCTCGGCTATCTCAGAGAAGCACTGTGTCGGTGCAACGAGCGGGCGCTGGTGCTGCTTTACGCGCAGCGCGTTATCCTTTATTGCTATCTGAATACCGCCCGCACGAAGCTTGTATTTGCGCAGTCGCTTTGCGATGTCCTGAGAAAGTCCCAATATCACCTGACGAACCTCCTCGGTCGTGTATATATCGGTTATGCAGGTAGTTCCGTGTCCCACGCTTTTTATCGGCTCGCACAGGCTCATGTGTCGAACAGGGGAGATGTCAAGACCATTTGCGTATTCCCATATCTGCCGACCGCATTTTCCGAGCTTTTCCTCAAGAAAAGCAGCGTCGGAGTCGGCAAGCTGATTTATGGTGCGGATACCGTAATCATTCAGAAACTTCATTGCGGCGCGGCCAACTCCAAGCATATCTGAAGCGGGAAGCCCGCCTATGCGCTCTCTGAAGCTTTCTTTTGGTATGACGGTCACTGCGTCGGGCTTTTTTATGTCGGAGCCAAGCTTTGCAAATATCTTGTTGAAGCTTACTCCCACCGAGATGGAAAGTCCCACCTCTTTTTTCAGCCTGCGGCGAAGCTCCTCTGCGATATCCTCGCCGCTGCCGAACAGCAGACGGCTTGCGGTTACGTCAAGCCAGCATTCGTCAATGCCGAAAGGCTCTATAAGGTCGGTGTAATCCTCGTAGATCCTACGCGCCATCGCGGAGAATTTCATGTATTCGTCAAATCTCGGCGGCACGGTTATAAGCTCGGGGCATTTCTGCTGAGCCTGCCATATAGCCTCGCCTGTCTGCACGCCGTATTTCTTTGCAAGGTCGGATTTCGCGAGCACTATGCCGTGCCTGTCCTCCTTGCTGCCGCATACTGCCATAGCCTTTCCGCGAAGCTCTGGATTAAGCAGTATTTCAACTGAGGCGTAGAATGAATTTAAGTCGCAGTGCAGTATCGTTCTTTCCATAATTGTGCTCCTTTTCTTGCTTTTGAGAACATATCGAGAACAATTTGATTATAGCACATTATGAGAACTTTGTCAATCTTAAATTGTTACAATTTGATAACAATAAGACCATCGCTTTGATACGATGGTCTTGCAGTTATTTTTCTATGTGTTCCTCAATTATATGGAAAGGGGTTTCGTTGATTTTTTGAAACTTTCTGTTTTTGAGGAACAGCCACTTGTAGGTGATTGTGCGGTATTTAGTGATTATCTCTACCTTGTAGCCGCGCTGTATGCCAAGCTGCTTCAGCGGCGAGTATCTAACTTCTTTAACATCTATATAATATATTGCGTCACATTTGCCCTTAGGGTCGGTAATGCGAAATTCCAGACCGTCCGCTTCATATTTGTATTCCGGATAGCTTGTTAAAAAAGATAAGCAGACAACTATTATGCCGATTACCAGAAGACTCAATGCGGAGTAGCCGATTCCGAGGATCATTTCAGTGCTGAATAAAGCCTCGTTAACAAATTTGATGAGTATCAAACCGCAAACAGCCATAGCAATCGGAAGCAGAATTATCTTAGCTAATGTCTGGGGCACGGAGAATGTACCTTTTGCGATGATGAATTTTTCCTCGCTGATAGGCTTTATTTCTATATTGTCAGGGTGCAGGCGCTCGTCGTATTTTATAGGGCGTTCAGCCTTGCCGCTTTCGATAATTTCCTCGCGCTCTGTCTGATGCTCCTTCATGTGACGGAAGTAAAGATCGGGGTCGGCGGCTTTGCGAAGTCCTGCGCGGTCTTCTAATATAAAGAACGGCGTGTTTTCGGGCGCCATGTGTGCGTGTATATTGTCGTAGATATACTTAAATGTGTGCGTGCCCTTTCTGGTGACTACGGTGACAAGA
>JAZNTS010000014.1:0-4434 GCA_045591905.1 Oscillospiraceae bacterium | reverse complement strand
CTAAAAATATTTTAAGTAATATATCGTAATTCTCGACTGATAATATATTAATGGCACAGGATAATAAAAGACGTCTTATCATCAAAGATAGGACGTCTTTTTTGTGGGTGGGTGTACATTGGTGGGAGCTATTCAAAAGCTTATTTAAAAATATCTGAAAGTCCCACCTGAATACCCACTTTTTTCTTTAAAATTATTTGTCGATAAATTTTATCGTTTGTCGAAAAGTGTACACAAAAGGCTTAAATACGAGCTTTTTGATTACTTGAAGTATCTGTTAAGTAAGCCTTCGAAAGCCTTTCCGTGTCTTGCCTCGTCCTTTGCCATCTCATGTACAGTGTCGTGGATAGCGTCGAGGTTCAGCTCCTTAGCACGCTTAGCGAGCTGCAGCTTGCCCTCGGTTGCACCGTGCTCTGCTGCTACGCGCTTTGTGAGGTTTTCCTTTGTGGAAGCGGAAACTACCTCGCCGAGAAGCTCTGCAAACTTTGCAGCGTGCTCAGCTTCTTCCCATGCAGCCTTTTCGTAGTAAAGACCAACCTCGGGGTAGCCCTCGCGGTGTGCAGCTCTTGCCATAGCAAGATACATACCTACCTCTGTGCACTCGCCGGTGAAGTTTGCGCGCAGACCCTCAATGATCTCCATATCTGTAACAGCAGCCGCAACACCGATCTTGTGCTCGTCCGCGAAAACAAGCTTTCCTGTTTCTTCCACAATATTGAACTTTGCACCGGGAACCCCGCACTCGGGACATCTTTCGGGTGCGGAATCACCCTCGTGAACATAACCACATACGGGACATACATATTTAGCCATAATTAATTTCCTCCTGAATTATCATCTTAATAACAGTAATCATTACTGATTTCTGTGATTTTATTATATCACAGCTTAATATATTTGTCAAGCATTTTTAAATTTTTTTTGTAGAAAAATTTTTTCCTGCGTTGACACAGCGTTTTTTTATGCATATAATATGATATGAGGTGAATGTTTTTGTAAGATTGTCTAAAAAATAACCGATACTATTGAAATTATGTCGAATTTATGATATTATTATTAAAATAGTGTTGCGTACATGGGGAAAGTGCGCGTTATAGGGAGAAACATGAAGTTTAACATCGACAACATTAAAATAAGCAATTCGCTGAAATACAGACTTATGTTTATCAGCGGCGCAGCAGTTCATTTGTGCTTTTTGATAGTGTTTTTTTCTATCAGAGTGCCCGAACTTGGCGTTGTTAACATTTTCAGCGTGCTTATGTATCTTCTTGGAAGCTTTTTCAGCGTAAACAAGGATACGGGCAATATGCGCTTAGGCTGGATGATAGCTTTCTTCTCGGAAATAATGATACATACAGTCTTGTGTGTATTAGTAATAGGTATGGAGGCGGATTTCTACCTCTATTTGCTGGTGATATTGCCTATATCTGCCTATGTGCTGTATTTTTCGTGTACTATAGAGGTCTTCTTCAGAACTATCTGCGTGTTTGTTGCCGTATCATTGGTGTCAGGCAGTGGTTCTGTAATGGTAGTCAACAGCTTTGAGATGTTTCCTGTCTGTCCGTTGTCCTATGACGATATAAGCAAACTGCGAATGATAAACATGCTGTCCGCGGCACTGATGCTGGTAGCTTTTTCGCTGCTGTTCGTGCTGGAGGTGCATGGGCTTATCAAAGACCTTGGCCGCACGAATGAGAAGTTGAAATATATCGCAACGCATGATGAGCTTACAGGCTTATACAACCGCCGCAGCATAAAGCCGTTATTTGAAGAGCTGGAGCAGAGCGGCGACCAGTTTTGCGTGGTGCTTGGCGATATAGACGATTTTAAAAAGGTGAACGATACATATGGTCACGATTGCGGCGATAAGGTGCTGAAGACCGTATCGCGCGTGCTGCTTGCCAATATCTCGGAGGGCGATACGGCCTGCCGCTGGGGCGGCGAAGAGTTGCTGTTGATAATGCGCGGCTCCAAAGAGGAGTGTTATGAGCGATTAAGCGCAATCAGAGAGCGTGTCATTTCTGAGGTAGTGCCTCATGAATCGTCCTTTGTAAAGATCACGGTTACGTTTGGTTTTGTAAGCTGCACCGAGGCTGATGGTATGGACGCGCTGATAACGCACGCCGACAAGCTGCTTTACGAAGGAAAAACAAGCGGCAAGAATAAGATCGTGGTAAAATCATAATGTATATGAAAGCGGTTTTGCAATGCAGTCAAAGCCGCTTTTGTTATTATTTCGATAGTGCTTGAATATTATTATCTCAGTGGGCGGTGGCTTTACGGTCGTGCTATTGTTTGATTGTGCATATTTACCAAAAACTCTCGACCGTGGTAAGTCTAAACTAATCGTAATTATAAAAAAGTGTGCTTTAATAAAAAAATTCTATTCAAACGCTTGACTTTTGAGACAAAATCAGATATTATATACAGTGGGTTAGCAAATGCTAACCATACTAAAACACAAATGGTTAGGATTTTCTAACTTTTACATATTCGGGAGGTACGATATGATACCGCTTACAATGGCAAACGCAGGTGAAGAAAACATGATAAAAAAGGTGGGAGGCAGCCCCGAGACGCGCAAATTCCTTGAAAGTCTCGGTTTTGTTGCGGGCGGCACCGTTATCGTGATAAACGAGATGGCAGGTAATGTTATCGTGAACGTCAAAGAGGCGCGTGTTGCAGTTTCTAAGGAAATGGCAATGAAGATCATGGTCTGACGCGCTTTGTTTTTCAGTATTTTATAAGGAGGTTAATATATATGGCAACATTAAAGGACGCGAAGATCGGCGAAACCGTTACCGTTAAGAAGCTTAACGGCGAGGGTGCTGTAAAGCGCAGAATAATGGATATGGGCATCACCAAGGGCGTTGAGGTCTTTGTTCGCAAGGTTGCACCTTTAGGCGACCCCATCGAAGTTACCGTGCGCGGCTATGAGCTTTCTCTGCGCAAGGCTGACGCAGAGATGATCGAAACAGTATGATCGCATTTGCTGTATACCGCTTTTAGCGGTGCATAGCATAATGCGGTTAGCAAAAACTAACACTAATAAGAGGAGAAGAATATGGAGATAAAAATAGCACTTGCCGGCAATCCCAACTGCGGCAAAACCACGCTGTTTAATGCGCTGACAGGCTCTAATCAGTATGTCGGCAACTGGCCCGGTGTTACGGTCGAGAAAAAAGAGGGCAAGCTCAAAGGTGACAAAGATGTTGTCGTCACTGACCTGCCCGGTATCTACTCGCTGTCGCCCTACACGCTTGAGGAGGTCGTTGCAAGAAACTACCTTATCGGCGAGCGTCCCAACGCTATTCTGAATATTATTGACGGCACAAACCTTGAAAGAAACCTGTATCTCACAACTCAGCTCGTAGAGCTTGGTATTCCTGTCGTTGTTGCTATCAACATGATGGACGTTGTTAAGAAAACAGGCGACAAGATAAATTTCGAGCAGCTTGCTAAGGAGCTTGGCTGCGAGGTGTGCGAGATATCCGCGCTTAAAGGCACAGGCGTTATGGAGGCGGCAAACAAGGCTGTCGAGGTAGCGAGAAGCGGCAAGAAAACAATTCCTCAGCACAGCTTCAGCGGTGTTGTGGAGCACGCTATCGCACATATAGAGGAAGCGTTCCTCCACGATATTCCCGAGGAGCAGCAGAGATGGTATGCCATCAAGATATTCGAGCGCGACGAAAAGGTGCTTGAAATGCTGAATGTTCCCGCCGATAAATTGGCTCACATTGAAAAGGATATTGCGGCTGCCGAAGCGGAGATGGACGACGATTCCGAGAGTATCATCACAAACGAGCGTTATATCTACATAGCAAGCATTCTTAAGGATTGCTACAAGAAAAAGAATAAGGGCGGTCTGACTACATCTGATAAGATCGACAAGATCGTTACCAACCGTATCCTTGCGCTGCCGATATTTGCAGCGATCATGTTCCTTGTTTACTATATCGCGGTAACTACGGTAGGTACATGGGTGACTGACTGGACAAATGACGGTCTGTTCGGAGATGGCTTCCATCTGTTCAATATTGGTGCAGGCGAGTATGACGACGCTGTTTCGGCTTATGCAGAGGAGAACATCTTCTCTGAGGAGCTTACAGCGCTTGTGCAGTCAGCTGTTGACGCAAATGCAGTAGGTGCGGAAGATGTGCTCGGCGCTGTTGAGGAGGCTGATTTCGGCGGCTTTGAGGAAGCCTACGGCAGCTACGGCGACGCACTTGCAGAGGCAGGCTTCGATGTTGGCGCGCTTGTTGACGAGGCTATCGAAAGCGAGGATATGCCTGCTCCCGACGCTTACGGCGTGTGGGTTCCCGGTGTTCCCGTGCTGGTAGAGCAGGGACTTGACGCTATCGGCTGCGTAGATTGGCTGAAGAGCCTTGTGCTTGACGGTATCGTTGCAGGTGTAGGCGGCGTTCTCGGCTTTGT
>JAZNTS010000013.1:0-6716 GCA_045591905.1 Oscillospiraceae bacterium | reverse complement strand
CCCATAGGCGTTGTGGAATACTGCAGCGTTCTGTCGGGGTTGTTTTCCACTGCGTCTGCGACAGGATAGTCAACGACGATAAGCGTAACGCCGTCATCAGATTCGATACGTGAAGGCTCCTCCTCGTCGAGTGCGGCGCGGATATAGTCACGCTCAATGTGAAGATCCTCCTCAAGCTCGGATATCTCGGTTTCTGTAGGGTTTACAACATATATCCAAGAGCCTGTTTCAGCCGCCTCTATCTCGCAAAGGCGACCGTCAATATTTTTGTAATGCTTTATCAAAATTATACACTCCTTGCTTTTTACGCAAAGAAGCTCACCGCGCAGCACATAAACGCACCCGCAGCAGCGTCTTTTGCAATTTCTGTTGACAGTCTACTTCGCGCCTGCCCGGGGTCTGCGTTCATAAGCTCACCTTCCTTAAAATTTAAATCATATATTTTATTTTAACATATTTTTTTGCAAATTACAAGTATTTTTCGCTTTTTACTAAAAAAACGGACGATCAAAGTCGTCCGTTATCGTAATTCTGAAGCATTTCGTTTGCCGCTTCAATATCGTTCTCGCTGAATACAGCAAAGCCATTCTCACGCAGACGCTCCGCTGTAATGCCCTCTCCGTCTATCGCTGCGCCCGAAAAACTGCCGTCATATATCTCATTTACACCGCACGAGGGGCTGCGTTCCTTAAATATGCACAGCAAAACATCGTTTTCGCGTGCCGTTTTAAGTGCCGCCTCTGCCCCTCGCGTGTATTCCTCTGTGAAGCTTTTGCCGCTTTTGTCGAACACGCCGCCTTTTCTTCGCTCACACGGTACACGCGGAACAGAAAGCCCTCCATCTACCTCGGGACATATGGAAACCAACCGTCCCTCGCTGCGCCATTTCAAAAGCAACGGGTTACTGCAAGGCTTTGAGCGTCCGTCATAGCGGCAGCGCTCACCCAAAAGGCAGGCGCTGACCAGTATCTTTTTCATATCATTCCTCCGCAGGAATAGTTATCTGTAACGTTCTCACAGAGTAGCCATCAGCAAATCTTATCGCAAGCGTATCCTCAGACAGCCAACCCATGTAATAATCCTCATGGCTGTCGGAAAAGGTCGTTATCTCTGTCGCTGCAAGCAGATCAAGCTCTCCGAAGCCGCCGTCATATTGAAATATCTTCAGCGTTCCGTAGTTGTCAGTGTACTTATCCTCGAGAAGAAGCAGATGCATGGTATCATCGGTCAGAGGATAAAACACAGAGCTTACAGGCTGCGGCCCTTTGACCCAAACAAACGAGAACATGACCGCAACAACAGACGCCGCAAGCAGCAAAGCTCCCCCGATTATTCCGACCGTAAGCTTGCTGCCGCGCTTTGTGCCGATAACGCCGACTATCATGACTGCCGACAGTGCTACCGTTACCGCAAGCGCTATTGCCGCGATTATACCGAAACCGTCATAGATATGCGAGGCAACAACAAAATTCTCCTCGGTAAAGGTATAGCTTGTAGGGAACTCACTGCGATTGATATCAAGAACGATCGCAAGCACCAGCATTACAACATCAACAGCAATAATTATACCTGCTGTGATCAAAGGCTTTCGTAATATTTTAGGCTGCATATATGCTCCTTTCCGTTACGGCTTGTCGCCGAAAATAGGCGAGCCGTTTTTAAGGATCACTATATGCTGCGCGTTTCCTGCTGAATAGTCATTTCCGAGGTTGAAATCCGACCAGTCGGCGCGCGTTATACGCACCTGTACCGTCATAGAATCTCCTGCGTTCAGCGTGCCGCTTCCAAAACTTACCGCACACTTTGTATCTGCATTATTGCCGCTTGCGCTTGAAAAAGCTCCGCTTATATTGCTTGTAAGCGCCACGTAATTGCTGCCATTGGTTGCGGCATGGTCGCACCAGAAGCAAAGGTCGTTATTGCCGTCAGCAGTGAAATAGTAATCTATCTGAAGCTTTGACAGGTCAATAGCCGCACCTGTGTTGTTATTTATATCAAGGGAGAACTGTATCGTATTTCCTGTGCCGCTTGCAGCGTTTTGGCTGAGGCTGACCGCAACACCGTTGTCCTCTGCCGAAGGGTTCTGCGGCAAGGGCTTTGCTGTTGTGGTAGTTATTGCCGCTCCACCCGATGTGGAGGACGGCTTTACAGCGGTACCTGTGCTCTTTCCGTCGGGAACAGTGCCAAACACAAGCTCGCCGCCCTCAAACAGCGCCATGTGCACAGCTCTTACCTCGGACGAGCCGTTTGTGCCGATAAGCTCCTGATATGACGGGTCGTTGGTAGCGTCCCACACTCCGCTGTTAGAAGTGATACGGAACTGTACTTCCTTTTTATAGGCGCTCTGTCCGCCGGGGTAAATCTTAGTTCCGGCGAAATCTATCTCCGCATAGTAGATATGCTTTGCTTCGTCATGGCAGAATATTCCCGCGCTCTTGCCGCCCTCGCTGTAATTTGTTGTAACAGCAAGGTCAGAGGCGCTGCCGCCCGCCGCGTAAAGCTCGGAAAGATCCATATAATAGCGCAGAGTAAGGTTATCGGTCACTCTTGCGGGCCATGAGGTCTTATTGTAGATAAGAGCCTTAATTTCAGTGAAGCCGTTACCCTGTGCGTTAGTGCGGTAGTCGACATAAAGCTCCTCGCCGACCTCCTCGATAGCGCCGAAATCTATCAGCGTTTTACCGCCGTACTTATCGTACATCTTTGCAAGAAGTCCCGTATATCCCGCATTGTAGTCGCAAGCGACCTCGTTGCAGTTATAGTCGGAAACGGTGTCGGTGTAGCCGTCAGAATTGTTCGGACCGCCTACCAGTGCACCGTAAAGCGTATGACGATGATAGTTCGGCTCGCTCATATTGTCTGCCCAGCTTCCCTGTGCAGTTCTGTGATGAGGGTGCTCGGGAGGATTTTCACCATAGCCAACAACAAAGCTTCTTCCCGTGCTTCCGAGAGCGTAGTTTATCTGACTTTCATAGAATTTCACATATGTATCGCGCTTTGCAGAGGGACAGCCTTTCCAGTCGGAGTAAACCGCCGCAATATATCCCGATGTAGTGGCATAACGCAGACTTCCCCAGTTATCTATCCAAGCAAGTCCCTTGGGAGTATATGTAACGCGCTCGCCGCCTGTGCCTGTTGTCCACCAGTCAAGATTTTTCTCGACCTTATCCTTATAGGTCTGCTTACCCGTAAGCTTTGCAAGCATTGTCGCCGCGCCAATGGAAACATCGTCCCAGCACATCGTCCACTTGTAATCACAGGAAGCGTTCACGATATACTGCTCCGCCTTGCCGAGATAGCTGCTGTCGTCTGTCGCAAGATACAGCCAAACGCCTGCCCAAGCAAGCTCGTCGTAAAATCCGCTCCACGAGTTGTAGAAGCCGTTTGCCGCGGTGTAGCCGCTGTCGCTCTTGGTGCGCTCAGCGAAATCATAAAGCTGCTTCGCGTGGGTTATGCACTTTTTAGCATACGAGGGGTCGCTATCCTTAAACACCACCGCGCATGAAGCAAGAGAAGCCGCCGCCCCTGCAACAACACATGAACCGGGGCTGTTTACGGTCACCTTGAAGCTCGGACGCTCCATCTGCATGACCTCGGCTGCGCCCCACCAAGCATGGTCTTTGCTTCCGTCGCCAACCTGATAATAGTAAACATCGTCCTTGGGGTGACATTTTATGAGATAGTCATTCACCCACTTGATGGTATCAAGCATATATTCATGCTGACCGCTCTCCTTGTATGCGCCCTCATACTCATACACAGACCACGCAAGCACCGATGATGTATACGCCATAGGCAGATTGAATTTAACATTGTCGCCCGCGTCATAAAGTCCTCCTGTGAGGTCAATACCGACATCTGCACCGTCTGACATACCCGAATCGCCGCGCCAATTTGTGCGGTCGCCGTTTTCATCAAGGTCGCCTGAACGCTGAAGCTCATAAAAAATTATAGACTTTTGCAGAGCCTCGCCGTAATTGAACTTGCCTGTTGAAGCTGTTCCCTCCGAGCCGCTACCGCCCTCGGTAAGACCTGTTTTATCCTCGGTAGGCTTTCCTGAGGAGCCGCTTTTCGGCGTTGTGGTAAAAACAGAAGCTATAGCACCTGTCATTTCAGGCACTGCAGAAGGTGCGCCTGTTGATGATGTAACGCCGCTCGGCGAAGTCTGAGAAGGTGCGGTCGAAGCTTCAGACTGAACAGGTTCTTCTGTATATGAAGACGAAACTGAGCCTGTTGAAGTCTGTGCTGTTGTTGCAGAAGTGCCGCCGACAGTAGTGCTGTCGGTATCAGAAGTAGACTGAGATGTCTGCTCTCCATCAGATGAAGCAGTGTCGCCTGCGCAGCCTGTCAATAGCACACAAGCAGCAAGCAGCAAAGCCATCGTGCGTTTTTTTATATTCATAGCTTTCCTCCCGAACTTAATTTTATCACTAATACTATAATACAGCAATAAACCCAGATTGTCAAGAATTTCCGAAACATAAAAGACCGCTCTCGAAAACGAAAGCGGTCGGAATTTATGAAAACAGATCCTTTATCTTGTCAAAGAAAGAGCTGCGCTTCTCGTAGTTCTTCTCGTCAAGAGTTTCCTCAAATGCCTTGAGGGCGTCTTTCTGCTTTTTGTTGAGGTTTCTCGGTATCTCAACAAAGACCTTAACCATCTGGTCGCCTCTGCCCTCACGCTGGAGCTTCTGAACGCCCTTTCCGCGAAGTCTGAACACAGTTCCTGCCTGTGTTCCTGCGGGGACGTTATAGGTAACGTTTCCGTCAATAGTAGGTACTTCTATCTCAGCACCGAGAGCCGCCTGCATATAGGTTATGGGAACCTCTATCCAGATATCATTGTCCTTACGCTCGAAAACTGGGTCTTTTCTGACCGAGATACGAACATTCAGATCGCCGCGAGAGCCGCCATTAGTGCCCATATTACCCTGTCCGCGCACTGCCATCGTCATTCCGTCGTTGATACCTGCGGGGATATTGACAGAGATGATCTTTTTCTTCTGCACGCGTCCGCTGCCCGAGCACTTCGCACATGGACTTTCGATTATCTTACCCTTGCCCGAGCACTTTGAGCAGGCTCTTGTGCTGGACATTGTGCCGAACATCGTGCGCTGCTGAACATTCACCTTACCTGTGCCGCGGCAATCGGGACAGCTCTTGGTATTTGTGCCTTTTTTAGCACCGCTGCCGCCGCACTCCTCACATTCCTCAACACGGCTTATCTCGATATCGTGAGTCAGTCCCTTGCAAGCCTCCATAAAGCTTATGCTGAGCGAAGCCGCGATATCCGAGCCTTTTCTCGGCGCATTGGGATTGCTGCGTGTACCGCCGCCAAAGCCGCCGCCAAAGATATTGTCGAAAATATCCCCGAGGTCTATACCGCCGCCGTCAAATCCTCCGAAGCCGCCAAAACCGCCGAAGCCGCCGCCCTGACCCGCACCATAATTGGGATCAACGCCCGCAAAACCGAACTGATCGTATTTCGCGCGCTTGTCTGGGTCGGAAAGCACCTCATTTGCCTCGTTGACTTCCTTGAACTTCTCCGCAGCCTGAGGGTCATCGGGATTTAAGTCAGGGTGATACTGCTTTGCAAGCTTTCTGTAAGCCTTCTTGATGTCAGCGTCAGAAGCGCCCTTTTGCAGTCCCAGCACCTCATAATAATCTCTTTTATCTGCCATATAAATCAGTCCTTTGCAACAAAGCAACGCCCCAAGGCATTATGCCCCAAGGCGTTGTTGCCTAAGTTATTAGTTCTCAGTATAATCTGCGTCGATAACATCGCCGTCAACGGGGCCGTTATCCTCCGGAGCCGCGCCCTGTGCAGCCTGAGCTGCCGCTGCATCGCCGCCCTGTGCCTGATATACCTTGCCTGCGATCTCATAGAATGCGTTCTGAAGCTCGTCCTTAGCGGTCTTTACAGCCTCGATGTCCTCGCCCTTGAGAGCTTCCTTGAGCGCGTCAAGCTTGGGCTGTACCTTAGCCTTGTCGTCCTCGGTGACCTTATCACCGAACTCGTTCATAGACTTCTCGATCTGGTATACCATCTGGTCAGCCTCGTTTCTGAGATCGACTTCTTCCTTGCGCTTCTTGTCCTCGGCTGCAAAAGCCTCTGCTTCCTTAACAGCCTTGTCGATGTCTTCCTTGCTCATGTTGGTGGAAGCTGTGATGGAGATGTGCTGCTCCTTCCCTGTGCCGAGATCCTTTGCAGTTACGTTTACGATACCGTTAGCGTCGATATCGAATGTAACCTCGATCTGGGGGATTCCTCTGGGAGCGGGAGCAATACCGTCAAGACGGAATGTTCCGATAGACTTGTTGTCCTTTGCGAACTCACGCTCACCCTGAAGTACGTTTACCTCAACGCTGGGCTGGTTATCCGCATAGGTGGAGAACACCTGAGATTTCTTTGTGGGGATAGTTGTGTTGCGCTCGATCATTCTTGTGCAAACGCCGCCTGCTGTTTCGATACCGAGGGACAGAGGTGTAACGTCGAGCAGCAGCAGACCTGTAACCTCCTTGTTCAGAACGCCGCCCTGAATGCACGCACCAAGTCGGATCGTAGCCATGTCGTTCTGTGAGCCAAGGAGTTGGTGAGTTTAATTGTCTTCCTAAGCCCGCTTGGCCTCCGACTTACCGAGGGACAGAGGTGTAACGTCGAGCAGCAGCAGACCTGTAACCTCCTTGTTCAGAACGCCGCCCTGAATGCACGCACC
>JAZNTS010000012.1:0-12474 GCA_045591905.1 Oscillospiraceae bacterium | reverse complement strand
GGTGCGACGCTGCTGCCGCTTAAAAAGAAGAAAATAAGCCTTGACGGAGCGGTGCGGCTGTATTACCGCCGCGGTCATTGGCGCGGAAAAACAGCGGTGATATATGCCAACGGCAGCGAAAAAACTATATCCTATTCAAAGACGATATGCGCATATAAAAACGCCTATTTCTTCAGCCGCGAAAGCTGTATGATATGCCAAGACCATTTCTGCGGCGCGGCAGATATCAGCTTCGGAGATGTGTGGTTGAAAGAGATGAAAAAGCAGCCGATAAAGCATACAAGCTGCGTTATCCGTAGCGAGCGTGCGCTTCAAATGTATGAAAGCGCAGTAAATGCAGGCGCACTGGTTTCGACACGGCTGAGCGATGTTAAGCTGATAAAAAGTCAGAAAAGAGCGCTTGTGTTTAAATTCAATCTTGCAAAATCAAAGCAAAAAATGTATTTTAAACAAGGCAAGAACATCGCGCTTGACGCTTCCTCAAAATGCAAGTGGAATCATCGCCTTGCGTGGAAGCTTGGTTGGCGCAACATGAAGCTTAGTGAGGAAAAGCAGAAAAAGCTTGAAAGGCTGCCGATGTGGTTCATTTACTGCTATATGTGTTTTATCAGAGTGCTGTTAAGCTTTTGAGGTGAGTTATGAAAACAAAGACCGACCGCAATAGAATACTTACCATCTGCAAGGCGGCTTTCGGTGTGCTTGCGGTCGGTTTTATCGTGTGGTATTTCGTACAGAATTGGGCGGAGCTTTCCGAAAAGCTCTGTGAAGTAAACATCGGAGTTTTTTTGTTTTCGATGCTGTTTTATTTTATATATAAGCTTACGCTTGCTTCGTTGTGGCACTATATAACTGTAATAAACGGCTGCTCCGTAAAATACGAAAAGGCTGTGACGAGCTATATGTATTCGCTTCTCGGAAAGTATATCCCCGGTAAGGTGTTCATGCTTGCCGCGCGCCTTACCTGCTACAAGGAGGAGGGCGCTCCGCTTTCGAAGGTTACAGTGTGCTTTTTTATCGAGAATGTCTGCACGCTGCTTGCGGCGGCGCTGCTGTTTGTGGTATCCCTGTTCTTTTTCCCGAATGAGCTTCTCGGCAGCTACAGATGGATCACATTTTTACTGATAGCGGCCTTTTTTGCGTTTATTCACCCGCGCGTTATCAACATAGTTTTGAAGCTTATCGGAAAGCTTGTGAAAAAGCCGCTTGAGATACCAATGAAGTATTCGCAGATGCTTAAAGCGGTGCTGCTTTTTGTCGGCAACTGGCTTATTATCGGCGCGGGCTTTTATATTCTTGCAAGCTCTGTTTATCCCTCTCTGGATTTGTCGCAAATGCTTTTCTGTGCGGGTATATGGGGAGTTTCCGCTATAATCGGAATACTTGCTATATTTGCTCCGTCGGGGCTTGGCGTGAGAGAGGGAATACTAGTTGCGGGTCTTATGCTGATAATGCCCGAAAGCGATGCGATAGTCATCGCAGTGATCTCACGCCTGTGGCAGACAATACCTGAGTTTGTACTTGCGGCGGGCGCTTTTGTGTTTACACGCGTGCGCAAACGATAATATCCGCTCAAGCTACGCAGTTTTATTTCTTGAAAAGGAACTTATATGAACAAACTAGATCATCTTGATATTACACAAGGAAACAACAGTGCTTTTCACTCGCTCATGCGCTCCTACGCAAAAGAGCTTGACGAGCATCAGCACCGCAATACCGACCCCGAAATTCTAGCGAGATGGACTGACAGCATCATCGCAAGGCAGCATGAAGCCTCACGCTGTTTGAAGCTGTGCTATAATAGCGGGGAGCTTATCGGGTTCCTTTACGGAGCAATTGTTATGCCCAATGACAAAGGCTACAATCGCGTAGGTTGGGGCTGTATAATGGAATTTTACGTTATTCCCGAGCAGCGCCGAAATGGCTTCGGACGTGATATGCTGCTCTATTTAGAGGAGTTCTTCCGTCAAAACGGAGTTACACAGCTATACCTAACCGCTGACCCTGTCACAGGAAAGCCGTTCTGGGCGGCTATGGGTTTTACTTCAACAGGCGAGATCTCGCCCGATAACGGGCAGGAAATATACGAAAAAACGCTGTCCAATTAAATGTAACGCACAAAACGCCCCGCTCGTCTGAGCGGGGCGCAATTTGTTTATGATCTGCGATTACTTAGAAAGCTTCTGAGCCTTGTAAGATGTGTGCAGGATCTCATGAGCCTTGTGGCTGTTGGGCTCGGCAAGGAACTCATCGTACAGAGCCTTAACATCGGGGTTCTCGTGAGAGAATCTCAGTGTGTTAGCCTCATCAATGCTATACAGAACCTTAGCTCTCTCAGCGCGGATATCTGTGAAGTTACGAACCTCAGCAGGCTGAATGATCTGACCGCCGCCGTTTACACAGCCGCCGGGACAGCCCATAACCTCGATGAAGTGGTAGTTAGCCTCGCCAGCCTTAACCTTCTTCAGCAGAGCCTTAGCGTTAGCAAGACCGGAAGCTACAGCAACCTTAACTTCCATACCTGCAACATTGTATGTTGCTTCCTTGATACCCTCTACGCCGCGAACGTCAGTGAACTCGATAGGAGTTCCGTCCTTCTTGCCTTCGAGAGTCCAAACTGCTGTTCTGAGAGCAGCCTCCATAACACCGCCTGTTGCACCGAAGATAACAGCAGCGCCTGTGCCTGTGCCGAGAGGGCTGTCGCACTTCTCGTCGGGGAGGTTGTTGAACATTATACCAGCCTGCTTGATCATGCGAGCAAGCTCTCTTGTTGTGATAGAGATATCAACATCGGGAACACCTGCTGCGCTCTGGTCATCTCTGCCAACCTCGAACTTCTTAGCTGTACAGGGCATTACAGATACGCTTACGATGTTCTTGGGATCAATGCCGTTCTTCTCTGCAAAGTATGTCTTTGTAACAGCACCGAACATCTGCTGAGGAGACTTGCAGGAAGAAAGGTTGGGAATAAACTCGGGGAAGTAGTTCTCGCAGTAGCGGATCCATCCGGGAGAGCAAGAAGTGATCATGGGCAGTGTGCCGCCGTTCTTAACTCTGCCGAGGAACTCTGTAGCCTCTTCCATGATGGTGAGGTCTGCGGAGAAGTTGGTGTCAAATACCTTGTCAAAGCCAAGGCGACGGAGAGCAGCAACCATCTTGCCCTCTACGTTTGTACCAACGGGATAGCCGAAAGCTTCGCCGAGAGATGCACGAACTGCGGGAGCAGCCTGTACAACAACGTACTTGTCGGGATCTGCGATAGCGTCGAGAACCTTCTGAGTATCGTCCTTCTCAGACAGAGCGCCTACGGGACAAGCTGTGATACACTGACCGCAGGATACGCAAGCTGTTTCAGCGAGAGGCATATCGAATGCGCAGGTGATCTCAGTTGCGAAACCACGCTCGTTAGCGCCGATAACGCCGATACCCTGAACCTTAGCACAGGTAGCTACGCAGCGACGGCAGCTGATGCACTTGCTGTTGTCGCGGTACATATGTACTGCGCTTCCCTCGTACTCAGCGTGTGTCTTGTCGCCTGTGAAGTAGTTTTCGTCAACACCGTACTCGTTAGCGAGAGCCTGAAGCTCACAGTTACCGCTTCTTACACAGGAAAGACATTCCTTCTTGTGGTTGGAGAGCAGCAGCTCGAGAGTTGTTCTTCTGCTTTCTACTACCTTAGGTGTGTTTGTGAATATCTCCATACCCTCGTTGATAGGATATACGCAGGCAGCAACAAGGCTTCTTGCGCCCTTTACCTCAACAACGCAGATACGGCACGCGCCGATAGCGTTGATATCCTTGAGGTAGCACAGGGTAGGAATTCTGATACCGGCAATTCTGCAAGCCTCAAGGATTGTAGAACCCTTGGGAGCCTGACAGTCAATACCGTTTATTTTAATATTAACCATAATTATCCGTTCCTTCCTTTCTTAAGCCTTAACGATCGCCTTGAACTTACATGTATCAATACATACGCCGCACTTGATACACTTGTCCTGATCAATTGTGAAGGGGCTCTTGATCTCGCCGCTGATAGCGCCTACAGGGCACTTTCTGGAGCACAGCGAGCAACCCTTACACTGGTCAGCGATGATGGTAACCTTCATCAGATCCTTACATACGTGTGCGGGACAGGTCTTGTCCTGAACGTGAGCGATGTACTCGTCCTTGAAGTAGCGCAGTGTGGAAAGAACAGGGTTGGGAGCAGTCTGACCCAGACCGCAGAGTGCGTTGTCCTTGATGTAGTAGCAGAGCTTCTCGAGCTTGTCGAGATCCTCCATTGTAGCCTTGCCCTTTGTGATCTGGTCAAGCATCTCGTACATACGCTTTGTACCGATACGGCAAGGTGTACACTTACCACAGGACTCATCTACTGTGAACTCGAGGAAGAACTTAGCGATATCAACCATACAGTTGTCCTCGTCCATTACAATCAGACCACCGGAGCCCATCATAGAGCCGATAGCGATAAGGTTATCGTAGTCGATCGGGATATCGAGGTGCTCGGGAGGGATACATCCGCCGGAAGGACCACCTGTCTGAGCAGCCTTGAACTTCTTGCCATTGGGGATACCGCCGCCGATCTCCTCGATAACGGTACGCAGAGTTGTTCCCATAGGAACCTCAACCAGACCTGTGTTGTTGATCTTACCGCCTACAGCGAATACCTTTGTACCCTTGGACTTCTCAGTACCCATGGAAGCGTGCCACTCAGCACCCTTGAGAATGATCTGAGGAATATTTGCATAAGTTTCAACGTTGTTGAGAACTGTGGGCTTGTCAAACAGACCCTTAACTGCGGGGAAAGGAGGACGAGGACGGGGCTCGCCTCTGTTACCCTCGATAGAGGTCATCAAAGCAGTTTCCTCGCCGCATACGAATGCGCCTGCACCGAGTCTGAGACCCAGACGGAAGCTGAAGCCTGTACCGAAGATGTTGTCGCCGAGCAGACCCTGCTCCTCTGCCTGATCGATAGCGATCTGCAGACGCTTTACAGCGATGGGGTACTCTGCACGAACATATACATAGCCCTGGTTAGCGCCGATCGTGTAACCTGCGATAGCCATAGCCTCGATAAGAGCATGGGGGTCGCCCTCAAGAACGGAACGGTCCATGAACGCACCGGGGTCGCCCTCGTCTGCGTTACAGCAAACATACTTCTGATCGGCGTCCTTAACGAGGTCCTTAGCGAGCTGCCACTTGCGTCCTGTGGGGAAGCCTGCGCCGCCTCTGCCTCTCAGACCGGAGTCGAGCAGACAGTTTACAACATCGTCCTGGCTCATAGTTGTCAGAACCTTGTAGAGTGCCTGATAACCGTCACGAGCTATGTACTCGTTGATATTCTCAGGGTCGATAACACCGCAGTTACGCAGTGCAACACGCTGCTGCTTAGCATAGAAAGCGGTCTCGTTGAGGGACTTGATGTTGTCGCCGTCAACAGTCTCGTCGTAGAGGTACTTCTTAACGGGGTTGCCGTTCTTGAGGTGCTCCTCAACGATCTCAGGGATCTTCTCAACAGATGCCTTAGCATAGAATGTACCCTCGGGGTATACGATCATAATCGGACCGAGTGCGCACAGGCCAAAGCAACCTGTAGTAATAACATTAACCTTGTCCTGAAGACCTGCCTTAGCAATCTCTTCCTTCAGACATTCAACGATCTTCTTGGAGCCGCTGGAGTCACAGCCTGTACCGCCGCAGATAAGAACGTCCTTGACGCCTGCATCTTCGCAGTTTACACGGGTCTTTACGACCTCTGCTGCGGCTTCCTTAACAGCGTTAAGCTCCGCAATAGTCTTAATCATAAGCTTAATCCTTCCTGTTTTCGTTAATATACTTTATTTTCAGCGATTATTCATACTTTGCGAGGATCTTGTCAACATCGTCAACGGTAAGGTTACCGTAAACGTCCTCATTTACTGTAAGTACGGGAGCAAGTCCGCAGGCGCCGATGCAACGGCAAGCGTCCAGAGAGAACTTTCCGTCGGGAGTGATCTCGCCGCCCTTAATGCCGAGCTTTTCAGCAAAGGTGTTGAAGATATCGCCGGAGCCCTTAACGTAGCAGGCAGTACCAAGACAGACAGAAATTCTGTACTTACCCTTAGGATTGAGAGAGAACTGAGCGTAGAAAGTAACAACGCCGTAAACCTTCTCCAGCGGAATATCCATTCCCTCTGCGATCATGGTCTGAACCTCGATAGGCAGGTAGCCGTAGATATCCTGAGCCTTCTGAAGAACGGGCATCAGAGCGCCACGGTCGTCCTTGTGCTCAGCGATAACAGCCTTGAGCTGCGCTTCCTGTTCAGCAGTTCCGGCGAAAGGAACTGCGCACTTTTTAAAAGCCATTTTTTAGCCTCCTTAATATTTTCACCGCCGTTTGGCAGTATTTTCGTATTCTTTCCGCAGGGCGCGGAAATACCGCCGAACACAAAAGCGTCCGACAGTTCTTACCAATTACAATATATACGGCATATCATAATCGTATCACTATAAATTATATCATATCTCCGTTAAAAAATCTACAAATTTCGCGCTAAATCGTTTCGGTATTATGTAGAATTTTATTTCGTTTTCTTGTGGATTATGCATAAAATTGATAAAAATATAACAATTTGCTGAGATAGCTTAAACTAACCTTTTACGCACTTATTCACTAATAAAGTGTACACAGATACCGTTATAAATTTCAGATATAATTTTCAGCTAAAACCACTGCCGCCAATTTGTATGTTATACAAAAAATCACACAAAATTTCTCAAAAAAAGTGACATTTCAGTCCGAAAAGAAGTATTATTAATGAAAGGACCTTTCAGAACGAGGTGATGTAATGGAAAGCCGCAGATTGACCGAGCTTATCAAAAAATACAGCCACATGATATTCCGCGTAGCTTTCAGCTACATCGGAGATCATGCAGACGCCGAGGATATAATGCAGGACGTTTTCGTTAAGCTCTATCGCTGTGAAAAAGCATTTGAAAGCGAAGAACACATAAAAGCTTGGCTTTTAAAGGTAACGATAAATCAATGCAAAAGCTCACTCAAGCTGCGCAAAAAAATAGCTTATGAGCCAATAGAAGCCGCCGAGCATATTCCCTCTCCCGAAAAAACAGAGGAAAACACACTGCTTCCTGTGGTCATGGAGCTTAGCCCAAAGCTTCGCAGCGTGCTGTATCTGCATTATTATGAGGATTACTCGGTAAAGGAACTGAGCCACATACTGGGAATAAGCGAAAGTGCCGTCACTACGCGCCTTATGCGAGCACGACGGCATCTTAAAAAACTTCTTGAAAAGGAGGAGAATTATGAATTATAGAAAGCTTATTCAGGAAGCCTTTTTTGAGGTTTCTCCATCAATATCTGACGAAAATATCATGAAAAACGTTATTGAAAGGTCGAAAAACACGGCTAAACAAGTCAAACATTCCAATAGGAGGTATATTCCGATGATCGCCGCTGCGGCCGTGGTTTCTATCACCACAGTGGGAGTAGGTGCGGCTTGCAATTGGGATATCTCGCAGCTTTTCAATACCCATTTCCAAAACAAGGCAGATGACTACATTCTGCCCACAAACATAGAAAGCCAAGCTGATATCGTTGATCTGACCGACATGGGAAACGATATTCTTCAAAGCTTTGAATTTGAATATGGCAGAGTTGATTTTACAGGATATATCTCTGACAGCTCAAATATCATGCTTATGTACACGCTCAGCATAGACGAGGCCGCGCTCGGTGAGAACTCGCAAGCCGACGTATATTGGCAACTGTCCGATGGGTCGAAAACTCACGCCGAAAAAAGCAGCAGCGGTCATGGCTGTCGCGGCACCGATAACAGCTTTACCTACTGTACGACTTACAGCTACGGAGCAAATACGCTGACAAACGGCGATATATTCAGAATAGAATTTACTGAGCTGCGCAGCTTCGGCAAAGACACATATACAAGCCTGCCTCTATCCGAACCTATCGTTCTCCAATTTACCCTTGAAAACGTCAATAACGCATATAAGGAGATAAATTGCAGTCATCAATATACAGATGACGGATATTCCCGTTCGCTTGACAAGGTGATTATCACTCCGCTTTCCGTTGATTGGTATTCGCTTCGCGGTAAAGCGACTCAAAGCGATACACAGCTTTGGGAAAGCATAGAATTTACCCTGTCCGATGGTACTGTAATAAAAAACTATGATATCACAGGAACAAACAGCGGCGAATATGACTTTTTCAGCGCAAAGCTTGACAAGCCTATTGACCCTTATGAAGTTATTTCCGTAACGATATGCGGAATAGAAATCAGCACAAAATAAAAACTGCTCCCGTCCACTAAAGGTCGGGAGCAATTATATTCAATCCATAGGATTTTCCAGTGATTTTTGCAGGAATGCCTTTGTCTTTTCGCTTTTGGGAGCGCCAAAGACCTCGTCGGGAGTGCCTATCTCCTCGATAACTCCGTCAGCCATAAATATCACCTTATCAGCAACGCTCTTCGCAAAATTCATCTCATGTGTTACAACGATCATTGTACGATCACTCGTTTTTAACTCGCGGATAACGCGGAGCACCTCACCCGTAAGCTCGGGGTCAAGCGCTGATGTAGGCTCGTCAAAGCACAGCACATCGGGACTCATAGCAAGCGCTCTTGCAATAGCCACACGCTGCTGCTGTCCGCCCGAAAGCTGACAAGGATAGTTTGCGACCTTATCGGAAAGCCCCACCATATCAAGCAGCTTGCGCGAATGCGCCTCGATATTGCTTCGTATCTCAGCCTTTTCGGCTTTAGTGAGCTTCGCTTCGCTTCCCTTTATTCGCATAAGCTCCTGTGCGAGCATTACGTTTTTCAGCACCGTATACTGCGGAAACAGATTGAACTGCTGAAACACCATACCGAAATGGAGCCTTTTTTCGCGTATCTCCTTATCGGTGTAAGCCTTGTCCTCGGCGTTGAATATCTCCTCGCCGTTTATATAAAACTTTCCGACATCGGGACGTTCCAGAAAGTTTATACAGCGCAAAAGCGTTGTCTTTCCGCTTCCCGACGAGCCGATGATAGCCAGCACCTCGCCCTTTTCGAGCGAAAAGTCGATGCCCTTAAGCACCTCAGTCCTGCCGAAGCTTTTGTATATGTTTTTTATTTCAAGAAATGCCATAACCGCTCCTTATCCGCTGTAATAGTTCAGCTTCTTCTCTATTCTGCCGAGTATTATCGTAAGCAGTCCCGAGAACAGCAGATAGAACACAGCTATGTAGAACAAAGGCCAGATGATAGACTTCTGCGCGATGATATTCTGCGCAGACTGCACCAGCTCAACCACCATTACGACACGCGCAAGCGAGGTATCCTTGACGAGCGTGATGATCTCGTTGCCCATAGGAGCAACTATACGCTTCACCACCTGAAACAGCACGACCTTAAAGAATATCTGACTTTTTGTCATGCCAAGAACCTGTCCCGCTTCATACTGACCATGCGGTATGCTCTCAATACCGCCGCGGTATATCTCGGAAAAGTAACAAGCGTAATTTATCACAAATGCGATAAGCACGGCTGTAATTCTCGGTATCGCGGGCAAGCCAAATATAAGACCGGGACCGTAGAACACCAGTATTATCTGAAGCATGAGCGGAGTTCCGCGGATTATCCAGACAAAGGTTCTTGTCACCCACTTTATCGGCTTTATTTTAGACATAGAGCCAAACGTTATCACAAGACCCAGAGGCAGTGCGCAAAGCAATGTTATACCGAATATCTGCAACGTGACAAGAAAGCCCTCTGCAAGATTTAATGTAACTTCAAGAAACGACATAGCTTATTTCCTTTTCAGAAAATGTTTTTGGACGGCAATACTGCCGATATCTGAGGGCGACTTTCGCCGCCCTTTTGATTGATTACTGGAATGCGTAAACGTCAGCAAGGTCATACTTCTCGGCAAGCGCCTTCAGTGTACCGTCCTGAACAAGCTCGTCAATAGCCTTGTTGATCTTCTCAAGAAGAACTGTATCCTCAAGACGGATACCGATAGCGTACTCCTCGGGAGTAAGCTCAACGCTGTCAACGATCATAAGGTCAGCATAATCTGTGCCCTCGCCTACAGAAGCCTTTGCCATGACATAGTCGATAACGCCGATCTCGGTAGTGCCTGCCTTGATCTCAAGCAGAACGTCCTTTTGCGCTGCACAGCCTATAAAATCGTTTGTCTTGAGTGTATCGTTTGTTTCAATAGCAGTCTGACCTGCGGAGCCTGTTTCAGCCGCGATGGTAACACCTGTCATGGAGGCAAGGTCAGCGTACTTCTGAGCGTTGTCTGCCTTGATAACAACTACCTGCTTGTTTCTGATGTAGGGTGTGGAGAAATTGATCTGATCCTTGAACTCGTCCTTAACTGTCATACCGTTCCAGATAACGTCGATCGTCTTGGACTTCAGCTCAGGTATCTTCTGATTCCAGTCAATAGTCTGGAACACAGGCTCAACGCCAAGCTTTTCGCAAACAGCCTTTGTGAACTCCGTTTCAAATCCTGTCAGCTCGCCGTTTTCATCATAGTAGTTCATCGGCTCGAACAGGGTGATACCAACTGTAAGTGTGCCCTTGTCCTCAATGTACTCCCAGTCTTTCTTCGCGGAGCAGCCGCTGATACCCAGTGCAACTACCGCACTCATCAATAATGCTGCGATCTTTTTCATTTTTGTTCTACCTTCCTTTTTGTCTTTTTGTCTTTGATACCATGTCACCATGATACCGCATTAAAGCGAACAGCCAATAATACGCCATTCTTCATTATCTTACCACAAAAAACACAGCTTGTCAACATCAAACATCAAAAAAATCACTTTACGGCACTCCCGCATATAATAGGGTAAAAACTATGGCATACAGAGGTGAAATTTATGAACACAAAGCTTACGCTTAATGATATAAAGGTCGGAGAAAGAGCTGTCGTTGACAGGCTTCTGACGCACGGAGATATGCGCAGACGTCTGCTTGACATAGGTCTTACGGAGGGCGCTGAAGTTGAATGTATCGGAACAAGTCCCGCGGGCGACCCTGCCGCCTATCTCATACGCGGCGCTGTAATTGCAATACGCAGCGAGGACAGCCGTGACATAATCGTAAGGAGGAAAAATGCGTAATGGGACTTACATCAAGCTCAACAGGCTTTTCTGCAGCGAGCAGCATTTCAGTAGCTAAGCGCTCGCCCGATGACAGGATAATAGCGATAGCGGGCAACCCAAATGTAGGCAAAAGCACGCTGTTCAACGCACTCACAGGAATGAAACAGCACACGGGAAACTGGGCGGGAAAAACAGTAACAACTGCACAGGGGCGGTTTTCAACAAACGAGCACAGCTATGTACTGGTCGATATTCCGGGAACATATTCCCTTATCCCTCATTCAGCCGAGGAGGAGGTCGCGCGCGGCTTTATCTGTCTGGGCAGCCTCGACGCGGTTGTCGTCGTATGCGACGCCTCTTGCCTTGAACGCGGAATGAATCTGGTGCTGCAGGTGACGGAGATATGTCCGCGCACAATAATATGTGTTAATCTGATGGACGAAGCGGAGCGCAGAGGCATACATATCGACCTTGCTCTGCTATCACAACGCGCGGGAGTTCCCGTATGCGGCACGTCCGCACGCAGCAAAAAAACGCTCACCTCGCTAACAGAGCTGCTTGACAGCGCTGACAGCAGTGCTTTTCACCCCAATGAAATACGCTATCCCGCCGCAGTTGAAACGGCGTGCGCAGTTGTAGAAAAACAGCTCCGCCGCACACTCGGAAAGGATATCAGCGCAAGATTCCTTGCACTGCGTCTGCTTGAGGGGGATTCCGAGCTTGCGTTAAAAACAGCTCAGCAGCGCGGCTTTGCCGTGCTTCCCGAGAATATAACGCAGGCAGTCGAACATGGTCTGCAAATCCTTGCCGCTGCCGATATAACACGCGACCGTCTGCGCGACCTTATCGTATCCGCTATCACGCAAAGCGCCGAGGACATCTGCCGCGGCGCAGTGGAATACTCCGACCCTCACAGCAGAGAGGCAGACCGCCGCGCAGACCGTATACTCACAAGCAAGCGCTTCGGCTATCCGATAATGATACTTCTGCTGCTTGCAGTATTCTGGATAACCGTCAGCGGTGCTAATTATCCCTCGAAGCTGCTTTCCGATGCGCTGTTTGCACTCGGCGACAGGCTGACCGAGCTGCTTTGCGCATGGAATGCGCCCGAATGGCTTATCGGCGTCCTTATTGACGGGGCGTACAAGGTGCTCGCGTGGGTAGTATCGGTAATGCTGCCGCCGATGGCGATATTTTTTCCTCTGTTCACTCTGCTGGAGGATTCGGGATACCTGCCGAGGATAGCCTATAATCTCGATAAGCCGTTCAAAAAATGCAGCGCCTGCGGCAAACAGGCGCTAACTATGGCGATGGGCTTCGGCTGCAACGCAGCGGGGGTTGTCGGCTGCCGAAACATCCCCTCA
>JAZNTS010000011.1:0-8384 GCA_045591905.1 Oscillospiraceae bacterium | reverse complement strand
TGACATTGAGCAGTGTGCCCTTACCGTCGGGAGAGGGCATAGCCTCCATCATATCCATGATGGCGTTCATAGAAGCCTCTGTAGCCTCCATAGTCTTTTTCATCATGCTGACTGAAACTGCATTCTGCATATTAGCCATAGCCATATTCATGGACAGAGCAGCGATCGAAGATTCCATAATAACGCCTCCTTGCATTTATTTTTTATATTATATCACAGTTTTAGACCGTTGTCAAGTATTTCGTGATAATTTGTTTCGTTGCACCGAGGAATTACAAGCACGCTGCGATATTCGTAACGGACAGCTCTGGTACCTCCCACACGGCGTTATACATAAGCTCAACGTTTTCCTCGGAATATTCAACCTGCTTTGAATACAGCTTCATGTTTTCTATCCTGTCCCACTCGGAGAGGGTGCCCTTTTCAAGCCATGTAAGGCAATCTATCATCTGCATTGACAGCGTTGCCGCTACTGCAAGTCCCAAACGGCTGATTATCTCGCCCTCAAAAACTCCGTCAAGAAAATATCTGTAGCAGAAATACACCGCGATGTGTTCGTATCGCCAAAGCTCGGTGCTCTGCGCTTTTCTGAACCTCGGCAGAGCCTCGGCGATGTCTTTTTTGCGGGAACTTAGCCGTGACAGCAGCTCGTCCCAATGCGCATTTATGCTTTCCATCTCGCCGTAAGCTTTCAGCAGAGCGTCAACACACGTAAAGATATCAGCTTTTTCAGCGCTTAGTATGCATATTTCGGGCATTTTTGTGCCGTTATCAAGCGCAGTCTGAAGCTCACACGTATATACCGCTGCAGAGAAAGTGCGGTCGCAAAGGGGAATATTTCGATTTTGCAGAAGCGCGAAAAGCTGCGCTCTCGCTTCAAGCAACAGCGACAAAAGCTCATCAGAGCAGGTCTGCTCCCACTCCTCGTCTATTTCCTCGGAAATAAACCTCAGCGGTGTGTTGTCGCTGAAGATAAGGCGGCACACCTCCTCGCAGCAAAGTCCGAGGCCTGCTTCTTTAAGTCCGTTATACCAGCCGAAGAACCTCGGGTGCAGCGCGCAGATATCGCAAAGACTGTCCTCGCCCATGTTAAGTATCAGCTCGCATAGTCCGTCCTCGCGCAGCAGTGCACAGCGCTCGCCCTCGCCAAAAGCAAAGGTGTGAACTCCGTCAGCGCCCTTGTGTATAGCGGAGCAAAGTCTTTTTCCAAACTCGCCGCCCGCACAGCGAAAGCGCTCCAATGATACGGGGTCGATGTCTATCTCCCAGCCGATACAGCAGTTGTCGGTGCATTTTGAGGCTATGCACACGAAATCGTCATAAAAATACGGCTTTGTAAGCTTCATAAAGACCGCCTTTTCTACAGCCAAACGGCTGTTATTATTATACAACATGTCCCCCGTCTGTGCGATGGGGGACATATATTTGCCAAAAAACGTTTTTGCCTGCGAAGCAGGTGTTTGAAATAATTTTATTGACCGAATTTATTTCGGTCAATAAACACTTCTATCCGCGCAACTGTGCGAGTGGCGGCATAGCCGCCAACGAGTGCGGGCAGCGCGGATGTTTCGGCGAAAAAGTCCCGACGGGATTTTTCGACGGTATTTTATCAGCTCTCGTCGTCGGCCGCGAACTGACTTTCATGTCTTGTAAAGAAGTCTGTTCTGGGCGGCAGGAACTTCAGCTTGTGGTTTTCGCCTGTGAAGTATGTCAGCGGCTCCAGTATGGTATCCCACGACCAGATGCGCTCGTCTACCTCTAAATACTCGCGGAGCTTTTCGGTGCCGAATGGCGCCATCGGGTGCAGCAGAATACCTGCGATCCTTATCATATAGAACAGGTTTGCAAGGGGCTGAGCCGCGTCCTCGGCGGAGATATCGGCGTTACCGAGAGTTTTCGCCATATATTTGCTGCCGTTTCTGATATAGCTGTCCAGAACATAGGTGCACTGATGGAAGTTGAACTTCGACATATGGCGCTCATATTCAAGCACTGCCTTTTTCGCTTCTTCAAGGAATTTCTCCTCGGGCGCAAGGCTCGGCATTACGCCGTCATACAGCTTCTGCGTTGTGTAGAACGCAGTTCTTATCATACGGTTGTATACGTTTGAAAGCAGCAGACCGTCCTTAACAACGGGGTCTGCCTCGTCGGGCTTGGCGTCGGGGTTAAAGGGCTTGGGCATAAAGCTTACGGAGCGCTGTCCGAGACCGAGACCCAGCCAATGCATACGAAGCTGCTCGGGAGTGTAGTAGGAGAGCAGGTCATCAGCCATAGGCGGCTTTACTGCGCCCGAGCTTGAAGCCTTTTTATCAAGGAACAGAATGTGGTGATTTGCAACGATTATCGGAAGCTGAAGCTCGCCCTCGTCGGGAGACGCGGTCTTTTCCGCAGCCGCCTGCTGGGCTATCCACATTGCAGGCTCGGCAACGCCGTAGAAATAGATGTTATCCTGTCCGATGAACTGATAAACATTTGCGTCCTTGCTGCACCAGTAGTCTTTCCACTCCTCGCGGCTTCTGCCCTCGCTCTCGAGGTAGGTCTGTGTAAAGGAGATGGGCGCCCACAGTGACTCGGGCCAAACCCATACGGTAAGTCCCTTGTCGCCCTCAAATTCGGGAGAGGGAACGCCCCACTCAACGTTGCCTGTCAGACGGAACGGAACAAGTGTTTTACCTGTGCGGTAGCGGATACCGTTTTCGGTGAGCACGCGGCAAGCCTCGTCACAGTCAGAAAGCGCAGTGAACTCGATGGTGAAAGAGGGTTTTTTCGGCTCTTCAAGGTAGTTGTGCGCGGGCATGGAGTCCTTGAGCGAGAGGTATTTTTCCTCAAACTCGCGCTTGATATAGATAACGGGGGGCTTTAAAAACTCCGCGATAGTCTTCCAAACAACGGGGCGGATATCCTTGCGCTTCTGAAGCTCTGCTACCCAGTCGGAAAGCAGCTTTTCATAATCGCGCAGCTTGAAATACCAGTTAGCAACAGGCTTCATCGTGGGAGTTTCGCCTGTAAGCGTACTGATGGGATTGATGAGGTTTTCGGGCATATACTGATGTCCGAGGTCGCACTCGTCCGCATAGCCCTTTTCGGAGCAGCAGCCCTCAACGGGACACTTGCCGACTACCTGTCTGCCATTCAGGAAAACTCCCGCCTTTTCGTCAAAGAACTGCATGGTAGATATCCTGTTGAGCTGTCCCTTTTCATACAGGGAGCTTAAAAACCAATCGGTGACCTCGGCGTGTATCTCCTTGCTTCTGCCAAGACCCGAAGCCGCAAAAAGGTTAGGGGAGATACCGTAAGCCGCAAGAGTATCCTTCTGCTTGTTGTGATTGCGTGTCACGAACTCTTCAAGAGTTCCCTCAAATTCGCCGTTTTCGACCTTTTTACGCCAACCCTCTGCGATAGGAGAGCCGTAGCAGTCGGTACCGCTCACGAAGATGACATTCTCCTTGCCTATGCGGTCGCGCAGAAAACGCGCGTAGGTATCGGCAAATACCAGCATTCCACCAACATGGCCGAAGTGAAGCTCCTTATTACCGTAAGGCATACCGCCTGTGACAACAGCGCGCTTTGGGAATGTGGGGCGCGGTATTTCAAAGTGCTTTCCGTCAGCCGAATTATTCTTATTAGACATTTTTCAGAGTCCTTTCTAGTTTTTGATATCATTAATTACTAAATTATACAACATTAAATTATACCACAAATGCCACATAAATGCAATACCCCATATTTATTTTTCGCTAAAAAGACATTTCACGGCGGCGCTTGACACAAGTTTAATTATGGTATATAATATATTTAATTCTATATATAAGTGATTTTGAGGTGATAAAGCTTGGAAACTGCTGTAAGACAAAACACTGACAAGAGGGTAGTAAGAACAAAAAAAGCTATCAAAAACGCGCTTATTGGTCTGATAGAGTTCAAAGAGCTGTCAGAAATCACTATCAGCGAGCTTACGGCTGCCGCCAATGTAAACAGGCGCACCTTTTACACTCACTATCACAATATCACCGATATCCTTGACGAGATAGAGTCAGAGCTTGTTGCGGAGCTTACCTCGATACTCGCGGATTTTGATTACAATAATTATAAGCAGAGCGTTTACAAGACCTTTCTCGGCTTTTATGAGCTTATGACGGGCGAGTTTGAGTATTATTTCAAACGAATGCACATGGATACGCGCGGTATCCTTACATCGCGGCTCAAAAATGCCGTAAAGACTTCGATCTTTCCTGCGCTCCCCAGCAGACGGACTACGGGCGATATACTGACTGCTTCCTACGCTGCGGGCGGTTTTATTGCCGCTTTTACAGAGTGGTATTATTCCGAGGATCGCATTCCGCCCGAACAGGCTGCCGAGATTGTAAGCAGTATTGCTCAAGGCAGCATGAACGCTGTACGCAGATAGTTTTCGCCGCTCGTTCTTTAGACGGGCGGTTTTTGCCGAATTTCAACTGTTATTAATAAGTAAGTGCTTTGCAAATGCATAATTGTACAAAAGCTTGGCAAAAATTAAAAAAAGGACTTGACAAAGAAGTGCAGTTCTGATATAATATTATTGTTGTCGATTTGGCAGCTCCGACCTACTAGCTCAGGCGGTAGAGCACCTGACTTTTAATCAGGGTGTCCCGGGTTCGATTCCCGGGTGGGTCACCACGTTATAAAAAATCGAACACTCGTTTTTGGGTGTTCGATTTTTTGTTTAATTACGCATAAAGCTTTGTAAAGAAACACGCCGAATCTTGTTAAGAATCGGCGTTTTTGGCGGAGAGGGTGGGATTCGAACCCACGTGGGGTTGCCCCCAAACGGTTTTCAAGACCGCCTCGTTATGACCACTTCGATACCTCTCCGTGCAATGTATTGTAGTCGTCACAACGGTGATATTATATCACATATTTTTAATAAAGTCAATAAGTTTTGCAAAAAAAATTATGCGTGTGTCTGTTTTTTTGAACACACAACGTTTGGATACGGCACAATCAACAATAGGCGAGGCGGGATACTAAAAAAGTTTGTTATTTGTCACGTTGACAAAAATCGCGCATCTGCGTATAATATAATAAGAAACAAAGGCGTTTCGCTGTGGGATTGTCATACCCTGTGCGAGGCGCTGTATTATTTTATGAACAAAAGTTTTGCGGAGGTTTTTATGTCAGAGAGATTCAACGTTGTGGAGCAGTTCGGCATTGATGTTTTCAACGAGGGCACAATGCGACAGCGCCTGCCCAAGAACGTTTACAACCAGCTCATGCGTACCATTGCCGAGGGCAGTCAGCTTGACAGCAGTATTGCCGATGTGGTTGCGAGTGCGATACGCGACTGGGCTATAGAAAAGGGTGCTACTCATTTCACGCATTGGTTTCAGCCGATGACAGGCATCACTGCCGAGAAGCACGACAGCTTTATCACGCCTATCGGTGACGGCACCGTTATCATGGAGTTTTCGGGCAAGGAGCTTATCAAGGGCGAGTCGGACGCTTCTTCGTTCCCGTCGGGCGGACTTCGCGCGACTTTCGAGGCGCGCGGCTACACCGCATGGGATCCTACCTCGTATGCATTCGTGAAGAACGGCTCGCTGTATATCCCCACGGCATTTTATTCCTACGGCGGTGAAGCGCTGGATAAGAAAACACCGCTGCTGCGTTCTATGGATATCGTATCGGAGCAGGCTCTGCGTATACTGCGTTTATTCGGTAACACAACGACAAAGCGCGTTGTTCCCACTGTCGGAGCCGAGCAGGAATATTTCCTTGTGGACAAAAAGACATACGACAAGCGCAAGGATCTTATTTTCACAGGCAGAACGCTGTTGGGTGCGCCCGCACCCAAGGGTCAGGAGATGGACGACCACTACTACGGCTCAATAAAAGCGCGCGTAGCGGATTACATGAAAGACCTTGACGAGCACCTTTGGCGCCTCGGCATCGCTTCCAAGACTAAGCACAACGAGGTAGCCCCCGCACAGCATGAGATGGCGCCGCTGTTTGTTCCGTGCAACCTCGCGTGCGACCAGAACCAGCTCACTATGGATATAATGAAAAAGGTAGCGCTGGAGCATGGCCTTGTGTGTCTGCTTCACGAAAAACCTTTTGCTGGAATTAACGGCAGCGGCAAGCACGACAACTGGTCGCTTTCCACTGACGACGGACAGAATCTGCTCGACCCCGGCTCATCGCCGATGGAGAACGCACAGTTCCTGACATTCCTTGCGGCAATAATCAAGGCGGTAGACGAGTACCCCGAGCTTCTGCGTATGTCGGTCGCTTCCGCGAGCAACGACCATCGTCTTGGCGCGAATGAAGCTCCTCCCGCGATAATCTCCATCTTCCTCGGAGAAGACCTTGAGGCGCTTGTCGAGCACCTTGTAAACGGCACTGATTACATCACAAAGAACGATACCATGTTCAATGTGGGAGTTTCGTCGCTTCCCAGCTTCCCCAAGGACGCTACCGACAGAAACCGTACCTCGCCCTTTGCTTTCACAGGAAACAAGTTCGAGTTCAGAATGTGCGGCTCGTCTCTGAATATCGCAGGCCCCAACACCGTGCTCAACACCATCGTTGCAAACTCCCTTAAGGAGTTCGCTGACGAGCTTGAGGGCGCGTCTGATTTTAACTCCGCGCTGAATGAGCTTATCGTGCGCACTATCCGCGAGCACAAGCGCGTTATCTTCAACGGCAACGGCTACGGCGAGGAATGGTTTGCCGAGGCGGAGAGCAGGGGACTGCCGAATTTCAAGTCCACGATTGACGCAATTCCGTCCTTTACTTCGCCCAAGAGCGTAAAGCTGTTCTCAAAGTTCGGCGTTTATACCGAGGTAGAGCTTCACGCAAGAGCCGAGATAAATCTTGAAAACTACTCCAAGGCAATAAATATCGAGGCACTGACCGCCGCAGACATGGCGCGCACCGAGATACTTCCCGCCGTGATGAGATTTACAGGCGAGATATGCGGCATCGCGGCGAACAAAAAGGCTGTCGGAATAGAGCCGACTGTGGAGCTTCAGCTTGCCGAAAAGCTCAACACGCTCACCATATCGCTGAACACGCTCATTGACGAGCTGAGCAGTAATGTTGTAAAGGCGCACTGCATCGACGACGCGTATGCAAAGGCTGTGTGCTATCACAACGAGGTGTTCTCAACAATGCAGAGCCTGCGCGCTGTGGTTGACGAGCTTGAAACCATCGTGGGCGAGGATAGCTGGCCTTATCCGACCTATGACGAACTGCTTTATAATATTTGATTTTCAGCGCCCCGCTTTGGGGCGCTTTTGCTTTGCCAAAAAAACTTGTGCAATATATATATATATATACTAATTAATTTTTCCTTGGCGGTTTTTGCCGTTGAAATAATGTCATATTTCGCATTATAATTATATATGGTAATTTATTGCCGAAATTTACAAAATCGAGAGGAAAAAATATGAAAAGAAGAATAGCATTTACACTTGCCGCTATCATGGCAACGACTATGCTCTCTGCCTGCGGAGGAAATACTACATCCGAGACACAGCAACAGACAAGCGGAACAGACAGCGGCACAAGCGCCGTTACATCTGAAAGCAGCACAAGCAGCGCTGACACCACAAACAGCGCGCCCGAAGCGACAACATCGGCAGCAACATCTAAAACAACTACCGCCGCACCCGAAGAGCCTGTTGTGCCCGAGAATTTGCCTCTTATCACCGCAGAACCTATAAAGCTCGCTTACAGCAGTTATATTATGAATGGTTGTATGGCTTTCAAGTGTGATGGCAAGAACTATGTGTATAACATTACAGATAACGAGCTGTATGAAACAGAGTATGATGTTTCTGAATTGGCTGTAATAAAGGGCAATATGGCTGTGTTTGGGAGTGTAAGTGATATCCGTTTTGACAAAACCAACGCATTTGTCATGAATCTCAAAACAGGTGAGAAATATGATGATGTAAAACCTATATATAGCTTTTGGGAGCGCGACTACAGGGGTAATTACATCACTGTGGGTAAGGTTGAAAAAGGTTTTTCAGATACTACAACATCAATAGGAATGTTAAACGATAAGGGTGAATGGGTAATGCCCCTGTCCAGTGATTATGCTGTAAGCGATTTTGATCCATTCCTCAGCGATTTAAGGCAGAACAACGAAATGATTTTTAGCTGCGATGCTAGTCCTACGTTTGTTTATGATATAGCTAACGATAAAATTATTGCTTTAGATGACGGTTTTGATGTTTGGAGCATAACAGATGACGCAGTAATCACATACTCTGAAGATTTATTTTATAAATACGATATATCTACAAACGAAAATACATTCATCTGTGATCGTGCCAATATGTATGAACTATATAATAGCGGCTGTTGGGTTATTCGTGATAACAACATTTATAAAATATATG
>JAZNTS010000010.1:0-16073 GCA_045591905.1 Oscillospiraceae bacterium | reverse complement strand
AGAAACCTCAGCAGCGGGCATCAGCATCTCGGAAAGAGTTACACGGTAGTCCTCAAGGAATATTACCTGCAGCTTCTCACGCAGTTTGGCATCATGCTTGATCTCCTCACCGATGCACCAGATCATCTTGATGATCTGCTTTGCAATATAGTAACCGGGAGCAGCCTTTGCAGCGAAGATATATGTCTTGGGAACAAAGGGAGCATCGGGGTTCTGCTTGAGGTAGTTATAGTCAGCAATGATGTTCATTGCGTTGAGCTGCTGTCTCTTATATTCGTGCAGACGCTTTACCTGAACGTCAAAGATGCTGTCAACGTTGAGCTTTGTGCCTGTTGTCTTTTCAACATACTTAGCAAAACGCTCCTTGTTTGCCTTCTTTATCTTGCCAAGCTTTTCGAGAACGCTCTTGTCGTTTGCGAACACCTGGAACTTGATAAGCTCGGAAGCATCTTTCTTGAAGCCCTCGCCGATGCACTCAGAGAGCAGATCGGTAAGTCCCTTGTTGGACTGGAGCAGCCATCTTCTGTAAGCGATACCGTTTGTAACGTTCTTGAACTGGCTAGGCTTATCCAGAGCCTGAAGATTGAATACATCGTCCTTGATGATCTGGCTGTGCAACTTAGAAACGCCGTTTACGCTGTGAGAAGCAGCAACGCAGAGGTTAGCCATGTGGATCTTGTTGTCCTGAATGATGGACATCTTTGTAACCTTCTCGTTGTTCTGTGTTCTGCCGTAAAGCTCCTCGCAATAGCGGCGGTTGATCTCGCAGATGATGGAGAAGATTCTGGGGAGTATTCTCTCGATGAGATCCTTATCCCACTTTTCAAGAGCCTCAGCCATAACGGTGTGGTTTGTATAAGCAAATGCGTTTTTGCAGATATGCCATGCCTGCTCCCAACCGTAGCCGCAGTCGTCAAGCAGAACTCTCATAAGCTCGGGAACTGCAAGTGTGGGGTGAGTATCATTGATATGGATAGCAACCTTCTCGTGGAAGTTTTCCAGTGTGCCGTATACCTTCATGTGGCGCATAACGATATCACCGATAGAAGCTGCACACATAAAATACTGCTGACGCAGACGGAGAGCCTTACCCTCCATGTGGTTATCATTGGGATAAAGCACCTTGGAGATAGCGTGAGCGATATTGGAAGCGCCCATAGCCTTTGCGTAGTCGCCTGTGTTAAAGCTGCTCATATCAAAGGACATATTCTCAGCGCTCCAAAGACGAAGCTTGGAAACACCCTTGCTGTCGTAGCCGGAAACGTACATATCATAAGGAACAGCGTTTACAGAAGTGTAGTCAACGTGCTCAAGGTGATGATAATTCTCGTCCCAGTATTCATTTATTCTACCATCAAAGTGTACCTCAACAGCCTGATCGGGAACGGGAACGAGCCACGCACCGCCGCCGGGAAGCCAGTTGTCAGGAAGCTCTGTCTGCCAGCCGTCAACGATCTTCTGCTTGAAGATACCGTACTCGTAGCGGATAGAGTAGCCTGTTGCGGGATAATCGCAGGTTGCAAGACCGTCAAGATAGCAAGCTGCAAGACGACCAAGACCACCGTTACCAAGACCTGCGTCGGGCTCTTCCTCGAAAAGTCTGTCGATCTTGATACCCATATCTGCAAGAGCAGCCTCGGCTTCCTTTTCCATGCCGAGATTATAAAGGCTGGTCTTGAGGGATCGTCCCATCAGGAACTCCATAGAGAGATAATACACCTGCTTCTTGCCCTGAGAATTAACCTGACGCATGAAGCTGTGGCGCTTTTCCTTGAGATAGTTTACAACAACGGAGGACAGCGCACGATAAAGCTGCGCGTCTGTTGCGTTTTTGGAATCTGTTCTGAAGTCAAACTCCAGAATACCATCGAGCTGTCTTTTCAGCTCTTCCTTCGTGAACGGAGATTTCATTGTGTTTTTACCCCTTTCGATTTTTGGGCATAACTTACCCTTTCAATTCAATAATACAAAAATAATTATACTCTGTTTTTTTGAAAAAAGCAAGATTTAAACCGCATTACTGTTATTTGGACTAAAAAAAAACAACATACTTTGCACTTTTTAGACAAATTCAATACATAAAAATAAGCCAAATTTAACCAAATAACAACTAAAACAACAAAATCGTCAATTAAAATCCCCCTAACCAAAAACTGTCAGGGGGAATCGGCTTGTTTTACTGCTTTCTTGCAATAGCATACTCATCATCGCTGCTGTAATACGGACAATTGTAATTAGTTCCCGTCATAAAACGGCACATCTCGTCCTCGTCTAAGTTGACAAGGCACACCCAACAGTCACATTCCTCATCGTATACATAATTTACGCAATCGTCACAATTTGTCATTTTTGCACTTCCTCACAATAAAAATATCCCACAGCAGACACAAAACGCTGCCCGCCGCATAGCATAGCAAGTCTTTTAAATCAAAAGTAGAGCCGAGCACCGTGGCGATAAATCCGCCCTCGGGAAACAAGCTTGACAAAGCAGTAAGCTGCACAAGCTCAACCGCTGCCGCAAACAGAAATACCGCAGCCGACATCAGCCAAAAACGGCACGGAAACGCTATTCTCGCCGCGCAGTACACCACCACGACAACCAGCATATCACCTATGTAGGGGCGCACAAAGTCGTCATGCACAAACAGCGCAATACACACCTCGACGCAAAGCAAAACGACAAAAACCGCGGCATAAAGCAGACGCATCTTCATCTTGCTCACTGCTTGTCCTCCTTGGGCTTGTCCGCAATAGCTCTGAACGCCTGCTCAAGCGTTCTTACGCCGATTATCTGTATACCATAGCCCTCGCTTTTGCTGAGAGAGGAAAAGCTCTGCTTCGGGATTATGCATTTCTCAAAGCCAAGTCTTGCGCCCTCTTTTACGCGCTCTCTTACATGAGAAACGCTGCGCACCTCGCCGCCGAGTCCCACCTCGCCGAACACCATCACCTTTTCGGGGACTACCTTATCGCAAAGTCCCGAATACAGTGCCATTGCCACCGCAAGGTCAGCCGCAGGCTCGTCAAGCCGCAATCCGCCTACGATATTGACATAAACGTCAACTCCGCCAAAGAAAAAACCCGTGCGCTTTTCAAGCACCGCAAGTATCATATAAAGCCTGTTGTAGTCGAAGCCTGTCGCAACACGGCGCGGCGAAGAAAGCGAGGATTTTGTCACAAGCGCCTGAACCTCCGCAAGAATAGGACGCGTACCCTCGACAGAGCAGACAACGCAGCTTCCCGAAACGGAAGTAAGCCTACCCGAAAGCATCATTTCAGACGGATTTGTGACCTCTTTCAGACCATCGTCGTCCATGTTGAACACACCTATCTCATTTGTCGAGCCAAAGCGGTTTTTAAACGCTCTTAAAATGCGGTAGGAAAGCTGCTTTTCGCCCTCAAAATACAGCACTGTATCAACGATATGCTCCATGATTTTCGGACCTGCGATACCGCCGTCCTTGTTGACATGGCTTACTATAAAAACAGGTATCTCTTCGCTCTTTGCCATGCGCATGAACGCATTCGTACACTCGCGCACCTGTACTATACTGCCCGCCGAGGAGCTTATCGCGTTTGAGGTTATCGTCTGAATAGAGTCGATTATAACTACCTCAGGCTTATTCTGCACCACCGCGTGTATTATGCTCTCGCAATTGTTGTTTGAAGCAAGAAAAAGATTGTCGCTTGCAACGCCGAGGCGGTCTGCTCTGAGCTTTATCTGTCTTTCGCTCTCCTCGCCCGAAACGTACAGGATAGTGTGCTCCTGACCCATAAAACCGCATAGCTGAAGTAAAAGCGTGGATTTTCCTATTCCGGGGTCGCCGCCAATAAGCACGAGTGAGCCTTTTACAAGTCCGCCGCCAAGCACTCGGTCAAGCTCTGATATACCTGTGCCGTAGCGCGTTTCGTCCTCATAGCTTATCTCGCCTATTCGGCTGTATTTAAACTCACCGACAGGCGCGGCGGTCTTTCCGACAAGCACCTCTGCGGGGGTTGCCTCCTCTATGCTGTTCCACGAGCCGCATGAAGCGCAGCGCCCGTTCCATTTTGGATATTCCTGTCCGCACTCGCGGCAGATAAAAAGCTGTTTTTGCTTAGCCATTTTTTACGTCCTTTATCATTTTTATACTGTTGCAGCGAGGTCACGCTTCCGCGGTAATTGAATAGTCGGGAGCGTCCTCCGTTGTTGCGTCTATATATTCCAGCAATCCGCTGTAGATGGAGAATGCGACCTGCTGCTGATATTCGGTAGTTGCGAGCCTTGCCTCCTCCTCGGGATTTGAAAGAAATCCACACTCTATCATAAGTGATGGATTGGTGTTGGATTTAAGCAAGAAAAGCTCATCGCCCGAAAGCTTTATCTCACGGTCGTTGCCCTGCTGCAATATAGCAAAGCGATTTTGCATTATCTGCGCAAGCGTTCTGTTGTCGGCGTTGTTGTTATTGTAAAACATCTGTCCGCCGAAATACTTCGGGTCGGTATAGTTGTTCTGATGTATACACAAAAAAATACTATCGGGGTAGCTCTGCACTATCTCAAGACGGTTATCCATATCGGAAAGCTTTTGATTGCGTATACCCTCTACGCCCACGTCATAGATGGAGATATCCTCGTCACGCGTCAGCACCACATGAAAGCCCGAAAGCTCCAGCATATCCCTAAGGTGCAGCACGACCGACAAATTTACGTCCTTTTCAAGCGTGCCGTTTACGCCGACTGCGCCGCTGTCAAGGCCGCCATGTCCCGCGTCCAGCACTATGACAGGGCGCTCGTCAACGGAAGCTGACGCAGGTACAACGTTATCCGTCATTCTAGCACAAACCGCAAGCACCGCAAAGCAGCCCAGCATTCCCAGTGTAAGCTTTATTGATCTTTTATTCAGCTTCATATGTAATACCTCCGCGAAAATTCACTCTTTGTCCATAAATATGAAGCTGTCCGATGAAATATTACTTAAAAATACTGTTTAAAGCCGCTGCTATCTTGAATATGCAAGCTGCTCTGCGGCTAGATATGTTTCGCCTCTCAAAACACTTTGCAATTCTGTTATGCACCTATCGGAATACTCGTCAATAAACTTATCAAGCATACCCTCCGTTACAAAACAGGTGTTACCCGATATCTGCTCGGTAAAATCATTTGACATATCGTCAACAAATCCGTTAAGCGTGAAATCCGCGATCTTCTGTATAGGCTCGCAGCCGATATTCACAGGAGTATTTAAGATATTTGTGATGTTATATTTCTTAACGATATACGCATTAAGGATATGATAATCATTGTGCAGAAAAGCAACCTCATCACTGCCATTTGGCATTTTGTAGCCGTTGCTGTAGATGAACGTGCGATAAAATGCGTCCTCGACAAGGTGCATATAGTAGCCGACATACAACTCGTCACGCAGCATTTCACTGTGAAACTGCGCCTTAAAGCTATCGAAATCAAAATACATCTTTCCGCTTGTCAGCCTGCGCTTGAAATGAGTTTTATCTCTGTCGCGTACATCCGTATATGCGTCGGGCATGACACTGCCCAGCAGAAATCTGTTTTTATCTTTGATATCTGCTTGCTGAGAAAGCATCTCACCAAACAGATAGTGAACCAGTCTTTGCGCCAAAGCCATTCCTCCCGAATACACTCACTCGTCCTTTTAAAGCACCGCCATTATATCATGTATCCTGTCCGATGTGTTCTGCGGAGCGTGCGCATTGAAGCCGAGCCTCATTCCCTTTTTCATTGTGGGAATATGCAATACGCAGAAAACAAGCCTGCATTTTTCAGACAACCTCATATCCACACCTCCGCGCATTTTATAAAACAAGTATAACATATTCTTGCCGCTAAATCAATATTTTGATTGACTTTTTTCGCGTGTGATGATATAATATATTTAATTATATATAAGTATATCAGGAGGTTAGAAAAATGGCTTTATTCAACGCAAACCCTTTTGACGACGCTGAAGAGATCGCCAAAAAGTCAATGGTGCTTTTCTTTCTTATTGACTGCTCAGGCAGTATGAGCGGCAGTAAGATAGGCACTGTAAACTCCGTTATGGAGGAGCTTATCCCCGAAATACGCGGAATCGGCGGTGCAGACGCCGACATCAAGCTTGCTGTGCTTAAATTCTCGGGCGGCAGCGAATGGATGTATGACGAGCCCGTTTCCGTAGACGAGTTTGAATGGCAGCCCCTCGACGCCGAAAACGTGACCGACCTCGGCAGTGCATTCTCCTCTCTTGCAGGAAAGCTGTCAAGAAACGAGTTCATGAAGTCGCCCTCGCTCTCCTTTGCCCCTGTAATGATCCTTATGTCCGACGGCTATCCTACCGATAATTTTGAAAAGGGACTTGCAGAGCTTGCCGTGAACAAATGGTATGCAAGCGGAATCAAGGCTGCCGTTGCCATCGGCGAGGACGCTGACCTTGAGATACTCGAGCGCTTCACAGGCAGCCCCGACAGCGTTGTTACTGCCCACAACGGCGAGGCTTTGGCTAAGCTCGTTAAATTCGTTGCCGTTACCTCCTCTCAGATAGGAAGCCGCAGCGTTCGCCTTGCCGAAAACGAGGAAGACGTTCGCACAAAGCAGCAGTCCGCCGCCGAGCAGATACGCGAATTTGCAGAAAGCGATGAGATCTCCGCTGATATCGAGGCCGGCTGGTAATGAGCTTTAAAGGCTACCACGTTTCAATAAAGGGAGCTTCGCACGAAACGTCGGGCGAGCCCTGTCAGGACTCCGCAAGAATACAGATCACCGATGATATCGCCATCGCCGCAGTATCAGACGGTCACGGCAGCGAAAAGCATTTCCGCAGTGACGCGGGAAGCGAGCTTGCCACCCGCACCGCGATACGTTCCATAATGGATTTTGCCGAGCGCAACGGCGGACTTGACAAGATATTCCTCGAAAATCCGCAGAACGCCGCAAGACGTATCGCCGCAAATATCATTTGCAGCTGGAACGAGGATATCTCCGCACACATGAGCTACGCCCCTTTCACGGAAAAAGAACAGGCTATATGCAAAAAGTACGGCGGTATCCCTACCGAGTCCATATACGGCGCTACACTGATACTTGCTGCGGCAACAAACCGCGGACTTTTCGGTCTGCAGATAGGCGACGGCAGCTTTGTAATGCGCCGTCGAGGAAAAATGAGCTTTCCCATGCCCGAGGACGAAAGGTTGGTAGGAAATCTTACAACCTCGCTTTGCGACAGCGACGCTATTGATAACTTCCGTTGGTTTTACAACGAGGGAAGCTGCAGTGCTGTCATTCTTTCAAGCGACGGACTGATAAATTCATTCCTCAGCAGCGAGGATTATCTGCGCTTCGGAGAACGCATCACCGACGCAGTATCCTCCAAAAAGACCGACGAGCTTGAAGCACATCTCCGTGAACGCACCCGCGCAGGCAGCCGCGATGATATCTCCGTAGCAGTGCTTACCAAAAAATAATGTCATCTTCGGTATTGACTTTTTCGACAGAATATTATATAATTAGTATAATACCAGTTGACAAAAGCTTGACAATACCTTAACGGACAAGGGGGAACCACCATGTCAGAACGCAACACACTTCTCATTGTTGACGATTTCGAGTTCAACAGACTTATGTTAAGCGATACTTTCAGTGACCGTAGCGTTATCGAGGCGGAAAACGGTCAGAAAGCAATAGAAGAGTTTGAAAAGCACAAGGACGAGCTTTGCGCCGTTCTTTTGGATATCATGATGCCTGTTATGGACGGCTTCGGCGTGCTGGAATATTTCGTTGAAAATAAGTACATAGACGAGATTCCTGTATTTATCATAAGCGCCGATACTTCCGACAAATCGCTGTCGCGAGCATACGACCTCGGTGCGGCTGATGTTATCGCAAAGCCTTTCAACATCAGATTTGTGCGCCGCCGCATCAATAATATCATTGAGCTTTACGACCAGCGCAGAGAGCTGCGTTCGGTTGTTGACTCTCAGAACAAAATGCTTGAGGGCGCTTCAAACTGAAAATAAGCAAATTTCACCAAAAACCATGGCTGTTAATGCCATGGTTTTGTTTTTTTGCAAGATTTTTTAAAAACGCTTGCAAAAACAAGCTCTCTGTGATATAATGAAAACAGCTTATACCAATTGCTAACGCAATTGCGCTGTTTTCATTGAATGGCGGCGAGGTTGGCTGCGCCAACTGCGGCTTGTGCCGCTCTCAAACGCTTCGCGTTTGCTCTCCTGATTTAGATGTAAAGCTGCTTAAAATAATATTATTTATAGAATATTTCTGCATAAAATATACAGATTAATCAAAAGAAACATATAAAGGGGTAACATTATGTTGTACACGCAAATGAACAAGGAACAGCTTCTCGCCGAAAAGGACGCTCTGTTAAAGCAGTACGGCGAGTATAAAGCAAAGGGTCTGAAGCTTGATATGTCCCGCGGAAAGCCCGCGCCCGAGCAGCTTGACCTCTCCATTGATATGCTGCTGCACTGCCTTGACGGAGATTATAAATCCTCAAACGGTATCGACTGCCGCAACTATGGTATTCTTGACGGTATCCCCGAGGCTAAAAAGCTTTTTGAAGAAATGCTCGGCATCGGCGATGATGAGATCATCGTCGGCGGCAACTCCTCTCTACAGCTTATGTACGACACGATCATTCGCGCGCTGCATTTCGGCGTTTACGGCGGCGATAAGCCCTGGGGCGCATCTTCTAAGGTTAAGTTCCTCTGCCCTGTTCCCGGCTATGACAGACACTTCGCTATCTGCGAATCCCTCGGTATCGAGATGATACCCGTTCAGTATAAGGCCGACGGCCCCGATATGGACGTTGTTGAGAAGCTTGTTTCCGAGGACGAGGAGATAAAGGGTATCTGGTGCGTTCCCATGTACTCCAACCCCACAGGTATCACATATTCCGATGAGGTCGTAAGACGCTTTGCAAACCTGAAGCCCAAGGCTAAGGATTTCCGTATCTTCTGGGATAACGCATACTGCGTACATCACCTATCCGACGACCACGACACACTGCTTAACATCATCGAGGAGTGCAAAAAAGCAGGAAATCCCGATATGGTTTTCCAGTTCACCTCTACTTCTAAGATATCCTTCCCCGGCGGCGGTCTCGCTGTTATCGCTGCAAGCAAGAACAACATAGATTTCATCAAAAATCAAATGACTGTTCAGACCATCGGCTTTGATAAGCTCAATCAGCTCCGTCACTGCAAGTATTTCAAGAACTTTGACGGTATCAAGGCGCACATGAAGAAGCACGCGGCTATCATTCAGCCCAAGTTCAGCGTTGTTCTCTATATGCTGAACAAGGAGATATCCCCTCTCGGAATCGGCAAGTGGGTTTCTCCCAAGGGCGGCTACTTCGTATCCTTTGACGCTATGGAGGGCTGTGCAAAGCGCATAGTTTCCCTCGCAGCAGAGGCTGGCGTTGTTATGACGGGAGCAGGCGCGACCTACCCCTACGGCAACGACCCCAAGGACAGCAACATCAGAATTGCTCCAACATTCCCAAGTGTTGACGAGCTTCGTCAGGCTATGGAGATATTCTGCGTATGCGTTAAGCTTGCAAGTGTAGAAAAATTACTGGCAGAGTAATGCTGCTGATAAGCTCGCACCTGCTGCGTCAATCGCACAACGGCAGGCACAAAGCCTAGCCGTTATACGATTTCCTTGCATCTGCAGACTTTTCAACAGTATCGAAAAGAATTGATAATAATTGGTGTAGAACAAAAGATAGATACAGAGGGCGGAGCAATTCCGCCCTTTTCGTTTGTTGACATTTTGGGAGAGAGTTGCTATAATTAAAGCATACGGTAAAACAAAATTTACGGAGGTATTATGCGAAACGACATTACAATACGCCCCGAAACACAGAAAGACTACAAGGACATAATCTCACTGGTATTACGCTCATTCAGCGAGGGCACACCCTACTCTGACGGCACTGATATCATAGCGCTTATTGAAGAGATCCGCGTTTCTGATTACTATATCCCCGAGCTGTCTTTTGTGGCAGAGCTTGACGGAAAGATCGTGGGACATTTTCTGTTTTCGAGATTTCCGCTTTCAAAGACAAAGGACGGCGAGCACATAGACAACGGCGATATCGCTATGCTTGCGCCTGTTTCGGTACACGCTGATTATTTCCATCAGCATATCGGCGTAACTATGCTGAATTTAGGTATCGAAAAGGTAAAGGAATACGGCTTCAAGGGCATTACCGTCGAGGGAGATTACCATTTCTATAATAAAGTCGGCTTTAAGACCTCGTCCGAATACGGAATATATCCGACCAGTGGCTTCCCCATGCAGGAACCGCGTTGCATGATGTGTCAGGAAACATCAGAGGGTTCTTTAAACGGTATCGGCGGATATGTAGTTTATGATATGTATTATAATGCGTAAGGGCGGAGGCGATTTTAATGCAGTATAGAGCGCTTAAAGAATGTGATGTGAGCATTCTTACCCAGATATTCTCGATTCCGGAATACGATATATATTTTGCAGAGAATGATACAACGGAAGAAGATTGGAAAGAGAGATTGGCACTTTTTGAAACAGAACATTCCTATATTATATCTAAAAACAGTGCGGATATAGGTTGGATAATGTACACCATTTGCGATGATATTTGCAATCTGGACATTGTTGTTTTGTTGCCCAAAGAGCGAAATAAGGGCTATGGGAAAGAAATATTTGCCGATTTGATTGCTCAAAACCCACAATTAAGAACAATAAAACTTGATGTTCAGCAACGAAACGTGTCCGCAATCAAATTTTATCAAAAGTTGGGATTTAATGTAACAGGTGAAGAAAAGCAATCTGTCAGAGGAGACCGCGTACCATATTTCAACATGGTGTTAAACCTATAAATTCCAATTTTATCGCTCATTTCAGGAGGTAAAACCATGACACTAATTCTAGCAGCCGACAACGACTGGGCTATCGGCAAAAACGGCAACCTGCTCGCGCGACTGCCCGCAGATATGAAGCGCTTCCGCGAGATTACAACAGGGCACATTGTTGTTATGGGCAGAAAAACATACGAAAGCTTCCCGAAGCGACCTCTCCCCGACCGCGTGAACTGCGTTATCTCGCGCACCGAAAAGACTATAGAGGGCGCAGAGGTGTTCGGCTCTATCGAGGAATTTCTCGAATATGCAAAGGACATCAAGGACGAGATATTCGTTATCGGCGGCGGCGAGATATACCGTCAGATGCTCCCCTACTGCAACAAGGCGTACATAACGCGCGTATACGAAAGCTTCAGCGGCGATACATTCTTCACAGATATAGACGCGCTTCCCGAGTGGGAGGCTGTCGAGGCTTCGGATATCATCGAAACTAACGGCTACAATATCCGCTTTATAAACTACGTCAGAAAGGACGCACCGTGACCAAAAAGCAATACATAAAGCACTGCCGCGATATGCTTGGCGTTGAAGTGGATCAGCCCTTTGATGAGGATTTCGACACATGGGTAGCCCGTCACTGCGACAACCGCAAATGGTTTGCGCTGATATTCGATGTTAAGGGCAGACCAGCGGTAAACCTCAAATGCGACCCTATGGAAGCGGATTTTCTGCGCAGTGTTTACGAGGGAGTTACTCCCGCCTACCACATGAACAAGACCCACTGGAATACTGTGTATTTCGACTCGGACGTTCCAGACAAGGAGCTAAAACGCATGACCGAAATGAGCTTCGAGCTTACCAAGTCCAAAAAGAAAAGGAAATAATTATGCCATTTTCACAAGCCTCAATAGATTTTTTGTTTGAAAACCGTCTGCACGACAGCAAGACGTGGTTCACCGAGCACAAGGCAGACTATGAAGCACTTGTAAAGCAGCCCATGACACAGCTTGTACTTGACCTTGCACCGACCATGGCAAAGATAGATAAATATATCATCTGTGACCCGAAAAAAATATCGCGTATCTACCGCGACGCAAGAATGCACCCCGATTCCATCTTCCGCGATCATATCTGGTACAGCTTCGGCAGACCGCGCGACGCGCGCAACCCCGCACCCGAGTTCTACTTCTCGATAGGCGCTTCGGGAATGAGCTTCGGCTGCGGCTATTACTGCGTTCGCCCTGCTGTTATGGAGGCAGCAAGGCAGCTTATCCTAGCCGATGACGACGCTTTCAAGGCGGCATTCATGGCGGTGAAAAAGCAGAAGAGCTTTCAACTTTACGGCGAGATGTACAAGCGTGACCGCTATCCCGACCAGCCGCGCGAAAAATCCGAGTGGCTAAACCGCCGCAGTCTGGGACTTTCGGGTGAACTTACCGACCCCGAAATAATGTTCACCGACAAGCTTTCAAAGCACATTGCAAGGGAGTTCAAAAAGATAGCGCCCGTGTACGAGCTTTATATGAAAGCCGAACAGCTTGCGAATTAAAAGGAATAAGAAAAACCCCGAGTGATCGGGGTTTTTGATTTATTTATCGCCTGTGGATTCTCTTAAAATAAGCGAATGCGGCAGCTTGTAAACTCCCGTATCGGGAACCTCAGCTTTCATGTTGAGGATAAGCTTTTCGATGACTGTCTTTCCTTGCAGATAGCACGGCTGCTCTACCGTAGACAGGCGCGGAATGAACATATGCGAATATGCGATGTTATCAAAGCCAAAGAATAGTACGTCCTTGCCGACCTCTATTCCGTTTCTGATAGCGTAGGTCATAGCGCCGATGGAAATAGTATCAGAAATGGAAAATATTGCGTCGGGCTTGTTTTCAAGCTTCATAAGCTGCTCACAGCCTGCAAAACCGTCGTCACAGTCATAGCCGCCGTAGTAGATAAGCTGCTCGTCTACGCCTATACCCGCGTCAGCCAACGCTCTGCGGTAGCCCTTTTCGCGGTCGATGGAGGACTGACTGCGCTCCTTAGTGGTAATAAGACCGATACGCTTTCTGCCCTTTCCGATAAGCAGCTTTGTTGCGTCATAGCCTGCCTGTTCGTTGTCGATGGTAACGCAGAGTATCTCGCAGTCTTCAAGCCGTTCAAGGCACATTGCAAGGTGATATTTGCGTGCAAGCTGAGATATGGTCTGCGCATCAAGCTTCGGCGCAAGCAGCACCGCACCGTCAACAGCCTTTGAGAACAGCATATTAAGCAGGTGCATCTCATGCTCGGGGTCGTTTCTTGTTGTCGCGATAAGCACATCGTAGCCCTGCTGATAAGCAGCGTCCTGCATACCGCGCAGAACATCTGAATAAAAGCTCTGCTCGGTAGAAGCGATTATCGCAAGGATACGCTTTGTTTCGCTCTTTCTGAGGTCGCGTCCGAGAAAGTTCGGGCTGTAGCCAAGCTCTTCAACGGCGCGGTTTACCGCCTGCACCGCCTCATCGGAAACATTCGTTTTCTTGTTGAGCACGCGCGATACCGTAGCAACCGAAACATTAGCCGCCTTAGCAACATCTTTAATTGTGATATTCAAAACGCTCACCTCGTTGTATTGTTATATGTATATATAATACAACAAAAGTAAAACGTTTTCAATTGGCAATTTGCACAAAACTTTGTGTAACAATCTGTTTTCTGTTGCAAAACAGGGCTTTTCGCGGTAAAATGTAGGTGTGACTTTATGACTATGACAGAAAGGAACGGCTTATGATAAAGAAGACGGCTCTGTTGATACTTATTTGCTTGTTTGCTGTGACCGCTTTGTCGGGATGCGCTTACTGGGAGGGTTATTCAAAAAGCCAATGCGTTCAGCTTGTTGAAGAAGCGCTGGAAGAAAAGTATGGTGAGGATTTCGTTGTTGACACTTTACACACAGGTAGCGGAGGATGGTACGGTGTAGCTGGTCCATTGGTCGCAACCTGCTATTCCAAAAACGATGATACTTTGTTCTTTGAAGCGGAATATAATAAGTTTGGAGATGTCGGCGAGCTAAAAGATGAATATATTCATGAAATAGTGGCAAAACAAGTCAAATCTGTTATGTGCTCAGTTTTGGCGAAGTATTACGATAAATTTGCCGTGGAAATCGAACTATACGGCTTGCTCAAATCACGCGACCCGGAAATAACCGATTCCGCCAATGCTACAATCGAAAACTTTGCCAAAGCGTTGAACAAAGAAGATAAAGATATGCTGTGCAACGGTTGGATAGTATTAGATGAAAGTCAGCTTGAAAAATACTCACAAAAAGAAATAGAAGCAATAATAAACGAAATGGGAAACGATTTACATCTTATGAGCATTGGTATTGATTTTTGTTATGTAAATGATGAGCTTCTTGAGGAAAGTATAGCAATAACAAAAGACGAAACCAATGATTCAAGAGATATAGAAAAAATCATTGAGCTTGATCATAAAGCATTTAGATATCACTATGATGGACAAGACAAGACAATAACTCGCCTTAAGCCGATGATAGGTTGATTAAAATTAAAGGAGCCTCCACCCATGCCCCCACAAAACTACCAGAAACAGCTTGATACGCTCATATCGCAGCTTGACGGCAGAACGCCGCGACTGCTGCTGCATAGCTGCTGTGCGCCCTGCAGCAGCTACTGCATAGAATATCTCGCACAGTATTTCAGCATTACGATACTCTACTATAACCCGAACATCTCCCCCGAGGAGGAGTTTTTTAAGCGCGCTGCCGAGCAACAAAGGCTCGTTTCCGAAATGTCGCTCAAAAATCCCGTCAGTGTTGTCGTGGACAGCTACGACCCGACCGAGTTCTACTCCGCCGTAAAGGGCTTTGAGCATATCCCCGAGGGCGGCGAGCGCTGCTTTATCTGCTACCGTCTGCGGCTTGAACGCGCGGCGAAATACGCGGCAGAGCACGGCTTTGACTACTTCTGCTCTACCCTTTCCATAAGCCCTCTGAAAAACGCCGCAAAGCTCAACGAGATAGGCGCGGAGCTGTCCGAGATATACAAAACGCCGCATCTGCCGTCCGACTTCAAAAAGCGCGGCGGCTATCTGCGCTCGATAGCGCTTTCAAAAGAGCACGGTCTGTATAGGCAGAACTACTGCGGCTGCGTGTTTTCCAAAAAGGAAGCCGAGCAGAGAAATAAACCCGAATAAAGCACTGCGCCCCGTTCCCTTTGCGAGAACGGAGCGCTTTTTTGTGATGTTTAAGGTCTTTGTGTGCCAAGCTTTATGAAGTTGTATTCCCTTGCGATAGCGTCCCATGTGGGCGCTCCCACAACGCCTGTAACGTCAAGCCCGAAAAGCTCCTGAAAACGGCGTATCGCGTTCTCGGTCTGCGAGTCGAAAACGCCTGTCACCTGCACTTCCGGGATATCGCGATAGTTCGCTCCGATAACGCTGAGATAGGTCTGAAGCTCCCTGACGTCATCATTCGCAAGCCCAGGAGTGAGATTGTAGCCCGGGTACAGCGCCGCCGCGCCCTGCTCATAGCCCGCGGGAAGTCCCGCAAGTATATCATCATATATCTGCTGTATAAGCTGCCACGTGCGGAAATCTACTATTCCATCAGGATTAAGCCCGTAAAAGGATTCAAACGCTATGACCTGAGCCTCGGTGTCTGAGCTGAAAACTCCGTCTGCCGTTACCTCGGGAATTTCGGGATTGAAATAAGAAATAACATTGAGATAATATTGCAGTGAGCGCACAGGCTGACCGTAATCGCCAAGGCTTAGCTGCTCGGGGAATGTCTGCTCGACCTCAGACGGACGAAGTCCCTCGCTTGTAAGCTCCGCAAGCCCCTTGACCGCCGCAAAGATGTACTTTATCTGATACCAAGTTGCTTTGTTCACAACTCCCGTCTGCGGCAGACCGAAAACTCCCTGAAAAACTCGCACAGCGTCAGCCGTGCTTTCGCCGTAAAGACCGTTTGCGGGCACAATTTTGGGTATCGCGGGATAGTTATTGCCGATGCGGTTTAGCTCTACCTGAATAGTGCGCACCTCATTACCCGATGAGCCGAAGCCAAACGGCGTTCCGGGGTACGATGGGATATACGGCGCGACAGGCGCATTCCTGACGATATTTATATCATCACCGTAATAATACTGCAATATCTCGTAAGGCGTATAGCCTTGATTGGCAAGCGACACCGTTCCCCACTGGGAAAGACCGTCACA
>JAZNTS010000009.1:0-15054 GCA_045591905.1 Oscillospiraceae bacterium | reverse complement strand
GCTGTCGGGGCTGTACGACGTTGCCCATGGTGCAGGTCTTGCGGTTATCATGCCCGCTTGGATGGAATTTGTAATGAGCCACGATGTTATGCGCTTTGCTCAGATGGCAACACGTCTCTGGGGCTGCCAGATGAACTTCCGCTACCCCGAGGTCACCGCACTGGAGGGTATCCGTTGCTTCAGACGCTTCCTGCACGATATCGGTCTGCCGATAAATCTCGCAGAGCTTGGTGCAAAAGAGGAAGACATTCCCACACTTGTTGCAAATCAGGGTGTAAAGGACAGAACATGGGGTTTTGTAAGACTCAGCTCTGATGACATCACAATGATCTATAAGATAGCAGCTAAGGCGACCGTATAAAGAAAGGAGCACATCATGAAAGCATTATTCATCGGCGGAACAGGTACTATCAGCATGGCGATAACAAAGCAGCTTGCACAGCATTCCGACTGGGAGCTGTATCTGCTCAATCGTGGCAGCCGCACTTCACAGCTTCCCGAAAATGTAAAGGTCATCAATGCAGATATAAACAACGAGCAGCAGGCGGCTGAGGCGCTCGGCGACATGAGCTTTGACTGCGTGTGCGATTTCATCGGCTTTGTTCCAGCTCAGCTTGAAAGGGACTATCGCCTGTTTGGCGGCAGGACTAAGCAGTTTATGTACATCAGCTCCGCCAGCGCTTATCAGAAGCCGCTTTCGGACTACCGCATAAACGAAGGCTCTCCTCTCGCAAATCCTTACTGGGAATATTCCCGCAACAAGATCGCCTGCGAGGAATTTCTGATGAAGATGTACCGTGAGAACGGCTTCCCTGTAACCATAATCCGCCCCTCTCACACTTATGATGAACGCAGTGTACCGCTGGGCGTTCACGGCGACAAGGGCAGTTGGCAGGTGGTAAAGAGAATGCTGGAGGGCAAGCCTGTCATAATCCACGGTGACGGCACTTCCCTCTGGACTATGACCCACAACAGTGATTTCGCAAAGGGCTTTATAGGACTGATGGGCAATATCCACGCAATAGGTGAGGCTTTCCAGATAACCTCCGATGAATCCGTCACATGGAACCAGATATACAAGGCTATCGCTGATACTCTCGGCGTGGAGTTCAAGCCTTATTATGTTCCCTCGGACTTCCTGCACGCAGTGAGCAATTACGATTTCGAAGGCAGCCTTATCGGCGACAAGGCGAACTCCGTTGTGTTCGACAACAGCAAGCTGAAAAAGGCTGTGCCTGATTATGTGGCTACTGTAAGATACGATCAGGGTATACGCAAAACAGTGGAATACGTCCTCGCTCACGAGGAATTCCAGACCCCCGACCCAGAATTTGACATATGGTGCGACAAGGTGATCGCAGCACTTGAAAACGCTAAAAAGGAGATAAACTAACATGGTAAACGTAAAAGGAAGATGGGCGCTCATCACAGGCGCAGCAAGAGGAATCGGCTATCTCACAGCAATATTCATGGCGCAGAGAGGTTGCAATCTCATTCTGCACAGCCGTGATATCAACCACACAGAAAAGGTGCTTTCCGAGGTGAAGGCGCTGGGCGTTGAGGCTTATGCAGTATCCGCAGAGCTTTCCGATCCCGCCGCAGTGCAGGCAATGCTTCAAGAGATAGACCGCCGTGGCACTCAGGTGGATATCGTACTCAACAACGCAGGTATGCAGATAGCTTACCGCACAGACTATTTCAAGACGCCTGTTGCAGACTATACCGAGAGCTTCAAGATAAACACCATCGCACCTGCAATGATATGCTATCATTTCATGCCTAAGATGATCGAGCGTGGATTTGGACGTATCCTGAACACCACCAGCGGAATCCGTCTCGAACCTGAACAGGCAGGCTATTCCGCGAGCAAAGCTGCTCTTGACAAGATAACCATCGACCTCGGCTCAAAGGTTGAAGGAACAGACGTGATGATAAACCTCACCGATCCTGGTTGGTGCAGAACTGATCTCGGCGGCCCTCACGCTCCCAACGCTCCCGAGAGTGCTATTCCCGGTATCGTGGTAGGCGCATTTGTAGACGACAAGAAATCGGGCAGATTCCTGAACGCTCCCCATTTCACAGGCATGACTCTGGAAGAAGCTGTCGCAAAGGCAGAAGCAGAGTTCGACAGCCCCTACGGCAAGTAATAAAGGAGAGATTATGAAAAAACTTATCACCGTAATTCTTTCCGCAGCTGTTCTGTTAAGCTGCGCAGGCTGCACCGCAAATGGATCCACGAACGATACCATCGAACAGGGCGAGCCGCAGATCACACAGAATGATGAGGTGTCCGCTGTCGACCCCGAGACTGCTGAGGCTGCAGATGGGAGTGAAGCTGAAATCGCAGCGGGAGGATTCTCTGTGCAGGGCACGAAGCTCATCGATGCAAATGGCAACGAATTTATCATGCGTGGCGTCAATCACCCGCATTGTTGGTTTCTTGACACTGACACTACAGCTCTCCCTGCAATAGCCGAGACGGGCTGCAATACCGTGCGTATCGTCTGCGGCGCAGGAATCCAGTACACAAAGGACACCGTGGAATCGCTGAATGCTGTCATCGAGCAGTGCAAGGCACTTGATATGATAGTAGTCCTTGAGGTGCACGACATAACAGGCAAGGACGACATCGGTCTGCTTGAACAGGTAACCGATTACTGGATAGAGGTCAAGGACGCGCTAATCGGAAACGAAGCTTACGTTATCCTGAACATCGCCAACGAATGGGTCGGAAAATGGGACAGCAATATCTGGCGTGACGGCTACACTGCATCTATCCCGAAACTCCGTGAAGCAGGCATCAGAAACACCATCATGGTAGACGCAGGCGGCTGGGGACAGTACGGAAAGAGTATCAAAGAATGCGGCGTGGAGGTGTTAAACTCTGATCCCGACAAGAACACCATGTTCTCTGTACATATGTACGGCACCGCAGGCAAGAACGAACGCACCATAGAGCAGAATATAACTGGCGCAACTGAGCAGGAGCTTTGTATAATCGTCGGTGAGTTCGGCTACAATCACTCCGACGGCGATGTGGACGAGGGCTACATAATGCAGTACTGTGAGGAGAACGATATCGGCTACCTCGGCTGGAGCTGGAAGGGCAACGGCGGCGGTGTTGAGTATCTCGATATTGCAGTGGAATGGGACGGCTCGGTGCTTTCCGCAGACTGGGGCGAGGTGCTCATCAATGGCGAAAACGGCATCACTGCAACTGCAAAGATATGCAGCGTTTATGAATAAGGAGAAGATATGAGGATAGGTATACTCGGCGCAGGCGGCATTGCCCGCAAAATGGCGCACACTGTCAACAATATGGAGGATATGCAGCTTGCGGCTATAGGCTCAAGAAGCATAGAAAAAGCGGAAGAGTTCGCAAAGGAATTTGGAATTCCCGCCGCTTACGGCAGCTATGAGGAGCTTGCCGCAGACAGCTCGCTTGACTTGATATATGTGGCAACACCGCATTCCCGTCACTACGAGGATTCTCTGCTCTGCCTTAACTGCGGCAGAAATGTGCTGTGCGAAAAGCCTTTTACTGCCAATGCAAAGCAGGCGCAGGAGCTTATTGAGCTTGCAGAGAGCAAAGGGCTTTTTGTCGGCGAGGCAATATGGACGAGATATCTTCCCATGCGCTTCAGACTAGATGAGATACTTGCGAGCGGCGTTATCGGCGAGACCTCTTATCTCACCGCAAATCTCGGCTATCAGATAAGCCATGTAGAGCGCCTTATAAAACCCGAGCTTGCCGGCGGCGCACTGCTTGATCTCGGCGTGTATACTATAAATTTCGCACTTATGGCATTCGGCAACGATGTGCGAGAGGTCATTTCCTCCTGCAACAAGAACGAATACGGTGTGGATACTAACAACTCAATCATCATCAACTTTGCCGACGGCAAGACCGCCATGCTGCACAGCAATCTTAACTCCGTTACAGATCTGCGTGGCATGATATACGGCGATAAGGGCAGGATAGAATTTGACAACATCAACAACTGCGAGGGTATCACCGTTTACCTTAACGATGGCACGGTGACGAAATATGAAACACCGCCGCAGATAACAGGATTTGAATATCAGGTGCGAGCCGCAGCAGATGCGATATTCGCAGGAAAGACGGAATGTCCGCAGATGCCGCACTCCGAGATACTCTGCGTGCTGAAGCTGATGGATAAGCTTCGTGCCGAATGGGGAATTCGTTATCCCTTTGAATAAGACCCTCCGAACGCTCCGTTTCTCCTTTTGTGGAGAGCGGGGCGTTTCAGCCGTCTGAAAATATACGGATTTCCCATGCTTGTGTTGGTGCTTTAGCATAAAACAAAAAACGGCTGAACTTTCGTTCAGCGGTTCCTTTTAGCGAAATCTGTAACTTTAACTATTTCTGGTTCGCATTTTATATCAACAGCAATGGAATTAAGTCTTTTGGGATTGCACCATCCAGAAAAAACAGAAAATGCATCCACTATAATATTAATAATTTCATCTTTCCTTCGCCAGAGATCTTCACAAATAGGAATTTTCCATATATTCCATATTATATTAACTCCTGTCTCGTAATTCCCATTTCCTGCTTCAGACACTTCCATTCTTATCGTATACCCATTCCACCACAAATCATAAAAATATGGCATTTCATTGTGTCCGCCTCCTATTCCCACCAAATAGGCATTTCTTTCTCTGTCAGCACACCATTTTTTGTCTTGAGGTAAATCAAGGGCATGATTACCCCAACAATTCATAAGTTTCATTGATTTGAAAAATTCTCTATCTTTCTCAGGTACAACTTCAAAAATAAATGCCATAATAAATTCTCCTTAAAATAAATTTTTTCAAGCGGTTTGCTTGGTTTGATCATACATATTGTAATACACAAAATTCATCTTGTCAACAATTTAGGGAAGTTTGGCTTGATGTTGGTAAGTTTAGCAAGCAACGCCCCTCTCAGCGCTTTTCAAAGCAGTGAGAGGGGCGTCCTTTATGGTTTTAGTGAAAATAAAAAGCCGCTGAACAGAAGCACAGCGGTTTGTCTATGTTGAGTGAAAAAGATTTTTACGCTATAATAGGAGGGTTACCCCCGCGAACGTGAGCGGTTTTGCGAAGCAAAACGCAGTGCCATAAGGGCACTGCGAGACGAGCGTTTGCAATTAAAAAACCGTCCTGTGGACGGTTTTTTAATATGGTGCGAGTGACGGGACTTGAACCCACACGTCTATACGGACACTAGCACCTCAAGCTAGCCTGTCTGCCTATTCCAGCACACTCGCAAATATGTAATTATCTTGTCGTATTTTGCTCTCTGCCTTAACGACTAGTTTATTATATCACAAGTGTTTTGGTTTGTCAAGCACTTTTTTCAAAAAAATTTAATTTTTTTATTTTTTTGTTTCAAACGGCTGCAAGCTTATGCCATCGGCTTTTGCTTGTGCGTATAGTGAAGCCAATCTTGATAATATTGCATTTTCTTCGTAAATAAGCGCGTCTATGTCCTCGGTGCGCGTTGCAAAGTCGAAATTCGTGCGTATGTCCGAAAGCCTTTGCGTTAGCTCCGCATGGGCTTGTGAAAGCTTTATCTGTTCCGCGCTCAGCTGTTCGCGTTCTTTCCTGAAAATTCCTTTCATATGTACCTCCGTAGTGTTTTATAGTACAGAGTATTTGATTTCGTAAGGATTTATTACTGAAAATATCACACAATTTTTATTTATTAATGTATTGCATTTGTTCTGCTGTTGTGATATAATAAAATGGAATATGAATGTCTATTTGCAATAAAAAACGGCTCAAACAGAGGAGTTTATATGGATAAACAAACAGAGGTCAAGCTGATATACGGCAAAAATTCAGTCACCGAGGCGCTTTCCTCGGACGCTGAGGTCGATGTGCTCTATGTGCAGAAAGGGATATCGCTCGGGAAGATAATTCCGCTTGCGAAGCGCCGCGGCGTTGTTATTAAAGAGGTGAGCGACGAAAAGCTCACTGCAATGGTGGGCACACCTAAGCACGGCGGTACGGCGGCACAGCTTGCGGCGGCAAGCTATTCCACGGTTGAGGAGATACTCGAGGTATCAAAGCAAAAGGGTAAGCCGCCGTTTATTATTATCGCGGACGAGATCGAGGATCCACACAATCTCGGCGCTATTATCCGTACGGCTGAAGCTGCGGGCGCTGACGGCGTGATAATTCCTAAAAGGCGCAGCGCTTCGCTTAATGCTACGGTCTTTAAGACCTCGGCGGGCGCGGCGGCATGGCTTAAGGTTGCGAGAGTATCAAATCTTGTTGATACCATAAAGCGGCTCAAACAGGAGAATATATGGGTGTATGGCATGGAAGCCGACGGAACACCTTATGATAAAGCGGAGCTTACGGGCGGCGTTGCGCTGGTCATCGGCTCTGAGGGCTTCGGACTGGGACGGCTGGTCCGCGAAAATTGCGATATGATATTGTCGCTGCCGATGTTCGGTAAGATAAATTCTTTGAACGCGTCCGTTTCGGCAGGTATATTGATGTATGAGGTTGTAAAGCACCGTTGAGTTAAATAGGAGTGAATACGATGTCTGATTATAATATTGATGATATTTTAGCGGAGATAGACCGAAAGCGTGATGTGAGCGAAAAGCCCGTCGGTCATACCGAAAGCGTTACTGAGATAATCGGCGGCAACGAGCTTGAGCAGGCTATGCGCAGCTCGGGCATAAAGCGTCACAGCGCTGAGGAGCTTGCTCGGCAGGAGGAGACAGAGCAGCTTGAAATACAGCAGCGTGCCGAGGATATAGCGCTTGCGGCTCAGAAGAGCGCGAAGAAAAAGGCTGAAAAGCAGGCGGAGCGTGAACGTAAGGAACGCGAAAGGGAAGAAGCTGAGGCAGCGCGCCGCGAGGCTCAGGCACGCCGCGCTGAAAAAGAGGCGGAGGAAAAGCGCCTCCAAGCTGAACGCGCCGCAGAAGCCGAGCGCCTGCGCAAGCTGGAGCTTGCTGCAAAGCGCTTAGAAGAGGAGATGTCTGCCGATACAGCGGAGCTTGAAACGGTAAGCGCTTCCGATGAAACAGCAGAGCTGTCCTCGCCGAATGAGGCTGCGCTGCTCTTTGCTGACACAGAGGAGCTGGAGGCACAGCGCACGGGCATTACTGCGGAGCTTTCTTCCGCGGCGGAGGCGTCAAGGCTTTTCGCAGATACCGAGGAGCAGCAGATAGTTACTCCCGAGAGCGAGTTTGTTCAGCCTTATGTAAAGCCCGATGTGTCGGGCGCCGATGATGATATAATATTCCATACGCGCGGCGATCTTGTTACCACTGCTACCCAGCAGATAAGAAAGCAGCAGCGTATAGACGAGATTAACCGCGCATTGCTTGAAGCCGATATGGCGGCGGAAACTCCGGACGAACTGATGGATTCCATCAATCCTATGGAGTCCCGTGCAAAGGCTGCGGAGGAAGTAAAGATCGCAGAAACCGCGATCGGCGATACGCTTGCTGTTGCGGGAAATGATCTGAAGCGCCTTTCGGGTGCGGAGGAGCACGTTAAGGAGTATCTTCCCGTTACCACGCGCAAAAAGGCTGAAGCAGAGCCTGTTGGAGCAGCTCAAGATGAGTTTGCCACTGTAAAAGAGCGCCGCAGCAACGAGGCGCTTGTGGCTTCGCTCAATCAAAAGCTCAAGGAGCAGCGCGAAAAGAATCTTGAAGCGGAGCGCACAGTTACGCTGAGCGGACTGTCTGAGGGAGAGGGACTGCCTTCCCGCGCGCTTAATATCGACTATGAAAAGCAGCTTATAGATACCAGCGTTATTGCAAAGAGAGACCCTGTTGCCGCAATACGCGAGGCTGACGACCTCGCCGCGCGCAAGAAACGCAGGATAGCAAGCTTTATGCTTGAGGATATCGACGACGAGGTTGAGTCAGCGGAGTCCGAAGAGGATTACGATGACGAGGAGGAAGAGGAAGTAATCGACCTTGATGACGAGAATGTCATCATTGACCGTCTAAGCCGTGCATTCAAGGGTCTTATGGGCAGACTTGTGATACTTGCACTGTTGCTTGTCGCAGCGATCGTTGCGGGTATTATCTATTACCTCAATATTGAGGGAATCCCGATACTTTCCGACCTGTGCAACAAGTTCAATGCGCAGAATTATCTGTATACAAACCTCACCATAGGCATTCTCAGCTTTGCTGCGTGCTCCAGTGTTATAACAAACGGTTTTTCGCGTCTGGTAAAGCTTAAGCCCGACGGTGATACGCTCTGTGCGTTTTCGCATATCGGTGCTATCGCGGCGCTTCTCGTGTACCTTTCTAATTCTTCTATGATGAGAATGGAGTGCTCTCACGTTTACCTTGTGGTTTCGCTCGGCTCGCTGTGCTTCAACACCGTTGCAAAGCTTTGCACGGTAAAGGCTGCGCAGAACAACTTTGCGTTTGTTTCGGGTGACAGAAGCAAGTATTTTGTTGAGTGCCTGAGAGATGAGGGCGCAGACAAGCTTGCAAGAGGCACAGGTATGGGCATTCCTGTGGTTGCTTCTATGCGCAAGACTGAGCTGCTGTGCGATTTTATCATCTCTACCTACTGCGAGGACGTTTCCGATAGAATATCCCGCGTTATGTCGCCTGTTATGCTCGGTTCGGCTGTCGTAGGCGGTCTTATGACGTATTTTATGTCTGTAAGCAACGACGCTATGCAGAATTTCTCGCTTGCTACCACAACAGCTACCGCAATACTTGCCGTAGGAGCGACCTTTATCGGCTCGCTTACCGTAATGCTGCCTATGCTCAGCGCATCGAGAGTAATTACAGGAAAAAGCGCCGCTGTGCTAGGCTACAGCTCCGTTGAGGACGTAAACGAAACAAGCGCGCTGCTTGTTGAGGCGAAGTCGTTGTTCCCTGTAAATTCCGTTAAGGTTAATAACATCTGGGACTACAGCAAGAACGGCACCAGAGGCACTCAGCATATTCAGATAGACGACGCCATCATCTATGCGGCAAGCCTTGCAGTAAGCGCTGACAGCGTGCTTGCGGACGCATTCTTCAATATGCTCAACTACAAATCCGCTCTGCTCAAAAAGGTGAGCAACTGCGTTTATGAGAGCAACTTGGGCGTTATGGGCTGGATCGGCAGCAGACGTGTGCTGCTCGGCAACCGCGACCACATGAAGTCCCACGGCGTTGCAGTTCCCGACGCTAAAAAAGAGGCGGCTGTGAATAAAAACAACGACGAGGTCGTATATCTTGCAGTAGGCGGCGAGGTTTGTATGCTGTTTTTCGTGGAGCTTACCGCGAACACTCAGGTGAAGCAGCACGTTGCAAAGCTTGCTTCCAACGGCGTCAGCCTCATCATCAAGACTGTAGACGGAATGATAACCGACGGCGTTATCGCAGAATTGTTTGACATCGGCTCGGAGAATATCCGTGTTATTCCGTATGAAGCGCACGACGAGTTTGATGAGCGCACAAAGTACGTTTCAAAGGGCAGTGCCGCAGTTTCCTGCGACGGAACATTCTCGTCATTTGCGGCGGCTATCAACGGCTCCAAGAGCCTTTACAAGAAGATAAAGCTCGGCTGTGCGATGCACATCGGCGGAGTTGCGCTCGGCGTGCTGCTGATAATGATATTTGCATTCTTCGGAAACTTCGGTCTTGAGGCTACCGAGGGAATGTCGCCGTATATGACTCAGGGCTTCAAGCTGTTCAATCTGCTGAACGGCTTCTATATCGCGCTTTACAATTTGGCTTGGCTTGCTCTTACTGTTATCGTGCAGGCGTTCAAACGCATTAAAACATGACGCTTGACGAGGAGTATATGCTGAAAGCCTTGGCGCTTGCCGAAAAGGCTTATGCACTGGGTGAGATACCCGTGGGCGCGGTAGTCGTATCTCCTGACGGAGAGATAATCGGCGAGGGCTACAATCAGCGCGAGCTGTTGAATTCGCCTATAGCCCACGCCGAGATAATCGCGATAGAACAGGCGGCAAAAAAGCTTTCGCAGTGGCGGCTGTGCGGCTGCACGCTGTATGTTACGCTGGAGCCTTGCCCGATGTGTGCGGGCGCTGTGATGAACTCCCGAATCAAAAGGGTGGTCTACGGCGCGTTTGACGATAAAAACGGCGCGTGTGCTTCGGTCGCGTGCCTTTTTGAGGAGCGGTTTACGCATATCCCGTATGTGCGAAGCCGTGTGCTGATATCTCAGTGCAGCGAGATATTAACGCGCTTTTTCAAAGAGCTTAGAGATAACGCATAGCAAGATGCCTCTGAGTTGGCTGTGCCTACTCAGGAACATTATTGCTGTTTATGTGCAAAAATCGAATAAAATTGATTACAAACTGAACAGCAGGCGACTTGAGTCGCCCTTGCTGCGTTGAATGACGCGGCAACCCGCTTATTTAATAAATTAAAGAAGACAACAGGACACAGAATGAATAAGTACCGTAAGCTTGCCGGCAATACGCTGGTGCTGGCGTTGGGTCAGTTCGGCTCAAAGCTGCTTGTGTATGTAATGCTGAGGTTTTACACAGGCTGGCTCGGAACGGACGGCTTTGGTGATGTGACGAACATCATAAACGCTTCCGCTTTGTTAATATCCGTGGTTACGCTCTCGATAAGTGAGGGCGTGCTTCGCTTTGGTCTTGATAAGGCAAACAGCGGCAGACACGTTCTTTCTATCGGTGTAAACATTACGTTTATCGGACTTGTTATCTTTGCCGCGTTTGTTCCAATTATCGGTTTTATTCCTTTCCTTGCGGGCTATGAATGGCTTATATATATGTACGTCGTTACCGGCAGCATTAAGCAGGTGTGCACTATTTATGTGCGCTCAAGGGGTCATGTAAAGCTGTTTGCAGTGAACGGAATACTGACGACTGTTGTAACGGTTATATTCAACATAATTCTGCTCGGAGTTTTTGAACTTGGCATTCTTGGCTATGTTCTGTCGGTGGTTTTAGGCGACGCATTTTCCATCGTTTTCGTGACCCTTAAAGCAAAGCTCTATGAGCAGTATCGTCCTCTCGGAAATGACAAGGCACTGCGCAACGCTATGCTGAGATACAGCATACCGCTTATGCCAACAACTATCATGTGGTGGGTGGTAAATGTATCGGATACCTTTATGGTCAGTGCTATAATTAGCATCAGCGAGAATGGCGTATATTCGTTTGCGTATAAATTCCCCAATCTTGCGGCGATCCTTGTGGGTATCTTCATGCAGGCGTGGAATATGTCAGCGATAACCGAGAGAAATTCGCGCACGGTATCAAAATTCTACAGCAATGTATTTCACATGATGCAGACTGTCATGACGTTTATGGTGGCGGGAATATTGCTTGTACTGCGTCCGGTGATAATGCCGCTTTTCGGCAGCGAGGGCTTTGAGTTTGCGTATTTTTACGTTCCGTGTCTGCTTGTTGCGGTGCTGTTTCAGTCCTGCTCAAGCTTTATGGGAAGTATTTACGAAGCGAGCAACAAGACGACGCACTCGTTTGCGTCCTCATGCGTAGGCGCGGGCGTGAATATCGTGCTCAATCTTATACTGCTGAATACGATAGGCGTTATAGGAGCGGCGCTCGCAACGCTTGCAAGCTACTTTGTAGTGTTTGTTTACCGCGTGTTTGACACAAAGAAATATCTGTATATGAGCATAAATTACAGAATGCTTGCGATAAACCTTATCCTTATCGCCACAATGAGCTGTTCTGTAATGTTTATGGAATACGGACTTTGGCAGAATGTGCTGAACTGCGTACTGTTCCTTATAATCGTTGCGATAAATTTCCGTTCGGGAGTGAATGCGGTGAAGCTGGTGCTGGACAAGCGCAAGGGAAAGCCCGAGGAAAAACAGGCATAAAAAAAGACGGCTCGAAGCCGTCTTTAAGGGATATTCGGTTTAGTTGAACCTGTTGAGATTTTTCTCTGAGGTCTTTACGATGTTCAGCAGTGCGGCAGCCTGTGCGGAGTATTCCTGCTCCAGACGAGAGGTAGTTATGCGCTCGTCGTCCGAGCCGTCCTTTGCGGCTGTTTTCGCCTTGACATCTTCAAGCGACATCGCGGCGCTTGTAAGTCCCGATACCTTTTCCACAGGAATGCTGAATGTGTTTTCGTCGTTGTTCTTGCCTGAGCTGTACACCATTCTGAAGCTTCTGTAGACAGCAAGCGAAAGATAGGAGCATACAGCCTTTGAAAGCTCTGAGTTCTTCGCTTTGATGAGCAGCGAAAAGATTATCTCGATAGCATTTGTCAGCAGCTTTTTATTGATAAACGTGCTCATGCCCTGCTGACCGCCCTCGAATTTCTCGTGTACCGAGCTTTCGGGAAGCTCTCTTTCAGAAACGGTCGCGCCTGTGAGCATAGGCGAGCGCCCCAGCAGATAGTCTACCGAAACGTTGTAGTAGTCGGCGGCGCGCACCAGAAAATCAAGTCCGCATTCGCGCTTTCCGTTTTCGTAGTGCGACAGCAGCGCCTGAGTGACCTCAAGGTCGGCTGCTACCTGCTTCTGACTGAGCTTGCGCTCTTTTCTGAGCAGAGTCATTATGCGCGGAAAATCCTTATTCATATATTTTCTCCTAGCTTTGTCATCATCTGCGTGTGCAGATCCCCTAAAATGTATAGATATAGGCGGCAAAACGCTGAAAAAACAGCTCTGCGTCTGCATAATTCCATATTGTATATTATATCTTTAATATTCCGATTTGTAAAGTGTCATATTAAACAAAAAAACGACGGCTCTCTAGGGTATTATTCATAATTCGCGGTCAAAAAACGGCTTTTTAAAGCCTGAAACCGCAATTTCCTACGTCAAATGAGCCGTTTGGAGGTATAAAAAGCATGAAAAATTACTATCTTTACCTGATACGCCACGGCATAACTCAGGGAAATCTTGACGGAAAATACATCGGTCAGACCGATCTGCCGCTGTGTGAGGACGGTGCTGCGACTATCTGCGCGCTTGCCGATATGGAGGTTTACCCTTCGGTCGGCAAGGTCTACAGCTCTCCGCTGAAGCGCTGTCTTGAAACCGCAGAGATAATCTACCCCGACAGGCAGCTCATGATAGTGGACGAGCTTGCCGAGATGGATTTCGGAGATTTTGAGGGCAAAAAGCAGAGCGATATCGCAGAGCTTCCCGAATATGTTCAGTGGATAAAGGGCGGCGCTGACGCTTGTCCGCCGAATGGCGAGAATTTCGCGGATTTTCAGCTAAGGTGCATCAGCGGTCTTGACGTGGTGTTCAGCGATATGATGGCAAAGGACGTTACAAGGGCGGCAGTGGTGACGCACGGCGGTGTTATCACAAATCTTCTGTCGGGATATGGACTTCCTAAGGGCAGACCTGCGGATTTTATGTGCGGTCCGGGCGAGGGCTTTGAGATAATTCTTTCTACGTTCCTGTGGCAGAAAGGCCCGACTTTTGAGATAAGCGGACGAATAGTCTGATAGAAAACGGAGGATAAAATGAGCATTTCGGAACTTAAAGTGAAGCTTTTTGAGATGGAGATCCCTCACTACTACTATTCCATAGTTGACGGTGAGGAGGATCAGCGTGTTTGTCTGCGCGAAAACGGCGGCAAGTGGCTGGTATATTACAGCGAGGACGGCGAAAGACTTGACCTTACGGAGCACGGCAGCGAGGCTGCGGCGTGCGATGATCTTTTCGGGAGGGTAACTGCATGAAAAAGGTGTTTAAGGCTGTAACAGCGGCGGTATTGTCATGTGTTATGCTGACGTCGTGTACGGGAAAGACCGCGGAGAGCGGCGGAACAGAAACATCGGGCAACACTTCTTCCGCTGAGAAGACGGTGGTTACACCGCCTTTCTGGGTGGTTGAGGACGCAAAGACGGGCGGCACGCTGTATCTGCTTGGCTCTATGCACGTAGGAAAGCCGAATACGGTATATCCCGCCTATGTTATGGAGGCTTACGAGGCGTGCGATACGGTAGCGGCTGAGTTTGACACGGTTGCGGCAAATCAGGACTTGCAGGCGTCAATGGACGCTGCGGAGATGCTTTTGTGTCCTGATGGCAAGACCGCAAAGGATTATTTTGGCGATGAATATGACGAGGTGGTCGATTTCTTCACCGAAAAGGGCTTATATTACAGTATGCTGGATATGTATATTCCGTACTACTGGGCTTCGCTGCTGTCGGTGCAGATAGCATCAGACGCAGGGTTTGACGTGAGCGGCGGCACAGAGCCGTATTTTCTCGGCAAGGCTCACGAGGACGGAAAGACTATCGTAGAGATAGAAAGCATGGAAGAACAGTATGAGATGATAGCGAATATCCCGATGGATATTCAGGTAAGCTCTGTTACCGATTGTATAGGGAATACGAATTATCTGCTTCAGCAAGGTTCTATGCAGATCTTGTATGATGCGTGGAGTACCTTTGACGAGGAGTCGCTGGAGAGCCTGAATGATTCGGGCACAGTAATTCCTCCCGAAGCGAATGCAGAAAGCTATGAGAAGTATTTCGATCTTATGTATTATGATCGTCAGGAAAATATGGGCGAGGCTGCCGTGGAGTTTCTGCAAAGCGGCGAGGACGTTTTCATGTTTGTGGGAGCTGCGCATTTCTACATTGAGGAGGATATCCTCACCTACATTGAAAACGCGGGCTACACCGTTGAAGCGGTTGACGGCGAGATGGAAGCGGCTGCGGCATAAAACAGTATTTTATTAACGTTAAGGAGATATGACATGAAAAAGTTTTTGGCAATTGCACTTTCGGCAATTATGCTTCTCACAGCGGCAGGCTGTGGCGGTACAGAGCAGTCGGAGCAGACATCTGATGCTACAAGCGGCAATTCTTCTGTGACTCAGTCTGACAACAGTTCAGACAGCACAGCTTCGGGTGACGGCGAGGTTACTTCCGCTCCCGATGTTGAGGAATCCTCTGCTCCCGAACAAGATGATGTTATCGACTATTCTAAGCTCACTGACGAGGAAATATACGACCTTATGGTGCAGCGCTCGCTTATGACAACGGGCGATATGACCCGCATGGCTAATGTTCTTGACAGAGCGGCAAAGGGCGAGGAGATAACCGTTGCTTACATCGGCGGCTCTATCACAGAGGG
>JAZNTS010000008.1:0-8208 GCA_045591905.1 Oscillospiraceae bacterium | reverse complement strand
AGCGTGAGTAGTGTGTACTCGCGCTTATTTTATTTCACAGAGCTTATATGTTTTTGTATGGAAAGGCGGTGCTTCAAAATCGGCACAAAAGAACAGCTCATCAATGAGGAGATCCGCGACAAGGAAGTAAGGGTCATCGGTACAGACGGCGAACAGCTTGGCATCATGGCTACGGCTGACGCGCTCAACAAGGCTATCGAGGCTGACCTCGATCTGGTGCTTATCGCCCCCGGCGCAACTCCTCCGGTATGCCGCATAATGGACTACGGCAAATACCGTTTCGAACAGACCAAGAGGGAAAAGGAAGCTAAGAAGAACCAGAAGCAGGCTGAGGTAAAAGAGATCAAGATGTCGCTCAATATCGACACCAACGATTTCAATATCAAGGTAAAGAACTGCATCAAGTTTCTTCAGAACGGTGACAAGGTCAAGGTTACTATCCGCTTCAGACGTGCGAGAGAGATGTCGCACATGAACCTCAGCGAAGAGTTGATGAAGAGGTTTATGGAAGCCGTTTCGGAGTACGGCGGTTCCGAAAAGCCGTCAAAGCTCGAGGGCAAGAACTACGCAGTGGTTTTAAGCCCCAAGAAATAAGATAGCGCTGAAAGGCGCACTTTAAAAGAAAATCTCAAGGAGGATACCAAAATGCCTAAGATCAAAACACACAGCGGAGCTAAAAAGCGTTTCAAGCTGACAAAGAACGGTAAGGTAAAGATGCAGCACTGCAACAAGCGTCACATTCTTACCAAGAAGTCCACAAAGCGTAAAAGAAGCTTAAGAGCAGGCGCATACGCTGACGTTACCAACGTAGCAGCAGTAAAGAGCCTTATTCCTTACAAATAAGAACAACGCGTAAGAACAGCGCGGAATAAGGTTTTCCGCATTAAAAATTCAGGAGGTAATGTAACATGGCACGCATTAAGGGCGCACTCGCTACTCGTAAGAGAAGAAATAAAACATTAAAGCTGGCAAAGGGCTACTGGGGCGGTAAGAGCAGACTGTTCAAGACTGCTAAGGAAGCCGTAATGAAGTCCGGTCAGTATGCATATGTAGGCAGAAAGCTGAAGAAGAGAGATTTCAGAAGACTGTGGATCACAAGAATTTCCGCTGCTTGCAAGGCAAATGGCATGAACTACTCCACATTTATGAACGGTCTGAAGAAGGCTGGCATCGCTCTCAACAGAAAGATGCTCTCTGAGATCGCTATCAATGACGCAGCAGGCTTCACAGCACTCGCTGATAAGGCTAAGGCTGCACTTTAATCGTGATATATCTCACGTCTTGTAAACGGGGCGTGAGATTTTTCGCTATGTAGGGGGTATATTCCGATGACGCTTACATCAAGGAAAAACGACATTGTTCGCCGTTTTAGAGAGCTTATTCGAGAGAAAAAGCTGCGTGACAGCGAGGGCGTTTTTGTTGCAGAGGGCGATCATCTTTGCGCCGAGGCGGTGAGCGTTGGCGCCGAGATACGGTTTGTACTGGTGACCGAAAAAGCGCTGGAGAAATATCCCGATACGGCTGAGGCACTTATTTCCGCGGCGGACAGCCATGCTGTAATATCCGAGGATATAGCGGAATATATTTCCGATACAAAGTCACCGCAGGGACTTTTCGCTGAAATACGCAGACCCGCAGCAGACTGCACGCTTGATGGCAAGCTGCTGCTGCTTGACGGCGTTCAAGATCCCGGAAATGTCGGTACTATGATACGCACGGCAGAGGCGCTCGGAATAAAAGGCGTGCTGCTGTCGGACAAATGCGCTGATGTTTATTCTCCGAAAACGCTTAGGGCTTCGATGGGCAGCGTTTTCAGACTGCCTTGCATAAGCTGTGATATCGTGCAGAAAATAAGTGAGCTTCGCGATGGCGGCTACAGCGTTCACGGCGCGATGCTCGACGATACAGCGCATAGGCTGGGTGAAATAGGCTTCGGAGAAAAGTCTGCTGTGGTCATCGGCAGCGAGGGCAGCGGTATTTCGGAAGAAGTAAAAAACGTATGCACAGGCGCACTTTATATCCCGATAACGGGAGCAGAGTCGCTTAATGCAGCCGCAGCCGCATCAATTATCCTGTGGGAGCTTTCAAAATGACCCGACTTTCTGCATAATGCAGAAGGTATCGCAAAGCCGCAAGCAAAAGCTTCGGGTTTTGCGATGCTTAGTTAAAGGGGCGCGCCGCCTGAGAATATGGGCAGCGCACTCTGTATCAACAACCAAATCAATATCATGGGGGAGAACAAGTGGCACACCTTGTAATATTAGAGTCGCCCTCCAAGGCGAAAACAGTTAAAAAATATCTCGGCGACGGCTACGATGTTATGGCGTCCACGGGACACATAATCGACCTGCCTAAATCCAAGATGGGCGTTGACATCGAGAATGATTTCAAACCTCAGTATGTCAACATGAAGGATAAGTCGGAGATAATAAAAGAGCTTAAAAAGCGCGCTAAAAGCAGCGATATCGTTTATCTCGCAACTGACCCTGATAGAGAGGGCGAGGCTATTGCGTGGCATTTGTCGCATCTTTTGAACATTGATGAGAACGCGCCTGTAAGAGTTACTTTCAACGAGATAACAAAATCGGGTATTCAAAGCGGAATGCAGAATCCGCGCAAGATAGACACCGATGTTGTTGACGCGCAGCAGGCAAGACGTATCCTTGACCGTATCGTGGGCTACAAGCTGTCGCCTTTCCTTTGGAAAAAGGTGCGCAGGGGTCTTTCTGCAGGCAGAGTTCAGTCTGTTGCGGTAAGGCTTATTGTTGACCGCGAGAACGAGATCCGCAGCTTCCAGTCTCAGGAATATTGGAGCATTGACGCGAAGTTTATCGCTTCTTCGTCAAAGCGTGCGTTTTCCGCAAAGCTTGCCGAGGTAGACGGCGAGAAGATAGAAATATCCGATGAAAAGACCGCAAACGCTATACTTGAGCGCCTTTCGGGTGCGGAGTATACTGTCACCAATCTGAAAAAGTCGCAGAGAAAAAAGCAGCCCGCGCCGCCTTTCACCACTTCCACATTGCAGCAGGAGGCTTCGCGCAAGCTGTCTTTTCAGGCACGCAGAACTATGAAAGCTGCACAGGAACTGTATGAAGGTATTGAGGTGCCGGGTATGGGCGCTGTGGGTCTTATCACCTACATGAGAACAGACTCGCTGCGTATCTCCGATGAGGCGAAATCCGCTGCCGCTGAGCTTATCAAGGAGCTGTACGGTGCGGAATACCTCCCCGAAAAGCCGAGAGCGTTCCGTTCCAAAAATAACGCACAGGACGCGCACGAGGCTATCCGTCCCACAACGGTAAGCCTTACACCCGATAAGCTGAAAACCTCGCTCACAGGCGACCAGTATAAGCTTTACAAGCTGATATGGGAGCGTTTCATGGCGAGTCAGATGCAAAATGCCGTTATGGATACGGTATCGGTTGACATCAGCGCAGCAGGCTGTTTGTTTAAAGCAAGCGGATATTCGGTCAAGTTTGACGGCTTTACAAAGCTTTATGAGGAGAGCCGCGACGGCGACGCCGAGCAGGGCGGCACGCTTCCCGTTATCACAAAGGGCGAGAAGCTGAAAGCAAAGGAAGTAAAGGGCAACCAGCATTTCACACAGCCTCCCGCAAGATATAACGAGGCTTCGCTGATAAAGGAGCTTGAGGAGAACGGCATCGGCAGACCGTCCACATACGCGCCGACCATTTCTACCATACTTGACAGACATTACGTCGAGCGTGAAAGCGGCAACCAGATAAAGCCGACAGCGCTTGGCGAGGTAATAACCGAACTGCTGAAATCCCATTTTGACAATATCGTCGATGTTAAGTTCACCGCAAAGATGGAGAACGAGCTTGACAGCATCGAAAAGGGCAGCGTTGATTGGGTTCAGATATTGAAGAATTTCTACGGACGCTTTGCGAAGACTCTTGAAAAGGCTGAGACCGATATGGAGGGTAAGCGTGTAAAGGTTCCCGATGAGCCTACGGACATCGTCTGCGAGCAGTGCGGAAAGAACATGGTCATTAAGATAGGCCCGTATGGAAAATTCCTTGGCTGCTCGGGATTCCCTGAATGTACGTTTACAAAGAAGATAGTCACCGAGACCAAGGGAAGCTGTCCCAAATGCGGCAAGAAGATGCTTGCCAAAAAATCCAAGAAGGGCAAGCCTTTCTATGGCTGCGAGAACTATCAGACCTGCAACTTTATGACATGGGATCTGCCTATAGAGGAGAAATGTCCCGAATGCGGAAAGACCCTTTTCAAAAAGACAGGAAAGCTCGGAAAGATATATTGTGCGGACGAGAGCTGCTCGTATGAGCGTCCGCTTGATAATACAAAGGATAAATAATGAAGGTTAAGGTTATCGGCGCGGGTCTCGCAGGGTGCGAGGCGGCTGTGCAGCTTGCAAGGCGCGGCTTTGAGGTCGAGCTTTACGAGATGAAGCCGCAGAAATATTCCCCCGCGCATAAATATCAGGGCTTTGCGGAGCTTGTCTGCTCAAATTCGCTGAAAGCGTCAAGAGTGGACAGCGCCTGCGGTCTGCTTAAAGAGGAGATGCGGCGGCTCGGCTCTGTTATAGTCGAGGCGGCGGAAAAGACCGCGGTGCCTGCAGGCGGCGCGCTTGCGGTGAACAGAACCGAGTTTTCAGACGAGGTGACGAGGATAGTTAAGTCTTTTCCGAATATCACTGTTATTGAGGGAGAGGTCACGGAGCTTCCCCGTGAAAATGCAGTGATATGCACGGGACCGCTTACATCTGACGCGCTTGCCGAGAAGATACGCGAGCTTTGCGGCGAGGGGCTGAGCTTTTTTGACGCGGCGGCTCCCATCGTTACGGCTGAAAGCATAGATTTCACAAAGGCGTTTTTTCAGACGCGCTATGACAAGGGTGACGCGGATTACATCAACTGCCCCATGGATAAGGAAGAATACGAGCGTTTTTATGAGGCGCTTGTGAACGCTGAAAGCGCTCCTTTAAAGGAATTTGACCGTCCCGAAGAAAACTCGGGGCTTAGAGTATACGAGGGCTGTATGCCTGTTGAGGTGCTTGCAAAGCGCGGCATAGAAAGCGTACGCTACGGCTGTATGAAGCCTGTTGGGCTTACCGACCCGAGGACGGGACATCGTCCGTGGGCGGCTGTGCAGCTTCGCAAGGAGAACAAAGAGGGCACGCTGTATAACATCGTGGGCTTTCAGACTAACCTCAAATTCGGAGAGCAAAAGCGTGTGTTCAGCATGATACCGGGGCTTGAAAACGCGGAGTTCGCGCGCTACGGAGTTATGCACCGCAACACGTTTATCGACAGTCCGCGGCTGCTTGACTGCCACTTTATGCTGAAAGGCTCTGACAATATCTTTTTTGGCGGACAGATAACAGGCGTTGAGGGCTATGTGGAGAGCGCCGCAAGCGGAATTGCGGCAGGCAGAGCGCTTGCTGACAGACTTATGGGAATAACGCCGCTTGTGTTCCCGAAGACTACTATGCTGGGCGCGCTTTCGGCTTACATAAGCGATGAGAGCGTTACGGATTTTCAGCCTATGGGCAGCAATATGGGGATACTTCCTCCGCTTGTTCCCGAAAGAAAGATGAAAAAGCATGAGAAATATGCGGTCTATGCACAGCGTGCGCTGGAGGATATGGACAGGCTTTTAAACGGCTGATTACCGCCGCTTTGGCGGCAGAACGGAGATTTTATGAAGATCGTTATAGATGGCTTCGGCGGAGATAATTCTCCCGACGAGGTATTAAAGGGTGCGGCTCTTGCAGTAAAAGAGCTTGGAATAGAGGTTGCGGTGACAGGCGACACCGATATCCTGAAAAAGCGCATGGAGGAGCTGAAGCTGTCCTCCGATGGCATCGAGCTTATTCCGGCAGAGGGCGTTATTCAAGTTGAAGATAATCCGCGCTCTATACTTAAAGAAAAAGTGAACACCTCTATGGGAGTTGCTTTCAAATATCTTGCAGACGGAAACGCAGACGCTGTTATCAGCGCAGGCAGCACCGCTGCGATAGTTATGGGCGGCACGATGATAGGCAAGCGTATCAAGGGTGTTAAGCGTACCGCGCTTGTACCGCTTATGCCCGCAAAGGGCGGAGTGCGCTACTGTGTGCTTGACGGCGGCGCTAATCTTGAGTGCAGACCCGAGATGCTTCAGCAGTTTGCGATAATGGGCAGCCTGTTTATGCAAAAGACGATGGGAATCAAAAATCCGCGCGTCGGTCTGCTCAATATCGGCACAGAGGACGAAAAGGGCAGAGAGCTTGAGCAGGAGACCATGAAACTGCTTAAAAATACGCCCTCCATCAACTTTGTCGGCTTTGTAGAGGGCAGAGATGTTCCGCTTGGCGCAGTTGATGTGCTTGTTACGGACGGCTTTACGGGAAATGTTTACCTCAAAGCCTGCGAGGGTATGGGAATACTCATGAAAGACGCTATGAAGTCGATGTTCTTTGCAAACCTCAAGACTAAGCTCGGCGCTCTTATGGTCAAAAAGCAGATAAAGGAATTTTCTGCACAGATGGACTACAAGACCATCGGCGGCTCTCCGCTGCTTGGTACGGCAAAGCCTGTTTTCAAGGCGCACGGAAGCTCAGACGCGATAGCTTTCCTCGGTGCGTTTAAGCAGGCGAAGCGTTTTGTAGAGAACAACGCGATAGAAGAAATGGCTGCCGCTATTGCGCAGCTTTCGGATAAGGAAGAGGCTTGATATGGCTGATTTTAAGGAGCTGCAGACAGCAATAGGCTACAGCTTTTCAAATGCATCGTATCTTGAGCAGGCGATGACTCATTCAAGCTATTCGGGCGGCAAGAACAACGGCAGCAACGAGCGACTTGAGTTTCTCGGCGACAGCGTTTTGCAGCTTACCGTGTCGCAGTATCTGTTCACAGGAATGAGCACAGAGCCTGAGGGCGGTATGACGAAGCTGCGCGCTTCGATAGTGTGTGAGAACTCGCTTTACAGCTTTGCAAAGAAGATAGACCTCGGAAGATATATTCTGCTTGGCAAGGGCGAGGAGATGACAGGCGGCCGCGACAGGCGCTCTATTCTTGCAGACGCATTTGAGGCGCTTATTGCAGCGATATATCTTGACGGCGGCATGGAAAGAGCACGGGAGTTCATCATGCGCTTTGTTCCGTCGATTGAGGCACTAAAAAGCGGCAAGGTAAAGCTTGGCGACTACAAGACCATTCTGCAGGAAATAATCCAGCAGAATCCCGAGGAGCGTATCTCCTACGAGGTCGAGGAGAGCGACGGTGCGGATCATCACAAGCTTTTCCGTGCGGCGGTGCTGCTGAACGGACAGCGTATCGGCAGAGGCTCGGGTCACAGCAAAAAGGAAGCCGAGCAGGCAGCCGCAAAGGAAGCCATCGGGCTTATGGGCTATGAAACAGACTAACATTTCGATTTTTATTCCGCATATCGGCTGTCCGCATAAATGCAGCTTCTGCGATCAGAAAAGCATTTCGGGAGAGCAGAAAGCACCGCGCGGCGATGATGTGAAAAAGCTGCTTGACGAGCAAGCTGAGCATCTAAAAGAGCGCGAAATGCGTGCGGAGATCGCGTTTTTCGGCGGCAGCTTCACGGCTGTTCCTAAAGCGTATATGACAGAGCTTCTTGAAGCTGCAAACGTGGCTATGAAGCGCTATCCCGAGGTGTATTGCGGGATACGCTGCTCTACAAGACCCGATTGTATTTCCGAGGAAATACTTGATACGCTGAAGTCGTTTGGCGTAACTGCGATAGAGCTTGGAGCGCAGTCTATGTCGGACGAGGTGCTTCGCGCAAACGAAAGAGGTCACACCGCGGACGATGTGCGCGCAGCCTCGGAAATGATAAAAAACAGCGGAATCTCACTCGGACTTCAGATGATGACGGGGCTTTACTGCGATAACGAGGCGGCTGTTCTTCACACCATGCGCGAGTTTATCTCGCTTAGCCCCGATACCGTCAGGGTCTATCCCACAGTTATACTTGAGGGGACGCGGCTTGGCGAGCTTTACAAAAGCGGCGTGTATCAGAGCTTCACATTTGAGGATACGGTACGTATCTGCGCAAGGCTGCTGAGAGAGTTTACCGAAAACGGTATCAAGGTCATTCGCATGGGACTTCATGCAAGCGAGGACGTAGAAAAAGCGATGCTTGGCGGCGTTTATCACCCCGCGTTCAGAGAGCTTTGCGAAAGCCGTCTGTTTTTTGAGGACGCTGTTTCAGAGC
>JAZNTS010000007.1:0-16804 GCA_045591905.1 Oscillospiraceae bacterium | reverse complement strand
AAGTATTTTCTTGCGTAATTGAAGCATTTTTACACCACCATTTTCAATATTAAAACCTAATCAGTTACTGTTCAATCAAGATTTAAGCTTTTTCATTTCCTTCTTGAGCTGGTGCTTTTCAAACAGCGTGTAAGCTGTAATTACGATAGCAGCAACCAGAACGACAGCGCCTAACATGATGAGTATCAGCATAGTCGGCTCCAGACTGGAGAATCTGTAAAGCAGCTCTGTATAGATAGAGTAAACAAATACATATACCTGCTGGAAGAGGGAAACGAGAAGTACGAGCAGTATGATGATAACGACCATTGCAAAGATCGTGATCAGCATAAACAGAAGGGTTTTAGGTATCGAATACTGGTGAACCGTTCTCATGCCCGATATCAGCAATATCGCCGTCCACAATATCGTAAGATACGATACGAACACGATAAATGCAGATTCTGAGTTTTGCAGGCAGTTACTGAGGATTATGTTGATTACCTTACCGATAAGCATGGGAACCAGAGCATACGCGGTGTTAACGCATATGTTCTTCATAGTACCCTCACCATCGAACAGTGTACACAACGCCCAGTTGCCTATTACCCATGTAAAGAACACTACCAACGTCTGAACAACGATAGGAACAACGTTGAATATCTTTACATAATTGCGGTTAAAGAGGAAGCCTGTCATAAGCTGTTCGCACACGCTTATGATGAAGAAAAGAGCAACTATGACCATCGCCACTCTCATGCTGTAGGCTTTCTTCCATCTGAGGTCTTCAAAGCCCTCAAAAGGGTGGACCATGATGTAAAACGGCCATTTCCATTTTGGCATATCGACATTAAATCTCATCGTTTAGTCCTCCCTTCCCTTATTCTGCGCCTTAAACAGACGTTCTGCCTCGGCGCGCTTCTTCGCCTTTGCCTTGCCTCTGAGCGAAGCAATAACATAAACAAGAACGAGCGAACCAACGATGATGATCGCAATAACTGTAAAGTTATCTCTGATAAAGTTCATACGCCAGCCCTTAAATGCGTCATTATATCCGCTTCTGGAGTTATAAAGGAAGTACTCCATAGCTGTTTCAAAATCACCCTCGTTGAGGTAAGCGTTACCCAGACCGATGTAAGCCAGCCAATAGTTGGAGTCGCGTCTGAGCACTTCCTCCCAAGGCTTGCGAGCCTCTTCGTATTTACCGCTGTTAAACAGCGTGATTGCCTCATGTACAAGATCACCGAACTCGGTCTGTTTGAATACTGTCACGCTTGCCTTACGTCCATCAAGAACGTATACCTTTGTGCCCAGGCTCTCAACGGCGTTTACTGTTGTAAACGTACCCTTCTGTGCGCCCTTGCCGCCAAAGATAAATAACAGGTTACACTCGTTGTCATACTGGAACACACGACCTGTCTTAAGGTCAAGCAGATTGATCGTTCCGTTTTCGCCTATATCAACGTCTGTGATCTGTGAGGAGTATGTCTGACCGCGGTAGTACTTTGTCAGCGCGTCACCGAAAGTGTAATCGGAGTAACCCAGATTGATAAAGATGTTGGTACCTGCGGAGTTGAGTTTTTTAATAACGTCTGTTTCAACGGTCTTGGACTCTGTAACAGTGTAAATGAAGTTATCCTCGTCAATATCAAAGTTAGATATCTCAACAGGAACACTACGCTGCATCTTCTTTACCTGCTCACGTGTAAAGACAAGCTTCCAGAAAGCATTCATAAGAACGTCAGCGGTTGCCTCAACTCGGTTTGCACCGAAATAACCGTTAAACTCGCCGTCCTTGGAGAAAACAACTGCACCCTTTGTAATGGACTTGATACAGATATACACATTGCCTGCCGCGTCCACCAGCACCTTGCTGGGATTGAATGTTGTTTTCGCGTCATAAACATCGGAATCAGGTCTTGTAAAGACTCTGATGACCCTGCCGTAGCCGACGCCATCAGCGTCAGTTTCTACTGTGAATGCAACAACTCGGTCGTTTGCGGTGTCTGCAACATAAACAACATCATCTCCGTCGACAAATACACCTGTAGGACCATCAAAGTAGATGTCGCTGCACTTCTGATAATCAGCTACTTTTTCGGCAAGCTCTTCTTTCTTCGCCTCAAGCCAATCCTGAACATCTGTGAAATCCAGATATTCAACGGCGGTCTTCAGATTGAAGCTCTTGTCGGTGATTACTATTCTACCCTTCATGTTAGGGGAAAGCGTACCCTTGTACGCGGTGTCTGCTATATATATTTCCTCGCTGTCCGAGATAAATATATCGGACGGCTCGCTCAATGAGCCAATGCCCATATCGGCACCGGTAATGACCTTATCAACCACATAACCGTTCTGAGAAGGAACAGGATCTTCCCACCAGTCGTAGTTGTAGCCGTCGTACGGCTCATCTGCGTAGGCAACGCAGGTGCCGAGCATAACAGCAGCCATTACCGCAGCCGCAGCACGGGCCGCGATGCGCTTAATTGATGGCACTCAAAATCATCCTTTCGTTAATTATTTCATCAATCCTTAAGACCTGAGTGAGCCATCGTTTCAACAACGTTGGATTGCAGGATAAGGAACAATATCATCGGGGGGAGCATCAGCACAACTACCGTTGCCGACGAAACGCCTGTTCTGGCGATACCGGCTGCAGCGATCTGCTGCATAACGATCGGTATAGGCTTTAACTGCTCGCTGTAAACGAAGAGATAACCTGTGATCTGCCAAGCGCCTTGGAAAGCGAATATCATCAGCGTCAGCCAAGCGGGCTTAACGTTGGGCATTACTATCTGCCAGCAGACTCTCATATGGCTTGCGCCGTCAAGCTTCGCCGCTTCGATCATACTCTCGGGTATCTGACCCATGAACTGTTTCATGAGGAACAGACCCATCGGTGTTGCGATATACGGCAGCGTGATTGCCCAGTATGTATCGATCATACCAAGTGTTGCCATTACGATGTACTGTACGATGTATGTAACGGAAGAAGTAAACAGCAGCGCGATCTCAATGACCTTGTTCATTGCCTTAACGCCGGGAGCCTTAACCTTGGAAAGCACATAGGCTGCAGAGGACGAAAGGAAGAGCTGTGCAACTGTTACAACAACAGATACGAATATAGAGTTGAATACATATCTGGAGAAAGGAACGTCCAAGCTACCTGCAACCTTGAGCATATCCTCAAAGTTCTGCGAGGTGGGACGCTGTACATAAAGCTTCGGGGGGAACACGAACAGCTCCTCAACGGGCTTTATAGACTGGATAACAGACAGGTAAATCGGGAAGAGCATGAACACGCCGATAAGGCACAGTACGATGAATATCGCGATATCGCCTCCGCGTGAGCCTCCCCACCTTTTTCTTCTTTGTATAATACGCATATTCTGTCCTCCTTAAGTATCCAAAATTCCGCTCATAGCCTTGCGTATTACGTTGTTTACGAGCATCATGATCAGGAACAGCAGGAAGCAGATCGCGCAGGCATAACCCATCTCATATCTTATGGAACCATAGTCAAATGCATGAGTCATGATCGTGTGCGCTGCGTAGTCTGTAGAGGGGAATGCGGTAAGCGAACGTCCGATGTCGCCTGCCGTAAAGGAAGCTGTGATCTGCATTACAGCCGCAAACAGAAGCTGCGGTCCCATGCTGGGGATTGTGATGTAAAGCAGTTCCTGCCAGCGGTTTTTGATACCCTCGATAGCGCCTGCCTCGTAGCCGGATTTATCAATACCCTGGAAGCCCGCACGAAGCGACAGGAAGCCTGCACCGAGGGACATCCACATCTGTACAACGATAACGCACATGAGGATATATCTTGCGTCTGTCAGCCACTGCTGAGGACCCTTGATAAGACCGAGATCCATCAGCGTGGAGTTAAGGAAGCCGTAGGTATCGCCCGAGAAGATGAGCTGCCAAGTAGCGAAGATGTTACCCGCCAGTGTGGGTGCGTAGAAGATGTATGTAAATACAGTTTTGAGCGCACCGGGCATCTCGTTGATGAGCCATGCGAGCAGGAAGCAGAGAATATAGCTCACAGGACCTGTGATGATAGCGAATACCAGCGTATTCTGGATAGCAATAAGGAAAACATCGTCCCCGAGGAACAGAGTATAGAAGTTATTCAGACCTACCCATGTAGGGAACTGCACCATGTTGAAGCTGGTGAAGCCGATAGGCAGGGAGATAAGAACAGGAATACCCGTGAATACCAGGAACAGCAGGAAGTACGGAAGCGCCAGTATGTAAGCACTGCCGTTCTTTTTCATTTCACGCATCGTATAGCGAAATTTACTGTCTTCGATATACTGCGTTTTTTCTTTACCGAACAAACTGATTCCTCCTAATTTTTATTGAAAAGAGCGTCTGCTCTTCCGGAATTATCCGGAAAAGCTATCACTCCTCGTAGAAGCCAAGCTCCTTCAGCTTTCTTACGATCTCATTGTTGATATCTCTGTTGTAAGAGCTGAGCTCATATCTGGGGTTCTTCTGGTTGTTTACAACCGCTCTGAACGCGTTGTATACGTTACGAGTTACAGCGTAGGAAGCAGGAATGATCGGTATCTCCTGCAGATGAGCCATCTGATCGCTTATCTTAGCGTGCTCGGCTGTAGACCAGTTGAGTCTTGAAAGAGCTTCAAGGTTTGCGGTATCGTAACGACCGAGCGGGCCCATGATAGCCTCGATGGTCTTACCATACTCTACCTGTGTTTCTGTTTCGGTGAACCACTTGATGAAGTCCCAAGCGGCCTGCTTATCGGAGCAGGACTGGAAGATAACCGCACCCGCAGAACCGGAGTTTGCAGTGTAGTCAAGGAACTTCTTTCCGTTCTTGTCGGTTCTGTATGTGCCGGGAACGTGTGTGAAATCCCACAGTCCCTTTATCTCGGGAGCTGCTACATTAAGCTGGTTATAGAAAGTGTAGTTCTGCACCAGAATGGGCATCTCACCTGTTCTGAATCTTGTAAATGCGTCGTATGTCTGGTCAAAGTCATATACAGTGTAGAACTTAGTCCATCTTGTAAATGCGTCGACCGCAGCCTCTGTGTCGAATGTTGTTGCGTGCTGATTCTCCGTGTAGAAGCTCTGACCTGTCTGGTTCATGAGAAGAACGAATGTGTTACCCGCGTCAAATACCTGAGAGGAAACGTTGGACGGGAGGATAAGACCTACCTCAAGATACTTTCTCTGCAGGTCGGGGAGCATCTCAATAAGTGCGTCCCAAGACTCGGGAGGAGCGTCGTAGCCGAGCTCTTCAAGAACATCGGTACGATAGAACAGCATCGGGAAGTTCTGCGTCAGCGGGATACCGTAAACGCCATCGTTGAATTCATACAGCGTTGTAACGTCCTCACTGAATCTGGAAACCACTTCATCATAATCGGTAAAGCCCTTCATATTAACGAGCAGACCTCTGGAAGCACAAACTACGGGGAAGTCGCCGCCGATGAACAGTGCGACCTCAGGACCCTTGCCTGCGAGTGTTGCCTCAAGTACAGCACCCTGTACAAGGCTGATAGCTATCTGAGTGGAGTGGTTGGGGTTGTACTCGGAGCTTACAAGCTCGTTTACAACGGTAGCCTGGTCACGACCGAGGGATACCCAAACATTGAGCGCCTGTGTCGTGGAATCGGAAATAGATGTGTAGTCCTCAAAGAAAGAGCCTACAAATGCCTGGAAGCCAAACGCAAAGGAAGAGAAGAAGTTGGAGCTTGCGTCCTTGTACTGATCGTGTACGGATTTAACCTCGATATAGTCAAGCTCGAGGGGCTGGTCACGATAGTCACGCATCCAAGCGGAAACTGCGGATATCTGATCCTTGATGCTGGAGAGCATCATAGGGATATCATCAGGCTCGTCAACAGCCATCTGGAGAATAACGGCCATCGTCTGAAGTGTCGAAGCCTCAGAGCCTTCGCCTGTCAGCTCTTCAATACCCTTCTTTTCAGAATAGAGAGTATCAATAGCGTTCTGGAATACATCAAGCAGCTCGGGGATCTGGTCATCGAGATAATAGTCGTTGTATTCGTCGGGAGAAGGGCCTGTGATCATCAGAATACGTCTGTAGTAGTAGTTAAGCTCGAAAATAAGGTCATCAAGGCGCTGCATAACCTGACCGATATCGCCGGGGATAGCCTCAAGCATGATCTGGTTCTTGCCTGCCTTGAGTTCAACGTAGATGGGATTGCCGTCTGCGTCGCAAAGCTCAACTGTCTGCCAGTTGGGATCATACTTAACCTTTATGCAGTCAAGCTCCTTGCAAGGAACCACGCCGTTGATGTAAACTCGTCTGTTGGAGAAGAAGCCACGCATGGTGCTTTGACGAGCCTTCATTCTGATGGTATAGTATCCGTCAGCGGGAACCTCAAATTCCCAGCAAACCGACTGAGTAGCCTGATCCCATGTGTCTGTACCAAGCGTGTTATAGCGCTTGTTTACAGGGTGAGAGGGGCTTACATTATAATCTGTTCTGTCATAAGTGGGGTACAGCGTTGAGGAAGACGTGTACAGAGGGGACTCCGCCTCGAACAGGATAGCTGTTCCTGCTGTGCTTGCGGGAGTGTTGTTGATCTGATCCTGAGTGGGCGCTATGTCTGCATAGGACGGAAGCTCCTTGGTATTGAAGAAGCGCATACCGTTCATGTAGATATTTGTCTTAACGCCATCAAGGGAAATTGTATGTTCACCCTCGGAAAGGTAGAAGAAGTACGGTGTATTTATAAGACCGTCCTTATCCTTTATGGGATATGTCACCCAGCAATCGTACTCCACCTGAGGAGGACGCTTCTGGTTTTTCTGTCTTGCGTCATATCCGATGGCTGTTTCACTGTGCCAATAACGATCAAGCTCAACGAGCTTTACCTCGTCAAAGGGATTTTCTCCGTCGATACGCAGTGATACCTCAACGGTCGTGTTGGTGCTTGCTACGGGGTAGTAAAGCATCTCAAGGTTGTAAAGACCTGCTTTCTTGACATTAAAGGACCATGTGATGGTGCCCTCGCTGTCAAGCCAAGAAACACAGTTTTCTTTGCCCTCATGATTTACCACTTCGGTAACCGCGCCGTCAGTTGCGTCGTAGTTGAGAATATCTACAACTACTTCCTCCATCGGCTTTTCCGCGTCAGCGTACTTTGCTATGTAGTTCTTATAAGCGCTTTCTCTGCTGGTCATGCCGACATTTTCAGCGCTGACCGAAGATGATGCTAAGGTAGTGTTCTGCTCTTCCTCAGCAGACGCTCCGATAGTCATCTGAAGCTGAAAAGAGGAAGCAACCATCATTGCAGACAAAAACAATGATGTAAATTTCTTCAGCTTCGAGGTATGGTTTTTTGCCACAGTATTTTCCACCTTTCCTAGACTGTATTGCAGCATATCACGATCGGGCTTCTCCCACCCGATGGATCACAAATTTGTTCCTCACAAACGAGGGTAGATGCATATCCGTCCGTCCTCAAGCTCAACGCGTACCTTATCGCCGCCTTTAAGCCCAAGCTCTTCGAGATATTCTTTTGGGATCTGCAGACGACCTGCACGGTCGAGGACCGAAAGCTCCTCATGGCCTGCGTCGGCAGCTTCCTCGGTGAGCTGTCCGAAGGACTTCATCACAGAGGACTTTCGCACAAGCTCGGACGATGTTTTGCCGTCACGTATCGCAACGACTCTGTCGATCTGTGCGGAAAGCTTTGTATCATGCGTTACTATTATAATGGTAACACCCATGACCTTGTTAAGCTCACGAAAAACATCGAGAATGAGCTTTGCCGTGGCTGTATCAACTGAGCCTGTCGGCTCGTCGGCAAGAAGCAGCTTGGGATTGTTGGAGAGCGCAATTGCTATCGCAACTCTCTGCTGTTCACCGCCTGACATCTGATCAAGCCTGCTGTTTTTTCGGTGCGATAACCCCACCATTTCAAGCAGCTCGGAGGCTCTCTGTCGGCGTCCCGAAAAGCCTGAGAGCAGGAGCGGCATCTCAACATTCTGCTGAGCTGTTAAATACGGAATAAGGTTGCGCGCATTATTCTGCCACTCAAACCCAACCGTTTTTCTTTTGTAGTCGATAAAATCCTTCTCAGTGAATTTCAGCATATCCTTTCCATCAACGAAAAGGCTGCCTGCAGAGGGGCGGTCAAGTCCGCCGAGCATATTCAGCAGCGTTGATTTACCGCTGCCGCTCGCGCCAACGATACCCATAAGCTCGCCGCGCTCCACCGTAAGGTCAAGACCCTGAAGTGCCATGACCTCAACATCGGAGGATTTGTATATCTTCACGAGATTGTCCGCCTGAACCATGACGTTTTCGGGCGGCGCCAGCATGACTTTTTTAGGCATCTGAGTCCTCCGTGTCTGTCACAGTATTCTCGGTAATGTCGCTTATTACTCCGTCCTCTAGCGTGTAAACGATATCAGCGACCTCCATCATTGACGTATCGTGCGTCGTCATTACTATTGTGAGGTCATTATTCTTTACAAGATCGCGGAACAGCTTCATTACCGCAAAGCCGGTCGGGGAGTCAAGCTCCGCCGTAGGCTCATCAGCGAAAATTATTTTTGGTGAGGTTGCGATCGCTCTCGCTATCGCAACACGCTGCTGCTCACCGCCCGACATCTCACCGGGACGATGATGCATACGCTTTTCGAGACCCACCTGTATGAGAGCTTGTTTAGCCCGCTGAGCGCGCTCCCGATAAGGCATTTTTTTCAGCCTCAGCGCAAACTCAACGTTCTCAAAAGCCGTCATTGTCGAAATCAGCGCGACAGATTGGAACACAAACGCCATATCACCGCGTCTCAGCTTATCCCTTGCAGGATCGGGCAGCTTCGTGATATCGTTATCATGAGTGAGGAAAGTAACCTCTCCCGAAGTTGGTCTGTCCAACGCACCGAGTATATTAATAAGTGTCGTCTTACCCGAGCCTGAACGACCGCGAAGCACCGACAGCTTATTCGGCTGAATCTGCAGATTGATACCTTTTAACGCATGAACAACACTGCCGTCGCCGATATGAAAGTCCATGCAGACGTTTTTTGCTTCTAAAATATAGTCCATAACGATCCTTTCGTCCGCACGAAAGCGGCGATGGTCTGCACAGGGCACAACACCGCTATCATATATACCGTAATAATTATATCAAATTTATAACTTGATGTCAATAAGATTTGAATTTTTTTATGCATATTATATAAAATCCTGCACCCTAAAAATTGCCGCCGCGCCGCCCGTTTAGATAGCACTCCTAAACCAATATTTTGATAAAAAATAACACTTTGCTTTTTAAAATGCACAAGATATTGACCTTAACAACAACTAAATTGGGCTCGCCTATATACCAAGTAATCGTTTTCGGCATTTTAGACAAAAAAAGCTCCGCGTTTTCTACTTCGCGGAGCAAACAAAAACCTCCCCTTTCGGGGAGGTCATGCGTTTTAGAATAAGATATTAATTCGGTTAGGAATTACTTTCTCTTCTTGGAAACTACGATAGCAGCACCTGCGAGAACTGCGGGAACAACTGCAAGAGCGATACCTGTGTCAGGGTTCTCAGCCTTGTTCTCATCGTCAGCGCCGTCTGTGGAGCCAGCATCGTCGCCTGTAGCGTCGTCGCCTGTAGCGTCACCACCAGTTGTGTCATCGCCTGTTGTGTCGTCGCCACCGTCGATGATGTCGCCGCCTGTTGTGTCATCGCCGCCTGTTGTTACCTCAATAACTTCCTTTTCGATGTTGAGAGTAACGTCAACGTAGTTCTCATAGCCGGAAGCGGGTGTGAGAGCGAAAGAAGCAGTCTCACCTGCTGCAGCAGTTACGTTGTAAGTGAGAGTAGCAAGAACATCGCCGTCCTCGGGAGCAGCGCCGTCAACCCAAATGAGAACGCCTTCCTTAAGACCGCCGCCCATGCCTTCAACTTCAGCGCTAACAAACTCAAGACCAGCAGTCTCAATTGTTGCCTTGAAGTTAGCCTTGTCAACGCCCTGAGCCTGAAGCTCGATTGTTACAGTGCTGCCCTCTGTGAAGTCGCCGTCGATAACAACGGGCTCAACAGCAGCGGAAGCAGCGATAGCTGTCATAGAAGCGATAGCAGCAGCTACGCCAAGAGATAAAATCTTCTTCATATTATTTTCCTCCATAAAATTATTTATATAATCAACCCCGTTCGGGGCTTGCGCCCCGAGGGGAATTGATCACACAAAGTGTAGATGAATTAGAGCTCGAACTCCTTAGCAATGATTGCAGATACGTCATCGAGGTCAGTCTTGCCATCGCCATTGAAGTCGCCCTTAGTCTGATCCATACCGCCAGCGAACTCAGCAGCGATCATTGCAGAAGCATCGTCGAGATCACAGTCGCCGTCGCCATCGTAGTCACCAGCAACAACTACTACCTCAGGCTCAGTTGCCTTCTCGATAGCTGCATCGAGAGCTGTGAGAGCGTTTACAAGAGCCTTGTGAGTGGGGTTGATGTCGAGGTTGATCTTCAGAGCAGGATCGATAGCTGCAACAACAGACTCACCTGTTACAACACGGTTAACGGGCAGGAACTCTCTGGAATCATCGAAAGCAGCATTATCAATATAAGCTGCGGGAGCTGCGGGATCGTAATATGTGTTGTCATCAATGTTGCTCAGGCACATTGCAACAGCCTTGATAGCGTCCTGCAGATCTGCGGAATCCTTGAGGTCGCCCTTGTCGATTGCAGCAGCAGTCTCATAAATCTTAGTATAAACGTCATCGAAAGACATGCTCAGAGCTGCGTACTCCTTGCCAAGCTGATCGTATACAGGATAAAGAGCATCCCAAGCGTCCTGTGCCTTAACGTAGGGCTCACCGTCAGCACCGATACCGGCATTACCATCTCTGTAAAGCTTATCGGAATCGGAGCGAGCAAGCCACTCTCTAGCAACGATCTGAGCCTCAACGAGAGCAACGTTGGAGGGATTGAAGATAGCTGCATCACCTGTGTCGTCAACGAGCTGCTCAGCGTCAGCAACGAGCTTGTTAACATCCTTCCATGTCTTCTCCTGACCATCCTTAGCAACATCACCTGCGAAGCTGTCCTCCAGAGCATAGCTCAGGTAACGGTAAACAAGTGTAAGCTCAGGTGTCTGACCCTTAGCCTTACCATTGACGCCCTCAGCAGCAACAGTTGCTACAACGCCAGCCTCATCGATAACGTCGATGATGTCGTTAGCAGCTTCGATATTAGCACCATCACCCTCAAGGTTGATTGTAAGACCGTTAGCATCAGCAGCGGTAGCAACGATTGTGTCAAGGAAACCGTCTGTGCCGTTGATATACTCTGCAAACGCATCAGCCTGTGCAACCTTCTTGGGATCAGAATCAGAATCATCGATATTAGCATATACACCGTTGATGTAAGCATCAGCTATAATTACAGCTGTAGCGAGGTCTACCTGTGTAGATGCAGCAGTATCATCATAATCCATCATGCCGTAAGCAACGGAATAGTCAGGGATATTAGCACCATCAGCGGCACCATTATCCAGTACAGACCAGCCGTTAGCTGTGTTCTGAGCTGCTTCAGCAACAACAGCGGGATCGATCTTGATGTAGTCAGCAAGGTCGAACTTGGAGCCAGCGGAGAGCTGCAGGAATCTTACTACGTTAGCAGAGTTGGCATAAGTATTAGCGCCGTCAGTTGTCCAGCCGAGAGTCTTGTCCTTAGTGGGCTTAGCAGCGGAAACTGCACACTCAGTGATCCACTTGTTGTTCTGGTCAACAGGAACATATACAGTCTGAGAGAGTGTTGCCTTCGCCTCAGCTTCAACGAGCAGACCTGTGGGGTGACCCTTTGTCCAGTCAAACTCAAGCTTCCAAAGACCGGTATCTACGGGTGTTACAGTTGCACCTGCGTCTACGATAGACTCAATCAGAGAATCTGATGTGGAACCGTCAGCCGCACCCAGAACCTCGCTCATGAATGTGTAAACGAGCTGACCGTTGTAGTCGTCTATCAGGTTCTTGAGGCTAGCCTTGGAACCGCGACCATCAGCATCGGGTGCCCAGCTCTTGTAGAAGTTGATTGCCTTAACAGCGAGGTCGTAACCTTCGCGGATATTTGTATCAGTTGTGATGTTGAGACCCTTGATCTGATCCAGCTCGTCATAAGCAGCAACGATCTCAGCCTGAGCTGCGAGAGTTGTATCATAAACGTAACCGAATGTTGCGCCGCCTCTCATTGTCCAGTCGCCGGAAACACCAGTACCACGTCTCCAAGAATCATACTTGTGAGCGTCAGCAATGATCTTCTGATACTCAGCGAGCTTAGCTCTGTACTGAGACTTTGTAACGGGGGGCAGCTCGTAGAGATTGTTAAGAGCAGTCTCAAGAGCGATATAAGCCTCTGTGATGTCAGGAACGGGATCTGTATCAGTGAAATCCAGAGCGTTGTCGTAAGCATCTTCGAGAGCAGTGTAAGTGGGAATAGAATAGATGTTGTCGTTCAGCTCTTCGTTGTAGATGTTGTTCTTAGCGAACTTGGGCTCAGCCTTCTTGATGAGCTTCTGCAGATCTTCGTATGTGAACTTCTTGAGAGACTCCTTAACGCCTGTTACCATGTAGTAAGCAACAGTCCAGTCATCTTCGCCTGCCTCATCATTGTAAAGGATAGCTTCTGCAGCGTCCAGTGCGTCGAGCATCTGCTCTGTCTGAGATGTACCGTAGTCGAGCAGCTCGCCTGTGCGGTAGTCATTACCGTATGTTTCATTAACAAGCTTGTCAAGATCAGCTTCGCTCTTAACAGCCTTTGTCTCTTCTGCCTGTGCTACAACTGCAACAGTGGAAAGCGCCATTACAGAAGCCATTGCGGAAGAAAAGATTCTTCTTCTTAACATAATAGTCCTCCTAAAAAGTTAGTTTTGTTCTTTTAAAACATCTCTGAGTTATCGGGCACTCAAAGTGTAATAAACGGATTATAATTTAACCGCTCACTACCGTAGTCACACGGTCGAGCCGAAAAGTTTCAAAGAAATTATTTTTTTGAAATTTCTTTGTTACACTACGGTAGTCACGGGTAAATTCAATAAAGTTTCAGAAAAATCAATTTTTTTTGAAATTTCTTGAAATTACTTTCTCTTCTTGGAGAGAATAGCAGCGCCTGCAGCGAGAACTGCTACGCCTGCAACAGCAGCAACACCCTCAACGCCTGTGTCAGCGGAGTTCTTGTCCTCACCTGTTGCGCCGTCTGTATTGCCTGCAGCATCGTCGTTGCCAGCGTCAGCGTCTGCCCCTACAACAGAGCCTGTGTTGTCGATTGTAACGAGTACGTTGCCGTCAGCGTCAAGCAGAGAGCCTTCAACGAACTCTACCTCAGCGAGGCAAGCGTCGCCCCAGACCTGCATGAATACACGGTAGTCAACAACGTGATCGCCCTCGAGAGTGTCGAACAGCTCGGAAGAATCGAACTCAGCGTCAAGCTGGTATGTGTAGTCGCCGATCTTCTTCAGCTCATAGGGGTACTCAACCTTGTCGTCGATGGTGTTGATCTCGAGCTCCTCGTCAACAACGCCCCAGAACTGACCCATAGATACCCAGTTGTGCTTGCGGTCTGTGTCGGATCTCAGAGAAAGAACGATAGCGCCGCCTACCTGACCGTCCCAAACATCACGGTTGTCTTCCATACCCATGCTGTCAACCTCGGGAACACGGATTGTAAAGGAAGCCTTTGCAACGTCCTCCAGCTCAAAGCCGCAGTCGCCTGCGAGGTCGCCCTTGGGAACATCATAGCCGGGCTCGCCGAGCTTTTCCTGACCGAGGCTGTATACGAATATACCGATATTACCGCCTACGTCAGAGAAATGATTGTTTGCGTTACCGGAAACCTTGATTCCTACAGCGCTTGCAGAAGTAACAAGAGCTGTAGCTGCGAGAGATGCAGCAGCAACTGCAGAAAGAATCTTTTTGATCTTCATAGAAAAATCCTCCTAAAATTTTGCTCCGCCGCCCTGTATGACGGCGAAAAATTCACCTTAGCTAAGGCACAGCTATATCCAATAGGCATAGCTACCCTTGTATAACACTATACCATTTTTTAACCCATTTCGTCAATGTGCATTTTGTATAAATCTTTAATTTTTTTTTAGAATAATTGTGCAAATCCGCTATCTTTAGCCATAAACAAAGCGGATTTTGGCTCAGTAATGCACTTTTGCGGCGTTTAGATAATTTATCCAAGACAAGGCGTAATGACAGTTTTTGTTGTCAAAGGGCGAAAAAATTTTGGCTTACACAAGATTTTCAAAAAATAAGCGGCGCTGACAAAAATCCTATTGAAAAAAAGCGTGGTTTGTGGTATAATTAAATTTATGATATCCGCCTCTTTAGTTAAATGGATATAACAGCCCCCTCCTAAGGGGCAGTTGTAGGTTCGATTCCTACAAGGGGTGCCACATGGTAAAAAGCCTGAGAAATTTTCTCAGGCTTTTTGTTTCTGCTTACTGATTTATTTGCTTCCAATAATTTAAATTCGGGAGCAGCTCTTTCATGTGGGTGCGCACCTGCTCGCTTGACCAATTTTCGTTAGACATATGCTCTGCGCAAAAGTCGATAAGCACTTCCATGTCGGTGTAAGTAAACTTTCCCGCGTCATAGCACCACTTGCAGTATTCTTCATTGAATGTGCCGTCAGTTTCCTTGCTTGTTGTGGAATCTTCAAGCGGCATACCGCAGCACTGACAGATAAGCTTTCTCGGCGCGCCCAAAAGCGTATTGATAGAAACATCGAACAGCGCCGACAGCAGCTTTAAAGTTTCTGTATTCGGAATAGTATCACCGTTTTCCCAGCGCGACACCGCCTGTCGTGTGACAAAAAGCTTCTCGGCAAGCTCGTCCTGCGATAGTCCATTTTCGGTTCTCAGCTTTAATATGATGTCTTTTGTATCCATTAGTTCATCACCTCATTTATAGTATAGCATGATACTATTGATAATACAAGCAACTCGTTGTTGCCTTGCAAAGTCTGAATACAAAAGCGGCTTTTGGTTTATGACAAAAGCCGCTTCAAAAAGCTTATTTATTACCCGTTTATAGGCGTATCAGATCTCGATCTTGCCGTAAAGGGTAGCATTTCTCTCAGCGTCCACAGTCTCCTTGGAGAACTCGCCTGCGCCTGCGCTGCTCTCGTCAGGCTCGTATGCTCTGCGCTTGTACTCGCGCTCAAAGCTTGTTGAGAATCCGCCCGAGGACTTGTAGTTTCTGATGGAACGAGCGTCGCCGCGATCACTTCTGTCGCGTCTGCCGCCGCGGCGGTTGTCATACTTGGGCTTGTCAGCGTAGATAACTACCTTTCTGTAAGGCTCAACGCCTGTGGAATGGCTGGAAACGCCCTCAATCTCAGCAACACAGCTATGGATTATACGGCGCTCATAAGGATTCATAGGCTCAAGAGCTATCTTTCTGCCCTGCTTTATTACCTTTGCGGAGGTTCTTGTTGCGAGAGCCTCAAGTGTTTCCTTACGCTTGTCACGATAGCCGTTGCAATCTACCGAGATACGGCAGTAGTTTTCCTCTGTGCGGTTGCTTGCAAGTATTGTGAGATACTGCAAGGAATCGAGTGTCTCGCCGCGTCTGCCGATAACAACGCCGAGCTTTTCGCCCGTAATGTCAAGAACAACATTGTTGTCCTTTCTTACTGCGGTTATTTCAAAGTTCTCCAGCTTCAGCGCATGGAGCACATCGGTGAGATACTGCTTTGCAGCCTTTACCTTTGCGCTGTTTTCGACGTCGAAATCAGCGGGAAGCTCTGCCGTATCAGCAGCCTCCTCGTCATAAGCGGGAGCAGCTTCCTCAACCTCGGGAGCGATGATCTCAACAGGCTTCTCCTCGTAGATAGCCTTTACTCTCGCCTCGCCTCTCATTCCGAAAAGACCCTTTCGGGGCTGTTCAAGTATGTCAAACTCGATATCATCAACAGAAACGCCAAACTCCTGCGCAGCAAGAGCCTTTGCTTCGTCAACGGTTTTAGCGGTAAATTCCTTTTCCATGTCGTTTCCCCTTTCGATAGATTATTTGTCGTCCTCGTCTTCGATATATTCCTCGCCATACTTTATAGCGTCCTGACGACGCGCTTCGGCAAGCTTTCTGCGGTTTATTTCCTTTTGAGTAAGCTTTTCGCCGTTGTATTCAACTATAGCATTTTCGTTCTGTGCATTACGCACTTTCTGCGCCTGCACCTCAACGCGCTTCATACGCTCGTTATACTCTGCTTCAGCCTGTGCTCTGAGCTTCTGAGGATTGTACAGCTTGTTAAGCAGTATAGTCTGAGCTATACCGAACACATAGCTTATAGTCCAGTAGAAGCCTGCACCCGCAGGTACGGAAAATACCAGTATCAGCGAGAATATAGGCAGGATATACATCGTGATCTTCATACCGCCGCCGACCTGACCGGGGTTGTTCTTCTCCATCTGTCTGTTGGAGATAAAGGTCTGAAGCAGCGAGAACACAAATGCAGCAATAGGCATAAACAGCATGGGGAAGCCCATGTGCTCGCCGGGGATCTGGCTGAGCTTTATACCTAAGAAGTCAAGGTTGTTGTAAAGCTCGTTGATGTTTTCAGTGGAATTGAGGGAATACAGGTTCTTGAACTCCACCTTATTGCCGTTGTATTCCTTAACTGTACCAAAGGTGTCAAGGACATACAGCTCTCTCTGCAGCGAAGAAGTAGGAGTGAACGAGATAGTACCGTTTGCGGTCATGCCGTAATAACCATACTGACTCTGCATCATGCTGAATGTGCTCTTTGTGCTGTCGCTGAGAGAATGCTCTGCCATAAACGCCTTCTTTGCAGCGTCATCGGAAAGAGCGTTATA
>JAZNTS010000006.1:0-7050 GCA_045591905.1 Oscillospiraceae bacterium | reverse complement strand
ATAGACTTGAAATACAGCTTGTCCATAGCGTCGCGTGCGTTTGAGATAAGCTCGCGCAGGACTATCTCCTTGTGAGTGTAGATGGAGTTTATCATCATCTCAAGCAGTCGCTTGGACTCCGCCTTGAACTTCTTTGTTGCCATTTACAGGTCATCTCCTTATATTTTATGTATTAATTACAAAAGTTTTAGCACTCTCATATCAAGAGTGCTAAATTTATTATATCATATTTTCAGAAAAAATCAAGAGGTAAAAGAAAAAATTCACAAATGTGTCACATTAGCCAAAATGTCTGATACAGACTAATACAATCAGCAAAATCACAATTACGCCGCATACTATGGGACAAACGAGCTTTTGTATCTTATATGCTGTTTTTGATGTTCTGTACTTTGATTTAATCATCTGTAATCTATTCACAGCATATTTAGCCTTAGTTGGCGATTCGCCACTGTATACAAACGCGATAAAATCGCTTATTACCATGAAGAGCGTTATAATTATAAGAGTGCCGCCTACATAATTATTAACAAAGTAAGTATTATCAAAAGCCCAACACAATAAAAAGTGTGAACCATATGTCAAAATGTTCGCAATAATCCATTTTACGGCTGCAATTGATGCCTTGTCGCTAATCATAGCATAGCCCGAAATCACGCTGATAATCACAGTTGTTATAAACAGACCCGTAGCCGACGGATCTATGGCAAATTTATACTCGGCATATCCATATGCATACGCCACAGGCATACGAAGCACCGCCATATATAAACCGCAAAGCAGGATATCAATTATATCTCTTGTCTTTTCAGACATAACGCACCTCCCAAAAGTTTACTACCTTAATCATACACCTGTTCCGCGAAAAAATCAACAACTTGGTTGCAAAAACGCACAAAAAGTAGTATAATAAATCTCGCAACAAACCCAGAAAGGAACAACTATGGACTCGGCTCAGATAATCGCTTTTCAGGCAGTAGTAATGTTTATACTGCTGTTTTTCGGATACTTCCTCTACAAAAGAAAAATGCTGTCGGACGAAAGCACAAAGCAGCTCTCCGCGATAACCCTCTCGATAGTAAACCCGATCGTCATCTTCAACTCCTACATGATGGAGTTTGATACAACACTGCTCTTGGGTCTTGGAATTGCGGCAGGACTTGCCGCGGCTGCTCATCTTGCTTTGATGGCGGCGGCTTATATCGCTGTGAGAAAGGGCAGAAAAAACTCCCAGATAGAGCGCTTTGCCATAATATATGCAAACTGCGGCTTTATGGGTATTCCGCTTGTGAATGCGACCTTTGGCTCTGAGGGCGTGTTTTATCTGACAGGCTTTATCACGATGTTTAACCTTTTCATGTGGACTCACGGCACCATCATGATGAGCGGCAAAAAGACCTCAGGCTTTAAGGACACCGCAAAAAACATCGGCAAGGTGCTGCTTTCTCCTGCGATAATCGCGATAGCGCTTGGAATGGTGTTTTTCTTTACGGGACTGCGGCTGCCCGATGTGGTTCAGACGCCGCTCGATTACATAGGAAGTCTTAATACTCCGCTTGCCATGATAGTATCGGGCGCGACCATTGCAAAGGCTGGGCTTCTGCGCGGCTTCAAGTGCGGCAGAGTTTATTATGTCCAGATCTTCAAGCTTGCTTTAGTCCCTGCGCTGCTGACGCTTGCTTTTGTGCCGCTTGCAAAGCTTGGGGTTTCCATGACAGTAATAAACACTATCCTTATCGCGTCAAGCGCTCCCACGGCTTCGGCAACTATTATGTTCTCCTATCGCCACGGCAAGGACGAAGCCTACGCCTCGGGACACTTTGCAGTGTCTACCATAGCGAGCATGGCGACCATGCCGCTGGTGCTTATGTTATCGGCTTTCTGGGCTGGTCTGTTGGGCGTATAATCGGCGAAGTTTTTAACTCTTAGTAAAACCGCACACAAAATATACAATTTCAAAGCCGTAATTTTGGTTGTTTTGTTAGTTGAAAAAAACGCATTATAATGTTATAATTAAGGAGTAATAAATTTGCAAGACAGTATTGTGGTCGTATGACCAACATACTTCTTAATATATTTTCCCCAATTATTTTGCCGTACAAAACCGCTTTTCCCCAAGCGGACGGCGCACTGATTTCAGTTACCGCAGACACCCCCTTGTCTGCGGGATTTTTTTTGAAAAAATTTTTCCTTTGCCGTGCAACCTTTTTGCGCGGCACTTTGTTTTATTAGCAGAATGAAGTCCACGGCAAATAAAACATTTTGATCATGAAAGGGGTATATATTATGAAAAAGTATTTATCTATGATGCTTGCTTGTGCAATGCTCGCTTCTCTTGCGGGCTGTGCGTCCAATTCTGTGACAGATTCCTCGGCGGCTTCGGGCGGCGAGCTTGTCAATTCCGCGGATATCGGTACGGGCGCGGCGTCCGAGCCTGAAACGGCAGGCGGAGGAAGCTCTGCCGACGACACAGAGCCTACCGCAACAGCGGCGCCCACGACTACCGCGGCGGCAGTAGACAGATCAGAGGGCGAAACGGGCGCATTTGAAGATTTCGACATTGTGGCTGACAGTGCGATCGACGGCTCGTTTGATGTTATGACAAAGGACGACTATGCATCGGTTGACGGCTTCGGTGCGGCGGAAGCTCCCACAGATGGCGGCGTGGCAACCACAGTATGGGACGATGAATATATTGAGGAGCCATATATCCAGCCCTCCGCAGGTCTGCTTACAGGCGGCGAGTGGAACGACAACGAGAACTGGAACGCATGGGTGTCGCTCTATCAGACGCATGAGGAGTGGGAATACTACCGCGAGGAATGGCAGATAGATTTCGATGTGCGCCATGAGGTAATAGTCACTGCTTTCGGCAAGCCGCTTGAGGGCGCAAAGGTAACTCAGCGCGGCTGCGGCGACATCGGCGTTACTTCTGCTGTTACCGACAACGAGGGCAAGGCGTACCTTTTCCTTGATGAGTGCGGCGACGATATGGAGCACGTTATCAATGTGACCTACGGCGAGGTGAACATGACCATTGAGGGAGTAGATCCTGCAAAAAGCGGCACATATACCGTTGACCTTGAAAACTCCTCGCTAACACAAGGCGAGGTAGATGATTCGGACGCGCTGGAGCTTATGCTGATGATAGACACTACAGGCTCAATGTGGGACGAACTTGCATACCTCCAGCAGGAGCTTAAAGATGTTATCACACGCGTTAAGCAGGAGAATGCTAACATTCCGATAAGAGTGAGCGTGAATTTCTACCGCGACGAGGGCGACGAGTATGTTATCCGCGAGTTTGATTTTACCGAGGATATAGAGTCTGCGCTTTCCGACCTTGCGGCACAGAAGGCTGACGGCGGCGGAGATTTCCCCGAGGCTGTCCACACCGCTCTCGACAGCGCAGTTAAGGGCCACGAGTGGAAGAACGGCGCGACAAAGCTGATGTTCTTCGTGCTGGACGCTCCGCCTCACAGCGATATGCAGATAATAGATCAGGTGAACGACACTGTTGAGATAGCTGCGGCAAACGGTATTCGTATCATTCCCGTTGCCTCCAGCGGCATAGATAAGACCACAGAATATCTGCTCAGGACTATGGCGTTCCGAACAGGCGGCACATATACGTTCCTTACCGATGACAGCGGCATTGGCGGCGGTCATATAGAGCCGACTATCGGCGATTACGAGGTTGAAAAGCTCAACGACCTCATGGTCAGAGTTATCGGCGAATACCTCCAATAAACAGCTTATCCCCGTTTTTATCTTTTTTGTTCTCCTAATTTCATTTTGCCCGTCAAGGTGTACCTTGGCGGGTACTTTTTTGCATAAAAAAGACACCGCCGACTATCGGCGGTGTCAATTTATTAGTTATGCGACATTGTTTCAATGCGCTCGTCAAGGCGTCTTGCGAAAGAGTAGGTGTAAGGCGTGAAATATTTGCCCCAGAAGTTCAGCGCCGTTGGGTTCATGGTCTCGCAGTCAACGCCGAGATGCGTTATGCCCTCGTCGCTCAGAGTATCGCGGATATGCGAAAGCAAGGCTTGAGCTATGCCCTTTCCGCGGCAGTTTTCATCAAAATAAGCGCCGCAGATATTTGCCATCTTGTCGTGCTCTGTGATAAAGTTTTCGGCGGTTACGTCTACCGAGATAAAGCCTATCGGTTTATCGTCCGATACAGCGGCAAACACACGCATACTTTCCCTGTGAAACCAGTGCTCATAGCGTTCCATATCCGTCGGACAGAAGATGGGGGATTTTTCGAGATGCTTTACAAGTCCCATTTGCAGCGCGCTCACTTTTTCAAACTCTCCGAATGGAAGTTCAACAAATTTTACGCCGTCTGCGCTGTATTGCAGTGAAAGCTCAGAGATCCTGCGTACTGCGTCACTGCACCGTATGCCGAAGCCGTTGAAAACAAACGCTCTTGCGGTGTCCAAGTCATGCGCGTATCTTGTAACGGCGCAGCTAAACACGCGATTTTGAACGAATTCCTGCGCTGTGCTTTCAAAAAGCATGGAAGCAAGTCTTTGGCGGTCTGCGTATTCGTAAGAAAACGCGCTTGCGCCAAGCGGCGAGTATACGCCCTTGACGTTTCCGAAAAAACCGTCCCACGGGCCGCCGAAAAGAAGATAGCCGACCATTTTACCGCCGCAGAAAGCCGCCTTTCCTATTGGCTGAGTGCTGAGCCATGTCAACATTCCGTTGAGCTTTTCCGAAAAGTCCCCATAAGGTATATCAGGGCATACGCTTCTCTCTGCTTCAAGCTCGGATAGAGCAAGATTTACTGCTTCGTCAATATGTTTTTCTGTGAATTTTTCAAATATAATGTTCATTTTCTATACCCCGCTTTCATTCTCTTAGCCTTGAAATTTTCGTCATAAAGCCTTTGATACAGCCGCCATCGCTTTTCGTTCAGCTCGCCTGTTTCGAGGGCTCTTTTAACTGCGCAATTCGGCTCGGTGTCGTGTCTGCAATTGGTGAAACGACACTGCGAAAACAGCTCGGTGATATCGGAAAAGGTGTCGTCAATGCCCTCGTCGATATCGCAGACGCCTATCTCTCTCATTCCGGGAGTGTCGATGACAGTAACGCCGTTATCAAGCTCGAAAAGATGTCGGTATGTCGTGGTATGGCGGCCTTTTCCGTCCTCCTCTCGGATACTGCTTGTTTTCATGACCTCTTTGCCTGCGATAGCGTTCAGCATAGTGGATTTACCAACTCCTGATGAGCCGATAAGTGCGATAGTAACTCCGCTTCTGAAATACTTTTGCAGCTCCGACATACCCGCGCCTGTAACAGAGCTTATCGCAATTACATCGGTCTTGTCGGAAACGCTTTTCACCTCTGCGATATAGTTGCTTACATTTTCGCACAGGTCAGCCTTGCTGAGAATCACAACAGGCGTGCCGCCGCCTTGTATAGTAACTGCGATATAGCGCGCGATTCTGCCTGCGTTGAAATTCTGATTGAGTGAGGTCACGATAAATACATAGTCGAAATTTGCCGCCATTGGCTGCTCGACCAGCGTTTTCACATATCCGTCCGCATGGCCGCTTCGGTCGGGACGGGAAAGATACGTTTTTCTTTCAAGTATTTTTTCTATGAGCGAGTCGCCGTAGGGATTGAATATCACCTCAACATAATCTCCCACAACAGGATATTCGCCGCTGTTGTAGAGATTACCTTTAAGCTTTGCGCCTATCTCGCCCATTTCGCCTATCAAGGTGTAGCGTTCACGCTGTACCTCTGATACTCGCATGATATTATTTTCGTTAGTTTTCATTGTAATAACCATTCCTTTCAATTTAGAGCTTGTTTTTTCTGAGCATTACCTCGGCAATATCCCGAGAAACAAAGCTGCGGCATAGAAAAGAACGGACAGCCCAAAATCTGATTTTGGGCGCAAAAAAGCCGCAGCAAAATTCGCTGCGGCATAAACATTTTCACACAAAAATGGTTACTTCAATACTGCCGAGGTAATTCTGCTCTCACTGTTAAATTTTCTTGTCATTGTGTAGGTCATCTTGTTTACCTCGCTTTCTTGATTTTTGTGGATATAAAACAGGTGTTTTCGTATCCGTTTATTAGTATATCACCTGAAAACGGATTTGTCAATAGCTTTGATAAATTTTAATTATTGAGCTTTAAAAATGTAAAAGTTCATTTATTGTATTTTAAATATAAGGCATTTACGCTGATTTTCCTTTAATTTTCACAAAAAAGCGCGTTTCTCGGTTGCATTTCTGTGCAGATTATGGTATACTAAATAATGTATATGTATGCCTTATAAAAGTATCTGGAAAGGATAAGGAATGTCAAGATTTTTCAATAAGCTCTGTCCTGTTTGCAGGCAGCACTTTAATGAATCGGACGATATCGTCGTATGCCCCGAATGCGGCACGCCGCACCACAGGGCTTGTTATAATAAACTTGGTGCCTGCGGCGTGGAGAGCGCTCACGCAGAGGGTTTTGAGTGGAACGGAATGCTCCCCGACGAGCAGCCCGAACAGCCGCCCGAGTCTGAGCAGAGCGCGGCAGCCCAGGAGCCGAGCGTTTTTCAGACGGAGAACACCGACCCTCACCATGCGGAATATCCGGGCGGTATCGGATATACGAACACTACTGACGATGGCGGCGTCAACAACGAAGTGAACGGCGCTCCTTATGATGAGATGCACGGACACCCCTTTGCCGAGTTCTACAGCCATATGCAGGAGCTTACAAGCGATGAAACGCGCGGCGCTGACGGCGTTTCCAGCAAGGAGCTGAGCCATTTTGTTGGCACGTCGGTGCTGCATTATGCGCAGGCTTTTTCTGCATTCCGTACAGGCGTGCATAAAAACGGAACTATCCAGCCTGTGAAATTGTTTTTGAATTTCTGCGCGGGATTTTTCAAGCCTGTACATCAGTTCTACCGCAGAATGGACGCTCTTGCGATAGCGGTGCTGATTCTTGAGGGCATTATGCTTATACCCGATGTTCTGTTGTATTACTATCCCGAATCGGCGCTCACTTTGAGTATGCAGTCTATGCTTCAGACCT
>JAZNTS010000005.1:0-5877 GCA_045591905.1 Oscillospiraceae bacterium | reverse complement strand
TACAATTTTATACAAAAAAGCCGCCCTTTCGGACGGCTGTATTTTGTTGTGTAGATTATACACCAAATCTTGTTGTGCTTACCTTTACGCCGGGGCCCATTGTAGAAGAAACTGTGCAGCTCTTGATGTACTGACCCTTTGCAGCAGCAGGCTTAGCCTTAACAACTGCCTCCATGAGAGCTGTGAAGTTCTCATCGAGCTTCTCTGCGCCGAAGGATGCCTTACCGATGGGGCAGTGAATGATGTTAGCCTTGTCAAGACGGTACTCGATCTTACCAGCCTTAGCCTCCTGAACAGCCTTAGCAACGTCGGGAGTAACTGTACCGGCCTTGGGGTTAGGCATAAGACCTCTCGGACCGAGGACCTTACCGAGTCTACCAACAACGCCCATCATGTCGGGAGTTGCGATAACAACCTCGAAGTCCATCCAGCCGTTCTGGATCTTAGCGATTGTGTCATTATCAGCGATGTAATCTGCACCGGCTGCCTTTGCGTCAGCTTCCTTCTCGGGTTTGCAGAATACCAGTGTTCTGATAGTCTTACCTGTACCGTTGGGAAGAACTACCGCACCGCGAACCTGCTGGTCAGCGTGACGGGAGTCAACACCCAGACGGATGTGCAGCTCAACTGTTTCATCGAACTTAGCCTTTGCAGTCTTGCAAACTAAGTCGAGTGCCTCGTTGGATTCGTAAACCTTGGCAGAATCAACGAGCTTTGTGCTTTCAACGTACTTCTTACCGTGTTTCATTATATATCCTCCTTGTGGTCAAACGGAAATATCCTCCCACTTAATAATAAGTCTTTAGTGAATAATTATCAGTCAACGACCTCTACGCCCATAGAACGAGCAGTACCTGCGATCATAGACATAGCAGTTTCAATGTTTGCTGCGTTAAGGTCGGGCATCTTAGTTTCAGCGATCTCCTGAAGCTGAGCCTTTGTGATCTTTGCAACCTTTGTCTTGTTGGGAACGCCGGAGCCGCTTTCGATCTTGCAAGCCTTCTTGATGAGCACGCTTGCGGGGGGAGTCTTTGTAATGAACGAGAAGCTTCTGTCTGCGTAAACTGTGATAACGACAGGGATAATAAGACCTGCCTTATCCTTTGTGCGCTCGTTGAACTCCTTTGTAAATGCCATGATGTTTACACCGTGCTGACCCAGTGCAGGACCAACGGGGGGAGCAGGTGTAGCTTTACCGGCAGGGATCTGTAATTTGATAAATCCTGTAACCTTCTGTGCCATGTTATTCTACCTCCATAAAAAACTTGAAGTTGTAAGTTAGATTTTTTTGATCGAGGATATCTCAAGCGTAGCGGGAGTAACTCTGCCAAACATGGAAACATCAATGAGCGCGGTGTTCGCGTCTGCGTCGATCTCCTTGACAGTGCCCTCGAAGCCCTCGAGAGGACCGCTCTTTATGCTAACCATATCTCCGACCGCGAAAGAAACCTCAGTTTCCTTCGAAACAATGCCGAGGTTCTTGACCTCTTCCTCGGTGAGAGGGATTGGCTGTGATCCGGGGCCAACGAAGCCTGTAACGCCTCTTGTGTTGCGGCAGATATACCAAGACTCGTTAGTAACGACCATCTTAACGAACACATAACAAGGATAAAGCTTCTCTTCCACCTCTGCAACCTTACCGTTTTCCTTTTCCTCGGTAGTGGTAACAGTGGGGAGATAAACGTCCTCGATAAGGTGATGAAGATTACCGTTTTCAACGACCTTCATGATATCGCTGGCAACCTTATTTTCATAGCCCGAATATGTGTGGAGAATGTACCACTGTGCCTGTGTTTCAGCCATATTTACCCCCTTGAAATTTGTCAGCCCTGACCAAGCAGAAGCTGATTAAGCAGACCGAAGAGTGCGTCTATGCCGAAGATAAATGCTGCGGCAAGGATACACATGATCAGTACGACAACAGTGTTGTTTGTCGTCTGCTTCGGTGCAGGCCATACGACCTTCTTGAACTCGGACCTTGCGTCCTTAAAGTACTTGACAATACCCTTCTTTTTCTTCTTGGAACGTCCGGGTCTGCCTTCTCTGCTCTTGGAAGCTTTCGTTTCCTTGGCTTCATCGGGAGTTGCATCGCTAACTTTTTTTGTTAAATCGACATCTTTTGCCATTATAGCACCTCCTGATTACTTTGTTTCCTTGTGAAGAGTATGCTTCTTGCAGAATCTGCAGTACTTGTTCATTTCAAGTCTGTCGGGATCGTTCTTCTTGTTCTTCATGGTGTTGTAGTTGCGCTGTTTGCATTCTGTACACGCCAGTGTAATTTTAACTCTCACTTTCGGCACCTCCTATTTTCTTGCCTTTTCAGGCATTATTGCCTCCCTCAGCCGCGGAATTGCGGATTTAACGGGGAACCTAGCGCGAAAAAAACGCACAAAAAAATAAGCCCCATTCGAGGTACATACATTATACCACAAATAGAAGGGCTTGTCAATAGTTTTTTATAAGATTTTTACCGTTTCCGAAACTTTTTACTGCTGCCCCGAAAACTCAGTCACGAAGCGCTTTCACGCGACCGATGATGGTTATCAGCACAAAGCTCATCACAACGCCCGCTGCTGCCTGTATAGCGTCATAATGAAGCGTCAGCGCCGCGCCATAGAAGCCGTAGCCCATAACCAGCGCATTATATAAATAGTATCCTGCTATCATAACAAGCTCGCCAAGCACTGCTCCGATGATGTATCCAAGCTTTTTTGAGCCTTTTTTGCTGACTAAAGCACGCGCCGAAGCTGCCGCAACTACCGCAATAAGACCCTTTATAATAAAAGTAGCGGGCGCATACATAGCGTAGCCTGTAAAAATATCGGCAAGCGCGGAGCCGATACTTCCCGCAGCAAAGCCGTAAAACGGACCGAGCGTCCATGCTGCCACAAGAATAAAGCAATCACCGAAATTAACAAAGCCGCCCATAGGTACGGGAATGACTATCAAAGCCGTGCCGACGCATACCAGCGCCGCAAACATTGCCGCCGCACAAAGCTTTTTCACCTTGATCTTATTTTCTGTATGCTCCATCTCCTGTACCTCCGTTCTAAAAATTCAATAAAATGGAACTTCTTTGGCAATATTATAGCACAATCAATTCTATGCCGCAATGTAAAAAATGACAAAACTTTTTCAACTTGACTGTGTTATATTGACAAACGCCATTATTTAGTCTATACTACTTTATATATTAAGTATGCACTTCATTCGGAGGTAGACATGAACGTACACACCGACCCGTTATCGGGACTTACAAACGAGGAGGCACAGCTTCGTATAAAGCGCGGCGAATGCAACGGCAGCTTCAACGTCAAGACAAAAAGCGTTGCACAGATATTCCGCGACAACATCTTCACGCTGTTCAATCTTATAAACGTTATTCTTGCGGTATTCGTAGCACTTACGGGCAGCTACCGCAATATGCTTTTTATGGGCGTTATCCTCGCAAATATCGCCATAGGAATATTTCAGGAGATACGCTCAAAGCGCACTATAGATAAATTGTCGCTGATATCTGCGCCAAAGGCTCACCTTATGCGCAGCGGCGGCGAGGTCACCTGCCCCATCTCCGACATCGTTAAAGACGACATAATGCTGCTTGCTTCGGGCAGGCAGATATGTGCGGACGCCGTGCTGTGTGTAGGCGAATGTGAAGTAGACGAAAGCCTTATCACAGGAGAAAGCGACCCCATCATAAAACACGTCGGCGACGAGCTTTTATCGGGCAGCTTTGTTGTAAGCGGCACAGGCAGCGCACAGGTCACACGAGTTGGCGCGGAGGCTTACGCCAACAAGATAACGAGCGGCGCAAAATACGTCAAAAAGCAAAGCTCCGAGATGATGCGCTCTATAAACAAGATAATCAGCACCGTTTCTGTGTGTATAGTACCGTTCTCGCTTGTGCTTTTTTTCAAGGCTATCTTTATCACTCAGCAGGACTTCAACCGCGGCATTGTCAGCACTGTCGCAGCCATCATCGGCATGATACCCGAGGGGCTTGTGCTGCTGACAAGCCTTGCACTTGCGGTAAGCTCCATAAGACTTGCAAGAAAGCAGACGTTGTGTCAAGACTTATACTGCGTTGAGCACCTCGCACGAGTTGATGTGCTGTGCCTTGACAAAACAGGAACTATCACCGAGGGCTGCATGGAGGTGACCGACCTGATCCCCATCGACAGCGGCTTTGACGGCAAGGCAGCGCTGAACGCGATTTCCGCGGCGCTGACCGACCCGAACCCGACTCTTGCCGCTATAAAAGCAAGCTACAGCGAGGGAACGAGCCTTTCCTGCACACGCGCCATTCCCTTTTCCTCCGCTAAAAAATGGAGCGCCGCCGCATTTGACGGCGTTGGAACCTACGCCATCGGCGCACCAAGCTTTGTCCTCTCCGCCGATAGGTTTTCCGAAATAAAGCTGCTTTGCGAGGAATACTCCTCCAAAGGCATGAGAGTGCTTGTTCTTGCTCACAGCGCGGCTCAGCCGAACGAAAACGAGCTGCCCTCGGACATCTCCGCAAAAGCGCTCGTTATCCTTTCGGACAAGATACGCTCGACAGCGCCGCAGACCCTCGAATATTTCAGGAAGCAGGGCGTAACGCTGAAAGTCATCTCGGGCGACGACCCTGTGACAGTATCAAACGTTGCCAAAAAGGCGGGGCTTGTCGGCGCTGAAAACTACATCGACGCTGCTTCGCTGACAGACGATACACTCCCCGACGCCGCCGAAAAATACACGGTTTTCGGCAGAGTAACGCCATATCAGAAGCTGGAGCTTATAAAGGCGCTCAAAGCACGCGGTCACAAGGTCGCTATGACAGGCGACGGCGTAAACGACGTCCTCGCCTTAAAGGAAGCGGATTGCTCAGTTGCCATGCAGTCGGGCAGCGACGCGGCGCGAAATGTATCGCAGCTAGTTCTGATGAACTCCGATTTTGCAAATATGCCGCTCGTTGTCGAGGAGGGCAGACGCGCCATCAATAATATCCAGCGTTCCGCCGCGCTGTTTCTTGTAAAAACTATATTCTCGTTTTTGCTTGCGATAGTGTTCCTTATCGTGCCGTCTGCATATCCGTTCCAGCCGATACAGATGACGCTGATAAGCGCACTCACGATAGGCGCACCGTCTTTCCTGCTTGCGCTTGAACCTAACCACAGCCTGGTCCGCGGAAGCTTTATTGCAAACGTGCTGAAAAGAGCGTTCCCGGGCGGTGCTTCGGTAGTTATCGGAATGATACTTCTGCTGATAGCGCAGAACATCTTTGCAATACCACAGGAGCAAGCCTCCGTGATCGCAACATTTATCACCGCGGCGACCTGCTTCGGCGTGCTGTTCAATGTCTGCCGTCCGTTCAATAAGCTAAGAGCCGCAATGCTCGCGCTGCTTATCATCGGTTTCATTGGAGCTTCACTTATACTCCCCTCGCTGTTTTATATCATACCGCTTTCGGGCACTTCGTGGGCTGTTACAGCCGCGCTTGTCGCGATAATGTGGCTTTGCCTTGCTCTGCTGATGAAGCTCTCCGACAAGGCGTTCGGCGATGCTGACGCTGCTGAAGAGAATTCCGCCAATGGTAAGGATATCTCAGTCCCCGAAAAGGCGAAAAAAGCATTGGTTGCGGCGGTTTTCGCTTTATCCGCACTTTTTGCCGTGTGGTTTGGTGCACTGCTTGTCGATTACTTCGCCATGTCCTCGGGTAATGCCCCGATAGTAGCTCAGCAGCAGTCCGACGGCAGCTATAAGGGAATCCTTTACAGCATAGAGGACGGCGAGATAACAGTATTCGGCTACAGCGTTGACCCGATAGAAAATCAGACAGTCAAGGAGTAATATGCACGAGATAACCGCAAAAACGATACTCTCTCAAAGCAACGGAAT
>JAZNTS010000004.1:0-2029 GCA_045591905.1 Oscillospiraceae bacterium | reverse complement strand
CCTCGCCAAGCGCCGAAGCACGCGTTTCAAGTCCCACAGGCCCGCCGTTATAGCCCTTGATTATCATTTCAAGGACACGCTTGTCAAGGCTGTCAAGTCCGAGCTTATCTATTTCAAGCCTGTCGAGTGCAATGTCGGCTATCTCGCGGTCTATCTTACCGTTGCCGAGAACATCAGCAAAATCGCGTACGCGCTTTAAAAGGCGGTTTGCTATACGAGGAGTTCCGCGGGAGCGCCTTGCTATCTCCATCGCGCCGTCCCTTGTGCAAGGTATCGCGAGTATTATCGCTGAGCGCTGAACGATGTCGCAAAGCTCCTCAGCGTTGTAAAGCTCAAGTCTTTGTACTACACCGAAGCGGTCACGAAGCGGAGCGGAAAGCTGTCCCGAACGCGTCGTTGCGCCGATAAGCGTAAAATGCGGCAGGTCTATGCGAATAGAACGCGCAGACGGGCCGTTGCCCATGATGATATCAAGGACATAGTCCTCCATCGCGGGATACAGCACCTCCTCTACCTGACGGGAAAGTCGATGTATCTCATCGATAAACAGCACATCGTTAGGCTGAAGATTTGTCAGCAGCGCGGCAAGGTCGCCCGCCTTTTCAATAGCGGGGCCAGATGTCACGCGGATATTTACGCCCATCTCGTTTGCAATGATGCAGGACAGAGTGGTCTTACCGAGTCCGGGAGGGCCGTACAGAAGAACGTGGTCGAGGCACTCTCCGCGCTTTTTTGCCGCTTCGATATACACCGCCATGTTTTCCTTTACCTTTTCCTGTCCGATGTACTCGGAAAGCACCTTTGGGCGCAGACTGTATTCTATATCGGTATCTGATGCATTATATTCGGGTTCTACGATTCTGCCACTCGGCGCGAACATATCCTCCGAATTATTCATCTCCAGCATCTTCTTCACCCTTTTCGCATTTTTTATTTAAATCACAGTGCTCGCATGAGGAGGTACACTTCGGCTTTTTCTCCTCTTCGGTCTGAATATGTCTGTAATACTCACTGGGCAGGTCGCTTCCGTCAGCGCCCTGCGCCTTATTGAACTCGTATATTGCGGTCATGCGCTTTGACAGCTTCTCAGCGTCCTCATAGCCGCACAAGATAGCTTTTTCGTAATACTCGCGGCACTTGTCGTCCTCGCGGTGCATAGCGTATATCGTTGCAAGCTCGGAAAATACCAGAGGGTGATTCTCCTGTATCGCGAGAAGCTCTTCAAGCACCGATATAGCCTTGTCGTCCTCGCCGCGCACCATATGTATCTTGGCGATACTGAACCTTGAATAGCCGTGATTCGGGTCGTAGTGCAGAGCCTGCTCAAAGCAGTACATCGCCTTATCAAGCTTGCCGTCGACGTAGTATGCGTGACCCAGACGCGATTGTATATCCGCATTATCGGGAGCGTAATCCGCCGCCTTGCGGTAGCACCACAGCAACTTTGCGCTGTCATCAGCTGCCTCATACAGCCTTACAAGCCACTCAACGCAGAAAAGCTGATTCTGTCTTACATCTGCAAGAGAAAGCGCACTGATGAGCAGCTCTTCGGCACGGGCGCTGTCGCCCTTTATCATATAGTATATGCCCTTATGTGCGGTCTTTGCGACCTTATCCTTAATAACAGCCTTAAAGCTATCTCTGCCCATAGCCTTGAAAGCAGCACGGCGGCATTTAAGCTCATAAACAAAGGTGTTGCCGAGGATAACAGACAGGCACAGCATGACAGCGAAGCCAACAACGCAGCCGCCTGCTATAATGACCACATCTCTCTCGTTTTCAAGCACGAAATAAGCCACTGCAACCAGCGCAAAGCAGAATATCAAACATAAGACTGCGGCTAACAACGAGCCGCGCGGGCTATGCTTTCCCAACGCAATTCCTCCTCTTAGCTTCCGAGCTTTTTCAGCGCGTGCTTTATTATCTCCTCGACAGAAGCGTCGGGGCTTACACCAACGACAGCATTCTGAGCCTGCGCCATCGGGAAGCCGAGCACGCAAAGCGCTGTAAGCGCCTCGGAAACATTGTT
>JAZNTS010000003.1:0-12510 GCA_045591905.1 Oscillospiraceae bacterium | reverse complement strand
CCAGATCGGTTTGGCTACCGGTCATGTTGCGGAACTGTATCACGACGGCTATGTGGCCAAGCGCCTGGAATGTGGCGCCGTTGTGGCTGCCGCTCCCGCTTACAATGTCCGCCGCGGGCGTCCCGCTCCCGGTGATGTGATAATCTTACTCGGCGGACGTACAGGCCGTGACGGCTGCGGCGGCGCTACAGGCTCCTCTAAGTCCCACAGCGTACAGTCCCTCGAATCCTGCGGTGCAGAGGTACAGAAGGGTAATGCGCCCGAGGAGAGAAAGCTCCAGCGCCTGTTCAGAAACCCCGAGGGTACACGTCTTATCAAGCGCTGCAACGACTTCGGCGCAGGCGGCGTTTCGGTTGCTATCGGTGAGCTTGCTGACGGTCTTGAGATAGACCTCAACGCTGTTCCGAAGAAGTATGACGGTCTTGACGGCACAGAGCTTGCTATCTCCGAATCTCAGGAGAGAATGGCGGTAGTAGTTGCTGCCGAGGACGCCGACAAGTTCCGCGCGCTTGCTTCCAAGGAAAACCTTGAGTCAACACCTGTTGCAGTCGTAAAGGCAGAGGCAAGACTCCGCATGAACTGGAACGGAAAGACTATCTGCGATATCAGCAGAGATTTCCTTAACTCCAACGGCGCAGAAAAGCACACAACAGTTGCTGTTCCTGCTGTAAATGTATCCTACTCCACAGGCAGAACCAACACCGCAAAGGATTGGGAGAGCTTTGTTACAGATCTCAACGTATGCTCTCAGAGAGGTCTTGTACAGCGCTTTGACTCTACTATCGGCGGTGCAACTGTTCTTATGCCGTTTTCGGGAAGAACACAGCAGACACCTGTTCAGGCTATGGCTGCAAAGATCCCGATGATAAACGCTACAACAAGCACAGCTTCTATCATGGGCTGGGGCTTCAATCCCGCTATCTCCACACAGTCGCCCTACCACGGTGCTGTATGCGCAGTAGTTGAGAGTATCGCAAAGGTAGTTGCGGCAGGCGGCGACAGCGAGAAGTGCTGGCTGACATTCCAGGAATACTTTGAGAGAACACAGGGCAAGGCAGAGCGTTGGGGCAAGCCTTTCTCCGCACTGCTCGGTGCTTACAAGGCACAGCTTGAAATGGGCTGCGGCGCTATCGGCGGCAAGGACTCCATGAGCGGTACATTCGAGGATATCGATGTTCCTCCCACACTGGTTTCTTTCGCAGTATCCACAGCAAAGGCAGAGGATATCATCTCCGCTGAGTTTAAGTGTCCTTTCAGCAAGATCGGCTATATCGCTCCCGAATACGACGAGAACGGTCTGCCGAACTTCGACAGCGTTAAGGCTGTATTCAGAAAGATAACAAAGCTTATAAAGGAAAAGAAGATACTCTCCGCGTGGTCTGTTGCAAACGGCGGTCTTGCAGAGGGCGTGTTCAAGATGACTCTCGGCAACCATGTCGGCGCAAAGCTTGTTGACCTCACAGATGACGAGCTGTTCACTCCCGTTTATGGCGCATTCGTGCTTGAAATGACAGAGGATATCGACGGTATCCGTACCATCGGCGAAACTGTGACCGAGTACGAGATAACCTGCGGCGGTGTTAAGCTTGATATTACTTCCCTTGAAAAGAAGTGGAACGATGTTCTGGAGCCTATCTTCAGGGCGCAGCTTCCCGAAATGCCCGCTCCCGAGGTTATCGCATACGATAAGGGCTGCGAGCTTCTCGAAACTCACACCTGCCCCAAGATCGCAAAGCCCAAGGTGCTTATCCCCGTATTCCCCGGCACAAACTGCGAATACGATATGGCTAACGCATTCAACCGTTACGGCGGCGACAGTGAGATATTCGTTATCAGAAACCTTTCCGCAAAGGATATGGAGGAGAGCGTTGCAGAGTTCACACGCCTCATTAAGCAGTCGCAGATGATCGCGATCCCCGGCGGCTTCTCGGGCGGCGACGAGCCTGAGGGTTCTGCTAAGTTTATAAATGCATTCTTCCGCAATCCTGCCGTTAAAGAGGCTGTAGAGGAGATGCTCTACACCCGCGACGGTCTGATGATCGGTATCTGCAACGGCTTCCAGGCGCTTATCAAGCTTGGTCTTGTGCCTTTCGGAAAGATAGTTCCTCTGACCGAGGAAAGCCCCACTCTGACATACAACTCCATTGGACGTCACCAGTCGCAGCTTACCATGACAAGAATATGCACAAACAAGTCTCCTTGGCTGATGCATACAAAGGTCGGCGATCTGCATAATATCCCCATATCTCACGGCGAGGGTCGTTTCGTAGCTCCCGAGGCTGTTATCAAGGAGCTTATCGCAAACGGACAGGTTGCAACCCAGTATGTTGACCTCAAGGGCAACCCCACAATGGACGTTGCATACAACCCCAACAGCTCCATGTACGCTATCGAGGGTATCATTTCTCCCGACGGTCGTGTGCTTGGTAAGATGGGTCATACAGAGCGTCTTACACCCAACTGCTGCAAGAATGTTGACGGCAACAAGGAACAGCTTCTGTTCAAGGGCGGCGTAGACTACTTCCGCGGATAATTTTTATAATAACAAATTTCGCTCCACCTTAGTTAAAGGTGGAGCGTTTTTATCTGCAGTGTCTTTGTGCATAATCACTAAAAATAATACACTTAGTTAAAATCTATTGTATTTTTTGGAACTCTGTGATATAATTGTAATATGTTAAGACAATGGTTTTGACAAACAGAAAAGGAGTTGATCTTTATGAGCATGACGCATGGTGCGCAGACAGTACAGGTGTATATGGATAAGCACGCAGTTAAATCTTCAGCGGTAGGACACACAAATGTTGAGGAAATCAAATGGTTGACAAAAACGCTTGTTTCTTCTGCTGCAGCTTGGAAAAGCACAGGCTGGGCATACATATGTGATATAAGCCATATGTCGCCTGTTACTCCCGATGTAAGCCTGGAGCTTGTAAATCTTCATAAGGAGCTTGCTGCAGCAAACTGCAAGGCAATAGCTTTTGTTGACGGAAGCGCTATTTTTACCGCGGCACAAGCCAAGACCCATCAGAAACAGTCGCATTCAGCCTTTCAGGAGGGTCATTTCAAGACCGAGGACGATGCGCTTGCATGGATAGCAACAATAATTCGTTGATTTCATATAATGTTGCTTCATAAACCGTTGAAGCAGCAGTTTTGTTCAATATGAAAAAAACCGCTTTCGATACAGCACCGAAAGCGGTTTTTTATGTCAGCTTAATAGCATATCAAGCTCTTTTTTTGCGGGTCTTTCTGCTTGTCCACCAGATCCACAGCGGGCCTGCAAGGCAAACGGAGGAGTAGAAGCCTACGCCCATACCGATAGCCAGAGGTGTTGCAAAGGAGATGATGGAGGTTACGCCCATCAGCCAGCATACGATACATACAACTACCATTGAGGAAGCCGCTGTAACTGTTGTGATGATGGAACGCGACAGTGTCTGGTTGATACTGAGGTTAACCAGCTCGCGGTCGTCCATAGAACCGTATCTTGCGCGGTTTTCACGCAGACGGTCATAGATGATGATTGTGTTGTTGATGGAGTAACCCAGCAGTGTGAGCACAACTGCCATGAAGTTTGCGTCAAGCGGCATTCCGCTGAACAGATATACAGCGTATGCTATCGAAACGTCGTGAAGCAGACAGATGATAGCGATAACACCCGAGGACCAGCCGCCGATATTCTTGAATCGCAGCGCGATATAGATAACCAGAAGCACAAATGCAATTGCAACCGCTACAGCGCAGTTTACAACGAATCTCGAACCCGAGGAAGCACTTACGTTTGTGGTGTCGATGTTCTCGATCTCATTATCGGGATAGGTCGCCTGTAAAGTATCACCGATCTTTGCGAGCATATCATCGTCCATCTTTTCGTCAGCAACGAAAGAAATAACGATAGTGTTGAGGTCGCCCGTGAAGCTTGTACCTGTTGTTACAGTGGGAGTGGGAGTTCCGAGGGCCTTTACAGTTTCAGCGATATCGTTGGTGTCAACGTCGCCCGTGTAGCTGTAGGTCACCATTGTACCGCCCTTGAAGCGGATATCGATCTCGGGGCCCTGAACAAAGGAGAATACCAGTGTTACGAGAAGGATAGTGCCCGAAATTATTGCAAACACCTTTGTTTTCTTTACGAAATCGAAATGTGTCTTGCACTTTACGTCTACCATCTTAACGGTATCCTTGCCGTGTTCAGCAACAGCAGCCGCCGCCGCGCCTCTTGCGCCGCCGTAAAGCCAAGGCTTTCTGAAGATCTTGAACTTGGAAAGGGATATCGTCATAAGTCTTGTTGCCCAGCAGCCCATTACGAAGTTCATGACGATACCTGCAAGCAGTGTGAAGCCGAACGAGAATATGGTTGCGTCGGTAGTAACGCCGAACCAGTTGCCGAATACTGCCATAAGGATAACAGCAACGATGATAACGGTAACGTTACCGTCGAGGATAGCGCCGAAGCCGCGCTCAAATCCGTTCTGAAGCGCGCCGTCGATGGTTCTGCCTGCTCTGAGCTCCTCACGGATACGCTCACCCGAGATAACATTCGCGTCAACACCCATACCGATAGAGAGGATAATACCTGCGATACCGGGAATGGTGAGGGTAGAAGCGTCGTTGAATGAGAAGAAGCCTGTTGTTGCGGCAAACATACCTGCGATCTGACCGATAAGCGCAATAACTGCGACAAAGCCTGTCAGACGGTAGTAAGCTATCATGAATATTGTAATAACAACGAATGCGATAAGACCTGCGATAGCCATTGCGTCACGCGCGCCCATACCGAGGATAGGAGAAATTGTGGAAAGGTTCTCTATCTCAAGCTTGAAGGGGAGCGAGCCGCCGTTGATCTTGTTTGCAAGGTCGATTGCAGGCTGAGGCTCTCTGTATTCGGGGGAGGTGATCTGTGCTGAACCGTTATTTATCTGCTGCTGAACGTTGGGAGCGGAAATGCAGATATCGTCCATCCAGATAGAAATCTGCTTGCCGACAAGTCTGCCTGTAGCCTCGGCGAAGGCTTGTCCGCCTGCGTCTGTAAGGTCAAGACCAACGTAATACTGGTTGGACTCCTGGTCGTATCCGACATAAGCCTGATCTACGTCTGTACCCTGAAGAACGATCTTTTCTGTTTCGCCTGTGGGAAGACCGTTTTCGTCTACCTCATAGCCCTCGCGGAAGGTGAGCAGCGCTGTTTCGCCGATCTCCTTTACGGCAGCCTCGGGGTCGAAGCTCTCGTCGTCTGCCTGCCACGGGAAACGCACGATGATGGTGTTGGTTGTGTTATCAACATACACCTCGTAGTCGTTGATGTTTTTGTCAACAAGACGTGTTTCGATTATCGACTTTGCCGCCTCAAGATCATTATCGGTGATCTCGTTGTTTGCGGCATAATCTGCGGGAACGCCAAACGATACGTTTACGCCGCCGCGGATATCGATTCCCCATCTGATATCATCGATACCCCAGATGATGTGCTGTTCTGTGTCACCGTAACGGGTGCTGAGTCCCGCGGTGGAGAAGAATGTGAACACAAGTATCAGGATAGCGACAATAAAGAAAACGGGTTTAGTTATTCTGCTTTTCAATTGTTTCACTCCGTTTCAAAATTGCTCGGCGAAGCCGCCGTTTATTCAAGACAAGGCTGTAAATCTAAAAAAAGACGATAAAACCTCAGTCTATACCAATTATCTATTATAATATATTTTGCCGAAATAGTCAATACCTAAAAGCCTGCCAATGCAACAATTTCACACAAAATCATGCTTAAACAAGCGTTTTAAGGGGCTATTTTACTTCAGCTTCGGCGCCGACTGTTTCAAGACGTCTTTTAAGTTCAACAGCTTCTTCGAGCTTAAGCCCCTTTTTCAGCCATTGAGGAGCGTTTTCGGTTATCTCCTTTGCAAGCGCAAGTCCGTAGCCTGTTATCTCTCTGACCTCTTTAATAACCGCGATCTTTTTGTCATCGGGGAAAGATGTCAGCACGACCTCATATCCTCCGATATTTTCAAGCTCGGGTCTTACATAGCGCACCTGCTTCCAAAACCCGTCCGTATCTTTCGTACTGGTGAAGCCATCAAAAGCATTACCGTCAACATACATACCGCGGAATACCCTGCCGTCGGCGTACCACAGTATTCCCATACCGTTTAGCTTGTCGTTTATCCACTCACCCTCGAAGCGTCTGCCATCGGAGCAGGTGAGTGAGCCTCTGCCGTTGCGCTTTCCATCTACATAGTAACCTTCAAAAATATGGCCTGAGTGGAATTTCATTCGACCATAGCCGCCAATCTTTCCGTTGGTCATCTCTCCGATATAGTGATCGCCTGTCGTGTTGAAAGTAAATTCACCAAGCCCATGCATATTGCCGTCTCGCCAATCACCCTTGTAAATATTTCCGCTTTTGAATATCATAGTGCCTCTGCCGTGTTTTACGCCGTACACAAGGTCGCCCTCATAGTGGTCCTCTGCCGCAGGCTCAGCTTTTTTCTTATCAAATAGTGCCATAAATGTAGGCTCCTTTCGGTGTCTGATAACATATTCTACCACAACACTGCAGTTCAAGTCAAGGTTTGACAGCTTAGTGTGCTTTGCGTTTTAAAATTCCGACAAAAAACCTGTAATTTAAGGCTTTGAGTGGTTTTTGGCTTGACTTTTATTATAAATAGTAGTACAATATAAGATAACCGTAAAAAACGGCGGCGAGAAGTGAGCTGTTGCGGCATACCTGTATGTATGCGGGCGGCTTATGACAGACCATGTCCGTTATGCGGAGATAAAACAATTTCATCTTATATCGCATTTGTGCGGTCATAGGTGAAAAATTTTGAACGGCGGGGCATTTGTTCAGCCCTGTTAGGAAAGGATGTTCACAATGATAAAAGTAACAATGGCAAACGGCGAAGCAAAGGAATTTGAGGCAGGACTTCTTGCATTTGACGTTGCAAGAGAGGTCGGCGAAGCAAAGACCGCGTGTCTTGCAGAGATCGACGGCAATGTGTGCGATCTGCGCACAGTTATCGACAAGGACTGCACCGTGAAGTTCATCACTTTCGCGGACGAGCAGGGCAAGCGCTGCTTCAACCACACAGCTTCCCACATTCTGGCGCAGGCTGTTAAAAGACTGTATCCAAACACAAAGCTTGCTATCGGTCCCGCTATCGACAACGGCTTTTACTACGATTTCGATTTTGAAGAGCCTATCAACGCAGACGCGCTCCCCAAGATCGAGGCTGAAATGAAAAAGATCGTCAAGGAAGCTATCAGACTTGAGCAGTTCACCATGGTTCCCGACGAGGCTATAAAGTATCTGGAGGAGCAGGGCGAGATCTACAAGGTCGAGCTTTGCAAGGAGCACGCCGACAAGGGCGAGCCTATCAGCTTCTTCAGACAGGGCGATTTCACAGACCTGTGCGCAGGTCCTCACATGATGTCCACATCGCCCATCAAGGCGTTCAAGCTTACATCTGCAACCGGCGCTTATTGGCGCGGCAGTGAAAAGAACAAGATGCTCACCCGTATCTACGGCACAGCGTTTCCCACAAAGGACGAGCTGAACGCTTACCTCACAGCGGTTGAGGAGGCTAAGAAGCGCGATCACAACAAGATCGGACGTGAGCTTGAGTATTTCACAACTGTTGATTGCATCGGTCAGGGTCTGCCTGTGCTGCTGCCGAAGGGCTCCAAGGTCGTTCAGATACTGCAGCGTTGGGTAGAGGACGTTGAATACAAGAACGGCTGTCTGCTGACAAAAACTCCGCTTATGGCAAAGAGAGATCTGTATAAGATAAGCGGTCACTGGGATCACTATCTTGACGGAATGTTCGTGCTGGGCGATCCTTATGATGAAACTAAGGAATGCTTTGCGATGCGTCCCATGACCTGTCCGTTCCAGTATCAGGTGTTCCTGAACAGACAGCGCAGCTATCGTGATCTTCCCATGCGACTGACAGAAACATCTACACTGTTCCGCAACGAGGACAGCGGCGAGATGCACGGTCTTATCAGAGTCAGACAGTTCACGATCTCCGAGGGTCACTACATTCTTCGTCCCGAGCAGCTTGAGGAGGAATTCAAGCAGTGCCTTGAGCTTGCGAAGTATTTCCTCGGCACTGTGGGTCTGCTTGAGGACTGCACATTCCGCTTCTCGCAGTGGGATCCCGCTAACCCCAAGAACAAGTATGAGGGAACGGCGGAGCAGTGGGAAACTGCACAGGCAACCATGAAGAAGATACTCGACAACCTCGGCGTTGAATACTCCGTTGGTATCGACGAGGCTGCGTTCTATGGTCCTAAGCTCGATGTCCAGTACAAGAACGTATTCGGCAAGGAGGATACGCTTGTAACTATCCAGATAGATATGCTGCTTGCTGAAAAGTTCGGCATGGAATATGTGGACGTAGACGGCACAAAGAAGCGCCCCTACATCATTCACCGCACATCGCTGGGCTGCTATGAGAGAACGCTTGCATATCTGCTTGAGAAGTACGCAGGCGCACTTCCTCTGTGGATGGCACCCGAGCAGGTTCGTATCCTTCCCATCACTGACAGAGCTAAGGAATACGCAGAGGGTATTTCCGACAGACTTGAAAACATGGGTATCCGTACATCTGTTGACAACAGAAATGAAAAGATCGGTTGGAAGATCCGTCAGGCGCAGATCGAGAAGATTCCTTATTTCTTCATCGTTGGCGACAACGAGGTAGAGGCAAACAGCGTTGCGCTGCGCTCCAGAAAGGACGGCGATCTTGGTGTATCTCCGCTTGAGGACGTTATCGCGAAGATAATCAAGGAAAATGCCGAAAAGACAAGATAATAAAATGAAAGGTGAATAAAAATCATGGCTAATCCGCTTACACCCGATGAACTCAAGGTAATCAACAAGGAGCTTGAGGAAAAGATCGCTGCCGCAGTTGAGGACGACAGCAAGTGGAAGGACGTTCTCCCTGAGCTTATGGCTGCAGATGTTTTTGTTGTTGCACAGCTCTCCAATCAGGTGGACGAAAACGGCAACCGTATGCTGAATATCCTCTCCGCCACAAACAAGGACGGTCACAAGGCTATTCCTTTCTTCACATCTCCCTCGAAGATGAGAGTTCTTGCAGGCCCTCAGAAGAAGAGCTTCAACTGCATGAAGATGAACACAGTAAGACTTTTCAATGCTATTAAGGGCAAGACAGCGCTGCTTAACCCCGGCACAAAGGAGTGTACCAAGATCTTTACCCCGTTTGAGGTAAATCTCCTTGCTATGGAGCATAAGGACAAGATCGCTGCACCTGCAAAGGATAACAAGTAATAGCAAAACGGCTTTTGGCACGATCGTCAAAAGCCGTTTTTATATTTCAAAACAGAACAGCCGACCTTGATTTTTCGACAAGATCGGCTGATTTTTATTTGGAGAATTATTAAGCCTCAGGCTCTTCTACAGCAGCGTCGGGAGCGTTCTTGCGTACGCTTTCGATGCCGTTTTCGCAGCTTGCCTTAGCCTTGTAGCCCTCGCTCGCGAGGATAGGCTCGCCGTTTCTTGCCTTCAGGCGGAAGCGGAACTCACCTGCGTTGTCCTTGTAGATCTCAAACTTGGGGCACTTTGCAGCCTCAAATCCCTCTGTTGTCTGGTCCTCAACATTAGCGATGGGAGCATTTGTCTTGATGCTCTCAATGCTGTTCTTTGCGCTTGCGAGAGTGTTGAACACTTCGCCGCCGATACCGATAACCTCGCCGTTGCCTGCCTTGAGGCTGATGGTGAAGCCTGTGTTTGTCTTTTTGATAACGAACTTGCCCATTGTTATTTACCGTCCTTTCGAAATAAACAGGCGGCTTACCGCCTACGCTTCGTCTTTGATATTTTAATTATAACAAGTTTTTTGACACTTGTCAACCCTGTAAGGACACCGCATAAAACAGTTGCAATTTTTGCGTGAATAGGTTATAATAGTATACAGCGGAATAGCCCCTATTTTTCATACGGGAGAAAGATGATATGAAACTTGTATTTGCTATTGTAAATAACGATGACAGCCACGCTGTATCAACTGCGCTCACAAAGGCTGGTTTTCAGGCGACAAAGCTTGCCTCTACAGGCGGCTTTCTCATGGCGGGAAACACAACGTTTATGATATGCTCTGAGGACGAAAAGACCGACGAGGTTATCGACACCATCAAAAAGCATAGCCACAAGCGCAAGCAGTTTGTGCCCAATTCCGCAAGCTACGGCATGGGCAGCTACGCAAGCTTTCCTGTGGAGGTATCTGTTGGCGGTGCGACTGTGTTCGTTACAAACATAGAAAGATTTGAGAAGGTATAATGCGCCTTTACGGAAAAGACAGATTAAAGCAGCGCCTTGATGACTACGCTGCCGCAAACAGGCTTCCGCACGCGATACTTTTGTGTGGTGAGCGCGGCACGGGCAGACTGGTCATGGCGAGATATATCGCAAAGCTGTTTCTGTGCGGAAAAGCGCCGTGCGGCACTTGCCCCGCTTGCACGAAAATAGACGCCGACGCTCACCCCGATATCATTTTTGTAAAGCGCGAGTGCGGCGGGAAATACAACCTTGATGAAACAGGCAAGGGCGGACTTGTATCAATGCGGCGTGTTATGGAAAGCATAGTGGTAAAGCCTAATGACGGCGATATCAAGATATATGTTTTCGAGGACGCCGATGAGATGTCTGTGCAGCTTCAGAATACGCTTTTGAAGATAATCGAAGAGCCAGCGCCGTTTTTGAGATTTGTTTTCACTTGTGAAAGCACCGACCCGATAATCGAAACGATACGTTCGAGAGTGACAGACCTCGATGTTCCGAAAAGCTCCGTGCGGGAATGTGCGCAGTGTCTTATCGAGCAGGGAACGCCTGCCGACAAGGCTAACGAGCTTGCCGACGCGCTTTCGGGAAACATCGGAAAATGCCTTGACGTGCTTTCGGGCGGCGGTGATACGCCGTTTATGGACTGTGCAGGCAGAGCCGCCGCCGCAATTGCGGATAAGGACGGATTTACTGCTGCGGCAGTGCTTGCAGAGCAAAGCGGCAGAACCGAGTTTTCCGCGGTACTTGGATATCTCACTGAAATATTGCGTGACGCGCTGAGCTGTCGCTGCGGAGGGGAGCTTTCTTCCTGTGCGAAGCAGCAGGCAAAGCGCCTTGCAGAGGTATACAGCGAGGAGCGGCTGCTGGAGATGCTGGACGCAGTCTTTAAAGTGACGGCAGACGCAGGGTTTAACATAAACATGGCGCTTACGGCGTCTTATCTGACATCAAAATTAATATAAACGAGGACGAATATGTCCCAAAAGGAGTATAATGGATAACTACTTTACCGAAAAGATAGCACCGAAGAACAAGCCTGAAAATGCGGAGGCAAAGCCCGAAGCAAAGTCAGAAAAGCCTCATCGCGACAGGCATGACAAGCCTCGTCACGACCGCCGTCCCAAGGAGCAGCGAAACGACGCGCCCGTTGCTGACAGCGGAGCAGAGGTTGAGATAATCGGCATACGCTTCAAGGACGTTGGCAAGGTGTATTATTTCTCGCCCGGCGGAATACAGTTTAATCAGGGCGAGATGGCGATAGTTGAAACGGCGCGCGGAGTCGAGTGCGGCGAGATAGTTCTTACAAACCGCATGGTTCCCGAGAGCAGAACGGTTTCTCCGCTTAAAAGCATAATGCGCAAGGCTACGCCTCAGGACGAAAAGCAGCTTCATGAAAACCGCGCCAAGGAAAAAGAGATAATGCAGGTGTTTTCCGAAAAGATAGCGCTGCATAAGCTTGACATGAAGCCGATAGACGTTGACTGCACCTTTGATGGCAGCAAGATACTGTTTTATTTCACATCTGACGGCAGAGTGGATTTTCGCGAGCTTGTAAAAGACCTTGCGGGCATCTACCGCACAAGGATAGAGCTTCGTCAGATAGGCGTGCGCGATGAGGCAAAGATGCTGGGCGGACTTGGTATCTGCGGCAGACCTTTCTGCTGCTCAAGCTTCCTCGGCGAGTTTCAGCCTGTGTCTATCAAGATGGCAAAGGAGCAGTCGCTCTCGCTCAATCCCACGAAGATATCGGGCACCTGTGGCAGGCTTATGTGCTGCCTTAAGTATGAGCAGAACTGCTATGAGGACTTCCTGCGCACAACTCCCAAGGTAGGCGCGTATGTTGAAACAGAGGAGGGCAGAGGTCACGTTGAGGAGGTAAATCTCCTTACGGGAATACTGAAAGTAAAGCTTGACAAGAAGCCTGATGTTCCCTGCGTTGTTAAAAAGGACGAGGTAAAGGTCATCAAGGACGGACAGGTACGTCTTAGCCGCGACGAACTTAAAGCGCTCAAAAACCTCGAGGATAATTAATGTGAAAATGATGATCTTCAAAAGAATTGCTGTTATTCTGCTGTGCGTACTATGCGTTATACCACTGTCGGGCTGCGATGACAAAGGCGCGCTTGTGGGCACATGGGAGCTGACAGCCGCCGCTGTTGATGGAGAAAGTGTTAATGTCGATGATGTTGGCTTTATTGAAATGCAGCTAAATT
>JAZNTS010000002.1:0-6011 GCA_045591905.1 Oscillospiraceae bacterium | reverse complement strand
CGAAAGGAGCTTGCGGAGATGCGCGAGAAATTCTCCGCGATGAAAGCAAAGTGGGAGAACGAAAAGACCGCTATCACAAAGGTACAGGAGCTTCGCAAGGAGATTGAGCAGACCAATGCTGACATAGAAAAGGCAAAGCGCGAGTATAATCTCAACAAGGCCGCCGAGCTGCAGTACGGCAGACTTCCCGAGCTGCAGACGGAACTTGCAAAGGAAGAGGAGCTTGCGGAAGCGGCAAAGGCGGATTCTCTGCTGCGCGACAAGGTCAGCGAGGACGAGATAGCGCGTATCGTAGGCAGATGGACGGGTATCCCTGTGCAGAAGCTTGTCGAGGGTGAACGTCAGAAGATACTTGCGCTGGGGGATACGCTGCACAAGCGAGTTATCGGTCAGAATGAGGCTGTAGACCGCGTTACCGAGGCAATCATGCGCTCTCGCGCGGGAATCAACGACCCCAAAAAGCCGCTTGGCTCGTTCCTTTTCTTGGGTCCGACAGGTGTGGGTAAAACGGAGCTTGCAAAGGCGCTTGCGGAAGCGCTGTTTGATGACGAGCACAACATAGTTCGTCTTGATATGAGCGAATATATGGAAAAGCACTGCGTTTCCAGACTTATCGGAGCGCCTCCCGGATATGTCGGATATGAGGAGGGCGGTCAGCTTACCGAGGCGGTACGCAGAAAGCCGTATTCCGTTGTGCTGTTCGACGAGGTCGAAAAGGCGCATCCCGATGTGTTCAATGTGCTGCTTCAGGTGCTTGATGACGGTCACGTCACCGACAGTCAGGGCAGAGTTGTAGACTTCAAGAATACTATAATAATCCTCACGTCAAACCTCGGCTCACAGTTTATCCTTGAGGGAATAAACGAACAGGGCGAGATCTCCGAGGAGGCGCGAGAGAACGTTGAAAGCCTGCTGAAAAAGAGCTTCCGTCCCGAGTTCCTCAACCGCCTTGATGAAACGGTATTCTACAAGCCGCTTACAAAGGACGAGATATTCGGCATAATCGATCTGCAGACTATTTCGCTGAAAAAGCGTCTTAAGGACAAGCAGCTTCAGCTTGAGATAAGCGAGGAGGCAAAGACCTTTATCGTTGAGGCAAGCTACGACCCAATCTACGGCGCAAGACCGCTCAAGCGCTATATGCAGCGTCACCTTGAAACGCTTATTGCAAAGGAGATACTTGCTGACAGAGTGAAGCAGGGCGACACTATAAAGATAGGTGTAAAGGACGAGGCACTTGCCGTAATTTAACAGTAAAACGCACATTGGGGATACCGATGTGCGTTTTTCAAAGTTTTTTACCAACCAACCCCGAAATTTCTGCACTATATTAGCGAGAACGTTCTTAAAAGCGAGGAAACAGTGATGAATAAGACTGAGGCTGACAGGCTGATAACGCAATATGTGAAAAAGCTGTTCGGATTTGCAAGGCAGAGATTGTCCGATATCTCGGAGGCGGAGGAGTTTGCCTCCGAGCTTACGATACAGGTGTATCAGTCCTTGCTGAAAGCGCATGAAATTGCGAATGTTGACGGCTATGTATGGCGCGTTGCAAAGAACTGCTATGCGCGGCATATAAGCGGCAGAAAGCAATTTGTTGCGGTTGACGGAATTGAGTACCTCCCCGACAGCCGCGATATCACGCAGGAGCTGCTGGACAGCGAAAGCTGCGGTATACTGCGCCGCGAGATAACATATCTCGGCAAAATTCAGCGCGAGGTGATAATTCTTCACTATTTTCGTGATAAAAAGGTGCGGGAGATAGCGGAGCTGCTGTCTATCCCCGAAAATACGGTAAAATGGCATTTAGCCTGCTCGCGAAAGGAGTTAAGGGAAGGTATGGAAATGGCAAGAACAACAGGAACACTCGGCACACAGCCGATAAGGTTTATAAACATGGGTCACGGCGGAACACCGGGAGAAAAGGGTGATACCTCCACTTTTCTCGCAAAGACCATCACGCAGAATATCGCTTATGCGGCGTATCATCAGCCGAGAACGATAAACGAGATAGCAGAGGAGCTTGGAATAAATCCTATCTTTGTTGAGGAAGAGGTTGCGGTGCTGGAGGAATACGGCTTTATGGATAAGCTTCCAAGCGGCAGATACCGCACCAATATCCAGATATATATCCCGAACAAGGAAAGCTATGATATATACAAGACGGCGACTAAAAAGTACGTTCCTCTGTTTGCCGAGAAGTATTTCATTCCTGTGCTCAACAGCATTACAGAGATACCCGAATGGATAAGCGTTCCCGATAATGACCTTAATCTGTATAAATGGAGCTTGATATTACCTATGGCAGACAAGCTTTCGACCTTGCCTTGTGGTGATGGCGGTTTCAGCGTAAAACGACCTGACGGCGGCGATTATATCGCGTTTGCGACGCTTGCTGTAAAGCCGGATTGGGAGTACGACATCGCAGAGGAAAGAAAATACCTCTCGTGCGGCCCTATGTGGCGTGATGAGATAACCGACAAAAAGTGGTGGAAGAGCTGGCAGTTCAACAGCTATTGGTCTGACAGAAGGTTTGACTGGCACGACTGTAATAACCGCGATTTTGACAAGCTGTATTTCTTTTTGAGAGGCGAGCTGCCCGATACTGCCGCCAATATCGAAAGCTATCAGCAGCTTCTTGACAAGGGATATCTGCTGAAAAAGGACGGCGAGTATAAGCTGAATATCATCGCCTGTGAAAGCGACAAGCGGTGGTGGGAGCATATCCCCGAAAGACCCGAGGATATCAAAGCGCTGTGTGAGGAGTGCGCGGCGGAGATTACAAAAGCGGAGCTTATCGGACAGCCCGAGCATATGCACGAACAGATAAAGTTCTTATACAGAAATGCCGCAGCAAATGTTCATACAAGAATGATGAAATATCTTGTTGAAAACGGCGTGCTGAAAGAGCCGACGCCCGAGCAGAAAAAGGGACTTTGCACGATACTGTTCACAGGCCAATAACAAACATACCCCGCAGGAAAACTGCGGGGTACGCTGTTACTAATTTTCAGACTTTGGCGCTGCTATGAGCTTGCAAAGCTCCTCCCAGTGCTCCAGTGCGGTGCGGGCAACTGCGGGGTCGTACATGATGCCGATGTTCTTTTCTATCTCGCCGCGGCACACTTCAATGGGGAGCGCATTTCTGTATGAGCGCTTTGAGGTCATAGCGTCGATGGAGTCGCACACTGCGATTATCCTTGCGCCAAGCGGTATTTCATCGCCCTTTGATCCGAATGGATAGCCCTTTCCGTCCCAGCGCTCATGATGATGCAGGATTATCGCGGCGATTCGCGCAAAGTGCTCAGAGCTTGAAAGTATCTCAGAGCCTATTTGCGGGTGCTTTTTCATCAGTGCCCATTCCTCGTCGTCGAGCTTGCCCTCTTTCAGCAGTACGCGGTCGGGAATACCGATCTTGCCGATGTCATGCAGATGTCCTGCAATGTGTATCTCGCAGATTTCGTCCTCGCTAAGTCCCATACAGCGGCTTATAAGGCAAGCCATATCGCTCACTCGTCTTGAGTGGTCGCCTGTGTAGGGGTCGCGTGCGTCCAAAGCAGAGGTTATACATTCCACTATCTCGTGGTATTCAAAGCTTAATTCGCATTCACAATTCATTTTATTTCTCCGAAACAGTATTTGTCAGCGTTGAGATTAGTCTAAGCTAACTATTTATATTATATACCGTTTTTCGGAAGATGTCAATAGCGTTATCGCCAATAAATCAATGATAATGGCAAGCTTTTTCGTCAAGCTACCTCGTTATATTCAATAGTTTTTTAAAAAGCTATTGACAAATTAGGGAGATGGGTGTATAATACAATCAAATGATTGAATAAATGTTCAAATGTTCACAAAAGGAGACGCCATGAATAATAAAACAAATTGCTGCGGTGCTGAGCACGTTCACCATCGCACAACACAGGAGATCACAGCGGCAATGCCCGATGACGATGCGCTTATCGACCTTGCGGAGCTGTTCAAGGTTTTCGGGGATTCCACGCGTATAAAGCTGCTCACCGCCTTGAGCAGCGGAGAGCTTTGCGTATGCGAGCTGTCGGAAACGGTAGGAATGAGCTCGTCTGCGGTATCGCATCAGCTTAAGATCTTGAAGCAGGCAAAGCTTGTCGGCTTCAGGCGCGAGGGAAAGACCGTGTATTATTTCCTCGCAGACGACCATGTTATGACGATACTGAAGCAAGGTATCGAGCATATCAGCGAATAGGAGGCATATCATGAGTTTTTGGGACAGGATAGCAGGTTTTTACGATATATCTCAGTCAATTAACGGCAAGGTGTACAGCGAGATGCTGGACATAACACAGCGGCTTGTGCCCGAGGGTGCAAAAGTGCTGGATACTGCAGCAGGAACAGGCGCGCTATCGTTTGCGGCGGCGAAGAAAGCTGCAGAGGTCGTGTGTACTGACCTGTCGCTGCCGATGCTTGACAGGGCGAGAAAAAAGGCGGCGGCAAAAGGCGTTGATAATATCCGCTTTGAGGCGCGGAACATATTCGATCTTGCCGATGAGGACGAGACCTACGATATCGTTATGGCGGGAAATGTGCTGCATCTTCTGAGCGACCCGCAGAAAGCGGTGAGGGAGCTGTGCAGAGTTACAAAAAAGGGCGGACTTATACTTCTTCCGACCTTTATGACGAAGCGGAAGGCTGCACTGCTGAAGCTGTACAAAGTGATAGGCTATTCTTCCGAGAGTGATTATTCGCCAAAGGAGTATGTGCAGATGCTTAGGGAAAGCGACTGCGGCAAGGTCAGGGCAAGACTTATCAAGGGAATGATACCGTGCTGCTACGCTGTAATCAAAAAACCAAACTGAGAGGGAAAATGACATGAAAAAGGTATTTAAGCTTATTGATCTTGATTGCGCTAACTGCGCCGCTAAAATGCAGGCGGCTATTGAAAAGCTGGACGGCGTAAGCTCTGTCAGCGTGAATTTTATGACGCAGAAGCTTACGCTTGAAGCTGATGACGCACGCTTTGACGAAATTCTCGCAAAAGCGGCGGACTGCATTAAAAAGATAGAGCCAGACTGCAGGATAAAGATGTGAGGACGATATGACAGCTAAACAAAAACGAATGCTGATAAGGATAATAATAGCCGCTGTGTGCTTTGCGGCGGCTATTACGATAGGTACTCTGCTCCCCGAGGGCTTTGAATTGGCATGGGCGGTGCGGCTTGCTATGTTCGGCGCGGTCTATATTTTTATCGGCTGGGACATTATATGGAAAGCGGTGCGGAACATCGCTCACGGACAGGTGTTTGATGAAAACTTCCTGATGATGATTGCGTCTGTCGGCGCGATGATAATAGGCGAGCATTCCGAGGGTGTTGCGGTGCTGATATTCTATCAAGTGGGCGACCTGTTCGAGTCTGTTGCGGTGGGTAAGTCCAGACGCTCCATCGCGGAAATGTGCGATATCGATCCCGAATATGCAAATGTCGAGCGCGGCGGCGAGGTGCTTCAGGTAACGCCCGATGAAGTAATAACCGGTGAGATAATAGTGATACGTCCGGGCGAGCGCGTGCCGCTTGACGGAGTTGTGGTATCGGGCGAGTCGGGACTTAATACTGCGGCGCTTACGGGCGAGAGCGCACTGCGCGATGTGGCAGAGGGCGACGAGGTAATAAGCGGCTGTATAAATACGAACGGTCTGCTTAAAGTGCGCGTCAGCCGCCCCTATTCCGACAGTACCGTTGCGAGGATACTGGAGCTTGTAGAAAATTCCTCCGAGAACAAGGCAAAGACAGAGAGCTTTATCACAAGATTTGCACGGATATACACTCCTGCTGTGGTAATTGGCGCAGTGCTGGTGGCTGTCGTGCCGCCGCTTGTTATGCTGATGTGCGGTGGTGTGGCAGATTGGAGCGGCTGGATATACAGCGCGCTGACGTTTTTGGTCGTATCCTGTCCGTGTGCGCTGGTCATTTCTGTGCCGTTGTCGTATTTTGGCGGCATAGGCGGAGCTTCAAAGCACGGTATCATGATAAAGG
>JAZNTS010000001.1:0-11979 GCA_045591905.1 Oscillospiraceae bacterium | reverse complement strand
GATAAGTATGTTACGGCGATAGAAACGGTGCTTCAGTCGGTCATGCAGCATATCATCGTAGACAATGAGGACACCGCAAAGCGCTGTATCAGGTTTTTAAAGGAAACCAATGCGGGTCGTGCCACGATGCTCCCTATTTCGAGCATGAAAGGCCGCTCGATAAACGAGCCGCGCCTGTCCTCGGAGGAGGGCTTTGAGGGCATTGCAAGCGAGCTTGTGCAGTGCGATGATGAATATGCGGAGATAGTCAGATATCTGCTCGGCACTACTGCGGTGGTTGACGATATCGACACTGCCGCTTACATCGGAAAGCGCTACGGCAATAAGTTCCGTATAGTTACGCTTGACGGTCAGGTGGTTAATGCGGGCGGTTCATTCACAGGCGGCAGTAAGGTCACAGGCAGCGGAATAATCTCCCGAAAGCAGGAGATAGAAGCGCTGTATAATGAGATAACCAAGCTTCGCCGAGAGCAGAACGAAAAGAGCGAGGAATACAGTCAGTATCAAGCTGAGGCTGCGAAGTTTTCTATTGAGATGGAGGGAATGCAGGAGGAACTGCGCGACCTTGATAACGAGGAGATCCGCATAAACGCCGAGCTTGCAAGACTGGAAAGCCTTATCTCTCAGCTTTCACAGCAGGGAGAAACGGCAAAGCTTACTGTAGAGCGCTTTGACGCGCAGATAAAGCAGCAGCGCGGCATTATTGAGGAAAGTGCAAGGCTTACAGCCGAAAGGGACAAGGATATATCCGCACTGGAGGCAAAGCTCTCCGAGTCGGACTCCGAGCGAAGCAGCACAGCGGAGCGCATAAGAGCGCTGTCCGATGAGATAGCGCAGCTAAATCTTTCGGAAGTCGGCGCGGCAAAGGATATTGACGCATTCCGCGGCGAGATACGCGGTATTGAGAACAACCGCAGGCTGCTTATAGAAAACAGCGGCAGCTACAAGGAAACAATGCAAAAGCTATCGGAAAGCGACAATGAGATACGTCTTGAAATAGAGCGTGTGAAGCTGTCTGTTCAAAAGCAGACCGAGAGCCTCAGCGAAAACGATGATGATATACGCCGCTGCTCCGAGGAAGTGACGACGCTTGAGCAGAAGATAGAGTCAATGCACCGCGATGTCAGAGAGGCTACCGACAACAAAGAAAAATTCAATCGTGAGGTGGCACGTCTGGAGGAGCGCCGCGCAGGCGTTCAAAAGGACTACGACAGCATCGTGAAGCTGCTTTACGAGCGGTATGAGCTTACCGTTTCCATGGCGGTAGAGCAGGCGAAGCCACTTGAAAACCTTATGGCGGCAGAGAACGAGCTCTCCGAGCTTAACAGGCGCATAAGCGCACTCGGCAGCGTAAATATGGATTCCATCGAGGAATACCGTACGGTGGCTGAGAGATATGAGTTCCAGACGGCGCAGCTCAGCGACATCGAAAGCTCCAAGCGCGAGCTTGAAAAGCTTATCGAACAGCTTACGGGCGACATCAAAACACGTTTCCTTAACAGCTTTGAGGAGATAAACCGCCATTTCGGCGAGATATTCGTCAGCGTTTTCGGAGAGGGTGCGCGTGCAGAGCTTGTGCTGACCGACCCCGATGATGTGCTTAATTCGGGTATTGAGATAAATGCCGCTCCTCCCGGAAAGGTGATAAAAAATCTTATCTCGCTTTCGGGCGGCGAGCAGACGATGGTCGCTATCACGATATACTTCGCGATACTTCGTCACCGCCCCACTCCGTTCTGTATGCTGGACGAGGTGGACGCGGCGCTTGACGATGTGAATGTTGATAAATACATATCCTATCTTAGTCAGTTCAGCAATCACACTCAGCTTATGGTGATAACTCACCGTCGCGGTACTATCGAGGGCTGCGAGGTGCTTTACGGCGTGTTCATGCAGGAAAAGGGCGTATCCCGTCTGCTGCGCCGCGAGCTTACGGACGAGCTTGATGTAGAACTTAAATAAACGGAGGCAGTATGGGCTTATTTGACAAATTCAAAAAGAAAAAGCAGGAAGATATCACAGAGCAGGAGGAGTCTTTAAACGAGGCTCTCGAGACCGAAGAAGCGCCTGTTGAAGACACAGCTTTTGAGGAAGCTTACGAAGCTGTTCCCGAGGTGAGCGATACCGCTGACGAGCATGAGGAAGAAGCTCCCGAGGAATACGAAAAAGCGGAGGAGGTCGAAGCTCCGGAGCCTAAAAAAGAGGGCTTTTTCGAGAAGCTGAAAAACGGACTTAAAAAGACAAAGGACGGCTTTCTCGGCAAGATAGAGCTGCTTATGAACAGCTTCACAAAGATAGACGAGGACTTCTTTGAGGAACTGGAGGAGATGCTTATCCTTTCTGATATCGGCGCTGAAACATCGTGCGATATCTGTGATAAGCTGCGTTCCGAGGTAAAGCGCACGGGCGCTACAGACCCGTCCGATGTTAAGCAGCTGTTGCGTGATATCATTGCTGAGATACTTACAGGCGACAATGAGCTGAAGCTTGAAAGCTCGCCTGCTGTAATAATGGTCATCGGCGTAAACGGTGCGGGCAAGACCACGACTATAGGTAAGCTTGCGGCGAACCTGAAAGCACAGGGCAAGCGCGTTATCGTTGCGGCAGCGGATACATTCCGTGCGGCAGCAATAGACCAGCTCAATGTGTGGACTGACCGCGCAGGCGTTGAGATAGTTAAACACAGCGAGGGCAGCGACCCAGCGGCAGTAGTTTTTGACGCGATAAACGCGGCAAAAGCGCGTAATGCGGACGTTGTTCTTTGTGACACCGCGGGCAGACTTCATAACAAGAAAAATCTTATGGAGGAGCTTAAAAAGATTGCGCGTGTTATCACAAGAGAGCTTCCCGACGCTTCGATAGAAACTCTGCTGGTGCTTGACGCTACCACAGGACAAAATGCCGTAAATCAGGCTAAGCTTTTCAGCGAAACCGCCGAAATTACAGGAATTGCGCTGACAAAGCTTGACGGAACGGCAAAAGGTGGTATAATAATACCTATAAAGAACGAACTGGGCATTCCCGTGAAGCTTGTGGGTGTCGGCGAGAAGATAGACGATCTTCAGCCGTTTGTTCCCGCTGATTATGTTAATGCACTGTTCGAATGATATTTTTAATTGTGAAAGGATAAAAAATGAGCACACATCATCTTAATTCCCAAGAGGACAAACCTGCCGCGAGTATGCCTGACCCGAAGCGGCTGATAATCGCCACAAACAACAGCGGCAAGCTGCGCGAGTTCGCAAAGCTTTTCGAGCCGTTCGGCTTTGAGGTGATATCTATGCGTCAGGCAGGCTTTACAGACGAGATAATCGAGGACGGAGATACGTTTGAGGAAAATGCGCACATAAAGGCACGCGCTGTGTTTGAGGCAACGGGACTTCCCACGATAGCCGATGACAGTGGTCTTGAAATAGATTTTCTGAACGGCGCACCGGGTATTTATTCCGCACGATATGCGGGAGAAAACGCAACCGATAAGGAGCGCTGCGACAAGGTGCTTGAGGAGATGTACGGCGTAGACAGATCGCTTCGCGACGCGAGATTTGTCTGCTCCATCTATTTCATCTATGCAGAGGATGATGAGTATTCCGTCAGCGGTACGGTAAACGGCTACATAGGCGAGGAGCCGCTTGGTGAAAACGGCTTTGGCTATGACCCTATATTTATGCTTAACGATGATGAGAGCATGGCGACCATCGGTGAGGACGAAAAGAACAAGATAAGTCACCGTGCGAGAGCTTTTGAAAAGCTCAGCGATATTCTTAAGGAGAAATTCAATTAATGCTGACAAGTAAACAGAGAGCGCATCTGCGTTCTATAGCACAGGGTTATAATGCGATTTTTTTCGTAGGCAAGAGCGGCATCGGCGAGGAGCTTATAAAGCAGCTTGACGATGTGCTTAATGCCCGCGAATTGATAAAGGTAGGCGTTCAGGAGAACTGCGATTACACTGCGCGCGAGGCAGCCGACGAGATAGCGGCGCAGCTTAAAGCCGATGTTGTTCAGGTGATCGGCAGAAAATTCGTGCTTTGGAGAAGAAGCAAGGATCCCAAGAAGAGGGTGATCGAGCTTGACTAAAACAGGAATTTTCGGCGGGGCGTTTAACCCTGTTCATAACGGTCATGTAAGGCTTGCCGAGGAGGCTGTAAAACAGCTTAAGCTTAAAAAGCTGCTGATAATACCCACATTCGATTCACCTCACAAGGACACAAAGCTTGCGCCCTTTGAGGACAGAATGGAGATGTGCCGCCTTGCATTTTCGCACATTGAGGGTGCTGAGGTATGCGATATAGAGCGCAGGCTCGGCGGTAAAAGCTTCACGATAAATACGGTGAGAGCGCTTAGAAACGAGCTTCCCGACGCACAGTTCTATCTGCTTATCGGCGGCGATATGCTGTTCTATTTTGACCAGTGGTATAAATACGAGTCGCTGCTGAAAGAAACCAAGGTCTGCGCTGTTGCGCGTGACGACGACAGTCTTGTCGATATGATGGAATTTGCGAATGAGATGGGCAGGATAAAGGTGCTTCCCACACAGGCTGTTGAGATAAGCTCTACCGAGATACGCGAAAAGCTGAAAAGCTCTGCCGATATTTCGGGGCTTGTTCCAAAGGCGGCTGCGGAGTATATCGCGGCGAAAAAGTTGTATTCGGAGGCTTGATTTGAGCAGATACGAAGAATTTGACGCTTATGAAAAGCTTATCAAGGAGCGGCTTTCCAAAAAGCGCTTCAACCACAGCATGAACGTTGCGGAGGCTTGCTTTGACCTTGCCGAAAGGTACGGCGCGGACAAAAAGCGCTGCTATCTTGCGGGGCTTCTGCACGATGTCATGAAAGAGGACAGCAAGGAAAAGCAGCGTGAAATGACGATTTCAAGCGGGCTTGCTCCCGACCCGGCCGAGTGCGAAACTCCTGCGCTGTGGCACGCTGTTGCTGGCGCTGTGTTCGTGCGCGATGAGCTGAATATCAGCGACGAGGAGATAATCCGCGCGATACGCTTTCATACGATAGGCTGTGCGGAGATGTCACTGCTTGAAAAGATAGTCTATCTCGGGGATATGATATCCGAGGACAGGGATTATAAGGACGTTGACAAATTCCGCGATTTTTGCTATGATGATATAGATAAGGCTATGTCGATAGCGCTTATCTACAATGTGCAGAGCGTGTGCAAAAAGTGCGGTCTGATACCGTGCTATTCGTTTGAGGCTTATAATTACTATATGAAGTTCAATAAAGAAAAGGAGAGCTTATGACTGACAGAGAAGAGCTTGAGATCGCCGTAAAGGCGCTTGATTCAAAAAAGGCAAGAGATCTGAAGGTGCTGAAGGTAGACGACCTCACAGTTCTCGCCAATTATTTCGTTATCGCTTCGGCGACCAGCACCACACAGGTTAAGGCGCTTGCAGACGAGGTAGAGTTCAAGCTTGGCGAAAAGGGCGTTCAGGCTAAGAGCATAGAGGGCTATCAGAGCAAGACATGGATATGCCTTGATTATATTGATGTTATCGTTCACGTTTTCCTTGAAAACGAGCGTGAATTTTACCAGCTTGAGCATCTTTGGGCTGACGGAACTCCCGTTGATATCAGCGAATGGGTAACGGATTGATGTGTTTTAGAAAGTTTTTAGAAAAATTTTCTTAAAAATTGATTTTGCTACTTGACAAAACAAGATACATCATGTATAATAAGATATATACATTTTGTATAACTACTATTATGTAGATAACCTGTGCCATACGGCAAAGGGAGGGAAATATAAATGGCAGAAATTCGTCTTGGTAAAAATGAATCTCTTGATACCGCTCTGAAGCGTTTCAAGCGTTCATGCGCAAGGGACGGCGTTCTTGCTGAAGTTCGTAAAAGAGAGCATTACGAGAAGCCTTCGGTAAAACGTAAGAAGAAGTCCGAAGCTGCTCGCAAGCGCAAGTTCTGATATACGAACTGCATTGCTACTTAAAATCAAACGGTTGAAGCGGGCATTTTATGTCCGCTTTAATTGTATATGGAGGGTATCGTGAAAAAGCTCGGTTCGCTGCTTGTTGTTGGAATAATACTGCTTTCAGGCTGCTCTGACGGGTCGGAGTATACCGAAAAGGTAAGAGGCGGTATGTGGTCAGATGACGACATAATGTATTATTGGTTCAACGAGGACGGAACAGGCTCGCGCTATAACACAGAAAGAGGTTCGGGCGGTGAGTTTACCTATTCGCTCGGAGAGGGAACTTCGATTGAATTTGTCGAGGGCGTGGGATTTGCTCCGATCGAGGTTACGCAGCTTACAATGATCATCGGCGATAATTTACCGATAGTATTCACTGTGAAAGAGATGAACAAGGATACTTTAGTGCTGGATTGGGACGGCGCAGTTACTGAGCTTAGCTATGTAAGCAGTTCTGAGAGCGAATATAAAAAGATAACAGAAATAAAACCCGCGCCGTATTCGGGCTGGACGATAAAAAGCGGCAAGTGGGAGCTTGAGGACAAAGGCGTGGTTTATTTCGATGCTGAAACCCTTACAGGCACGATGTATGAGGACGATGTCAGAGAATACCGGTTTACATACGAATACAGAGAAAAGGACGGATATACGCTCTTTTCTATGAAAGAAGAAAGAAACGGCGAGTATTATGTGACCGAGCGTTATGCTGAAAAGATCAGCGATGATGAGGTAATTCTGCATTGGGACATAAACCAATGGGATAACGATGAATTTAATCAGACGCTCCGATTTGTTTCGGGCGAGTGATTAAGAGTTTTGGAGGAACTATGCTGTTTAAGCCCACATTTTGGCTGAAAAGCGTTTTGAATATAGACGAAAAATTCCTGCGTGAGAACGGCGTAAAGGCGCTTGTGCTGGATCTTGATAATACATTATCCATGCATGGAAACCCCGCCGCAGAGGCTGGCGTTACCGAGTGGCTGGACGAAATGAAGAGGCTCGGAGTAAAAATGCGCATTGTGTCGAATAATACGCATAAGCGCGTTGAGCCGCTTGCGGAGAAGCTTGGGCTTCCGTTCACGGCAAACGGCGCAAAGCCGCTTACCTTTGGCATTTCAAAGGCGATGAAAGCTATGGGAAGTACCAAAAAGGATACGCTTGTTGTCGGCGATCAGATATTCACCGACATCATGGGCGGAAATTTCAAGGGCGTGAGAACTGTTCTTGTAGAGCCGTTCCATCTTGAAAAAACTTGGACGTTCAGGCTTAAAAGAAAGCTTGAGAGCCTTGTGTTCCATCGAGATTATTCAAAATTGGAGATAAAATAAAGGACATGGTGAGCCATGTCCGTAAAAACATTTACGGAGATTATAATATGTCGATATCATTCGGCCCCGGCGGCAATTCGCTGAGCTGGGGCAAGCGGAAGTTTCCGCAGGACTTGCCCGAGTACCTTGCTTCAATGGGGCTCAACGGCTATGAGATAGAGTGCGGCAGAGGTGTTCGAATAAGCGCGAATACCGTGTCAATGCTGCCCGAGCTTGCAAAGCAGCACGGTATTTATGTGACGCTCCATGCGCCGTATTTCATCTCGCTGTCGTCAGTCGAGGAGGAAACGCGGCTTAAAAGTGTTGACTATATTATGCAGTCGGCACAGGCTGCGAAACAGGTCGGCGCGCAGAAGATAGTTGTACACTCAGGATCTTGTGCTAAGATCAGCAGGGAGGAGGCTACCGTGCTTGCGTTCGATACTCTGCAAAAGGCGCAGGCGGCGCTTGATGAAGCAGGGCTGTCCGATATAATCATCTGTCCCGAAACGATGGGCAAGATAAACCAGCTTGGCACGCTTGAAGAAGTTGTGGAGCTGTGTGGCGCTGACGAGCGATTTCTTCCGTGCGTTGACTTCGGACATCTCAACGCGAGAACGCTCGGCGGCATAAAGGGCAAAGAAGAATATGCTCAGATTCTTGACTATATCGAGCACAAGCTCGGGCATGACAGGCTTTCGAGAATGCATATCCATTTCAGCAGAATAGAGTACACCGCGGGCGGCGAAAAGCGGCACGTCACCTTTGCCGACAAGCAGTGGGGACCTGAGTACCAGCCGCTTATTGAGGAACTTCACCGCAGACAGCTTTCTCCCTCGATAATTTGCGAGTCCGACGGCACTCAGGCTGAGGACGCGGCAGAAATGAAGCGCTATTTTGAAGCGCTGTGACATAAAACGGAGGTTAATATGAAGATTCTTGTAATGAACGGACCTAATCTCAATCTGCTTGGAGAGCGTGAGCCTGCGATATACGGCGGTGAAACGATGAACTCCATTAATGACGAGCTGCGCGGTATGGCAGCAAGCATGGGATATGAGATAGCTTTTTTCCAGAGCAACTCCGAGGGAGGTCTTATCGACCGCCTGCACGAGGCACGTCTTGACTGTGCGGGAGTTATCCTCAATGCGGGTGCTTATACGCATTACAGCTATGCGATCCGCGACGCTATTGCAGCGATAAAGATACCTGTTGTCGAGGTGCATCTTTCCAATGTAAACAACCGCGACGAGTTCAGAAAGAACTCTGTTATTGCACCTGTCTGCTGCGGAAGCATCGCAGGTTTCGGAAAATACAGCTATATGCTTGGTATGTACGCATTGGATAACAAGCTGGGTGAAAAAGATGAATAATATTGCAAGGCTTTCTCAAAAGCTTACGGACGATATGCACGGAGCGCTCATCACTTCTGATGTAAGCAGACGGTATTTCTGCGGCTTCGGCTCCTCGGCAGGCGTTATTCTCGTCACAAAGGAATGCTCGTATCTTATTATCGACTCGCGCTACTACGACAAGGCTTGTCAGCGCGTGACTGACTGTGAAGTGCTGCTGCTTGATGATGTTCGAAAGCAGCTTCTCGACCTGATGATAAAGCATAACATCACAAAGCTTTCGGTTGAGAGCGCGTATATGACGATAGGAGAGTATGAGCGCTACAAGAGCGACCTTTTCTATGCGGAGCTTGACGCGTCCTCGTGGCTTTCCGACAGGATAACCGCTATGCGCGTGATAAAGAGCGCGGAGGAGATAGAGCTTATCGTAAAGGCTCAGCGAATTGCCGAGAACGCTTTCGAAAGGCTGCTTGAGCGCGTGCGCAAGGGTATGACTGAAAAGCAGGTCGCGGCGCTGCTGAATTACTTTATGATGGACTGCGGTGCAGACGAGCTTTCGTTTGAAACGATAGCGGCTTCGGGCATAAATTCCGCGTCGCCCCATGCGGTGCCGACAGATAAGCCCTTGCAGGAGGGCGAGTTTCTGACGCTTGATTTCGGCGCAGTTTGCGATGGCTATCATTCCGATATGACAAGAACGCTTGTAATAGGCGAGCCTACCCCCGAAATGGAAGAGCTTTACAACGCTGTGTCGTATGCAAATCTCGATGGACTTAATGCTGTGCGCGCAGATATCGGCGGTGCAGTTGTTGACAGCGTTGCGCGCAGCACGCTTAACGGTTGGGGCGGCTATGACAAGTATTTCGGGCATGGGCTTGGTCACGGCGTAGGTCTTGAGATACACGAGGCGCCCACTCTTTCGCAGAAAAGCAGCTCGCTGCTTAAAGCCGGAATGATAGTAACCGTTGAGCCGGGCGCTTACATATCGGGAAAATACGGTGTGCGTATCGAAGATATGGTGCTTGTTACGGAAAACGGCTGCAAAAACCTCACAACGACGACCAAAAATCTGCTGAGAATATAAGCGGCAATATCATTATTCGTACAAAAAGTGATATTTTTTAGGTTTTTTTATAAAAAGCACTTGAAAAATTCCGTAATATAGGGTAAAATATAAAAGATGTATAGAATAGCGGTGCTTTGCGTCGCAGTTCGTATGATATTAAAAAAATTATTGGAGGTATCCTACTATGATTACAGCAGGAGATTTCAGAAATGGTATGACCTTTGAAGAGGAAGGCAACGTAATGCAGATCATCGAGTTCCAGCACGTTAAGCCCGGTAAAGGCGCAGCGTTTGTTAGAACAAAGGTAAGAAACGTTATCACAGGCTCTGTGGTTGAAAAGACATACAACCCCACAGCTAAGTTCCCCACAGCTTACGTTGAGAGAAAGGATATGGAGTACACCTATTCTGACGGAGAGCTTTATCACTTCATGGATCCCGAGACCTACGAGGACGTTCCCGTAAACGCTTCCGACCTCGGCGACAACTTCAAGTTCGTTAAGGAGAACATGGTATGTAAGGTTCTGTCCTACAAGGGCAAGGTATTCGGCGTTGAGCCTCCGAACTTTGTAGAGCTTCAGATCACACAGACAGATCCCGGCTTCGCAGGCAACACAGCTACAAACGCTACAAAGCCCGCTACACTTGAAACAGGTGCAGAGATCCGCGTTCCTCTGTTCATCGACAACGGCGAGATCATTCGTATCGACACCAGAACAGGCGAGTATATGGAGCGTGTTAAGTAATTACGTTTTTCAGCTTTTATTTTAAATTGGAAAGGATTGATAACCATGACGATCGGCGAAAAGGTTTCCTATATTAAGGGTCTTGCTGAGGGACTTGCTCTTGACGAGTCTACCAAGGAGGGCAAGATTCTTGCTGCAATGCTTGATGTGCTTTCCGATATCGCGGAAAACCTCAAGGAGGTTGACGACGAGCTCAATGACATCGCAGATGTTATGACCGATATGGAGGAGAGCGTTGCAGACCTCGAGGATATCGTATACGACATCGACGATGAAGACGATGAGGATTACGACGATGACGATGATTTTGAGGACGATCTGGGTGAGCTGTACGAAACGACTTGCCCCGCTTGCAGCAATACTATCCGCTTTGACTATGAGCAGGCGGCTGCCGGCGCTATGGATTGCCCCAACTGCGGTCAGCATCTTGAGTTTGAACTTGATGAGGACGACGCAGAATAATTGCTGTGCTTTAAACTAAGCTAGGCGGATCGGCGTTGTGCCTGTCCGCCTTTTTTCATTTTGAAAGGATACAACATGAGCTGGAGAGATAATCTTATTAAGATAGAGCCGTACGTTGCAGGTGAACAGCCCAACAAAACGGATTTTATTAAGCTTAATGCAAATGAAAACCCATATCCGCCCGCGCCATCTGTTATTAAGGCGATTGAGAAGTTTAAGGGCGGAAGTCTGAAAAAATACCCCGATGCAGACGCGAAGCCACTTGCTGAGGCAATTGCAAAGCGCGAGGGTCTTAAAAGGGAGAATGTGTTTGTCGGAAACGGCTCGGACGATGTTCTGGCGCTGTGCTTCAGAGCGTTTTTTAATTCCGATAAGCCTGTAATTTATCCTGATATTACATATTCGTTCTATCCTGTGTGGTGCGATATGTTGCGGATTCCTTATGAAACTATGCCTGTTGACGAGGATTTCAGTATAAACGCAGCAGATTACAAGCGCGAAAACGGCGGCGTGGTAATTGCAAATCCCAATGCGCCAACGAGTATCGGCAGAGGTCTTGATTTTATAAGGGAGATACTTGACGCAAACCCCGACAGCGTTGTTATCGTTGACGAGGCATATGTGGATTTCGGCGGCGTTTCCGCGATACCGCTTCTTGCTGAGTATGAAAACCTAGTTGTTACTCAGACATTCTCGAAATCCCGTTCTATGGCGGGCATGAGAATTGGCTGTGCATTTGCCAATACGGAGCTTATCTCTGCGCTGTATGCGGCAAAGGACAGCTATAACTCCTACCCGTTGGATAGCGTTGCTATTGAAGCGGGTGTTGCTTCGATAGAGGACGAGGAATATTTCCGCGCTACTCTTGAAAAGGTGATTGCAACGCGTGATAGACTTACTGCTGAGCTTCGCGGCATGGGCTTTACACTGCCTGACAGCTGCACAAATTTCGTTTTTGCAGAGCACCCGAAATATTCCGCGAAGGATATCTGCGAGTTTCTTAAAACGCGCGATATCTATGTGCGCTATTTCAAAAAACAGCGTATCGACAACCGCCTCAGAATAACAGTTGGAACTGACGAGGAGATAGACGCTCTTATTGC